>JBIOUJ010000047.1:0-36984 GCA_044867025.1 Pyrinomonadaceae bacterium | reverse complement strand
AAGAGTCCGAAAAGTATAACCGCAGAGGCGCAGAGGATCGCAGAGATACGCAGAGAGGAAATTAAGACACCACCAGGGACCGAATTTACGGAAGCCATTGACACGCCGAATCTATGGGCGTATGTTTCACGCGCCTCGCCGCCGGGCGGGCACTCAAACAACCTTCACGCTCGGGCCACAACACCTTTCGACAGTGCCCTTTGTCTCGTCATTTTCTCTGGGTTGTCAACGTGGCCGGGTACCTCGGGAGGGATCACGTCATGCGCAACGAGATCGAGAGGCTCGGCCATTATCTCCTTCGCTCACCCGATAAAATCGGATCCCTGTTGAGGCTGGGCTACGCTACAAAACTCTCTTCTGCGAAAGGGTTTCGCCGCAAGGAGTTCGCCTCAT
Source organism: Pyrinomonadaceae bacterium (assembly GCA_044867025.1). Lineage (GTDB taxonomy): Bacteria > Acidobacteriota > Blastocatellia > Pyrinomonadales > Pyrinomonadaceae > PSRF01. The sequence goes on along the minus strand of JBIOUJ010000047.1, from coordinate 36,591 downwards.
CGTTGCCGAGTCTTAGCGCCGGCTGGGAGAAGTATCATCATGCCCATTCCGTCCATCAGCGGCCTGACTAAACTTGCGTGGAGGCATCCGCGCTACGTCGAACACTTGATCGTCAAGAAGCTGAAGTTCTTTGAGCGTTACAGGTGGCTCGAAAAGAACGCCGGGAATGACGACCAGGTGCCGCCGCCCCTCGTCTACAAACTGGTGCTCACGTACAGGTGCGACCTGAGATGCACCATGTGTTACGAGTGGGGAGACGCCGGGTGGTGTAAACAGGATTCGCCCGAGACGGTAAACGAGGAGCTTTCGTGGGACATAGTCGAGAACCTGTTCTCCCAATATGGTAAACGCCACCCCTCTTTCATCCTCATCGGCGGCGAGCCGCTGCTTTACTCGAATTTCGACAAGCTCGCGCGGGCGCTTAAAGAGCATCGCTGTTTCGCGATCACCTGCACCAATGGCACCTTGCTGCATCGCTATAAAGATGTGAGCGCCGATAATCCTTACCTGACATATCTGGTCTCGCTCGACGGACTCAGGCGTGAGAACGACCGAATCAGGGGTAGAGGCGTCTACGATCGCGTGACGAAGAACATCAAGCTCATTAAGTCCCTCCGGAACCCTCCATACGTCGGCATCCAGTTCACCATCCGGCCCGAAAACGTGGGCGTCATGTATAAGTTCTGCCGCGAGATGGTCGGGTTGGGCGTGGACTGGGTCGTCCTCAACCTGTGCTGGTTCGTGTCCGAGGAGCAGGCCCGAGAGTATGAAGATTTCATGCGCAAGCATTTCGAGATTACCCCAACATCACATCTGGCCTACCTCCTTCCCTACGAACTCGACAAGGAGCAATTCGTGAAGGAGTACGAAAGAATTAAAAATGAGAAATGGCCGATTCAGATTTCCTGCTATCTCGAAGAGCCGGGCGACATCTACACCTTCGTCGATCAGCCCCAAGTCCCGCTCGGCAACACGTTCTGCTACAAGCAGTGGGTGCGCATGGACATCACCCCCGACGGGGCGGTCAGACCTTGCGTGCTCTACCCGGATTTGGGCGTGGGAAACTTAAACGAGAAAGGCGTGATGGAGATCTGGAACTCCCCCGAGTACGCGAAGTTCAGAGCGCTCAGGCGGGAGGGGCCGCTTCCCATTTGTAGTAAGTGCGACGCCCTCTACTTATACGATGCCAAGCGAAAGATACTTTGAGGTTGAAGACCTGTCCGAACACTTCGCACCGCCAATCCTCATCGTCAGTACGGTGGTCGGGCGGGGGATGTACGCCATCGGCGAGGCAATCCGACAGAGGTTGGGAGATAAGCATCCTGTCCATCACATCCCGGTTGAGGAGTTCGTCTCTCCCAAGGTGGTCAATGAGGACCTCGAACGGTACAAATATATTACGGACCACTTCCCAGTGCTCTTATACCTCACCTACAAGGTGCCGCTTTTTTACTACCGCAAATACCTGAGAGAGAAATTATTCAACGCGGCGGACCTGGGACGTTTGGGTGAGAAGATCGAAGCGCTCGATGCCAAAACGGTCATCTGCGTCAGCCATCGCCCGGCCTTTTGGGTTTCTAACCTGAAAAGGCGGGAAGGATTCGATCTGTCGGTGTGGGGTGTGTTAGGTGAGTACGGCAAAAACCTGGGATGGAAGTATCTGTTCTGGGAACAGATGAATGGATTTTTGTCTCCCGTCAGCCGAAACGCGCTCGGGTTTGCACTGCCCGATCACGTGAGATTCATTAACATCAATCTGCCGGCCCAGCACGAATACCAGGATCTTTCGAATGTCGAGGGAGACATCAACAGTGTCTTACTCGTCTGCGGCTTTTGGGGACAGGGACCGTTTGCCGGAACCGTGAAGAAATTGTCGAGTGCTTTGCCGGAGTTAAAGATTCACGCGGTGTGCGGCGAGAATAAAAAGGCATACGAGCAGATGCAGCACCTCTTCAACGGCAACGACAGAATTCAAGTTTACGGTGTCACGCCGTCGCTGGCGCCGTCACTCAGGGAATGTGCGAGCGTCATTACCAAACCCGGCATCTCCACGTTGCTGGAAAGTCATGCTGCCGGGAGGAAAATATTTTTACTCAAAGGGCTGCCGGTCGCGGAAGATCACAACGCGCGGTTTGCGATTGAGCATTTCGGGGCAGAGCAGTTCAAGGTTAAGACGTTCGCGAGGTGGCATGCCAGAGCTCGCGCGCTAAGCAGTCGAGCTTCGACACGACGGCTCTGACTTTGCCGGACTCCCCACGGAGTTCGTCCACGTCCGCGCAGCGCTCCGTCGTTATCCTCATGGCCGGGCCCACCAGCGTTTGCAGGCGCGACGTTAACCGTGCCTCTGCGGCCGCTGAGAACTGCGCGTCCGGCACTATGCAGACGCGCAACTCGTCGAGCGATTCCTGAACGATTTGTCCTGCCAAAATATCCGGCACGTCTTCAAAGATCAGAAACGCCGCCGTGATCACATTACCTTCCGGGGTGATGATGACCTCGCTCAGCCTTCCGCCCACCGAGGTGACAAGTGGGAATTGCCGGCCGCACGCGCACTTTTTCTCCGGGTCAACCAGGACGGTATCCCCGACGTCGTAACGGAGGAGCGGCATACTGAGATTGTACAGTGAAGTTCCGACGACCCTCGCCGTGTAACTCGACCCGCCACGGTTGGCATCCACAGTCTGGGCGCCGTGACGCACAAGTTCCAATACGCCGTAGTCCGGGTTGATGTGCAGCCCTCCGCTTGGACACTCCGAGATCGCGACGGTTCGCTCCATGTGGCCGTATGAGTCGTAAACCTTACAACCGAAAGTTTCTTCGATAAGCTTTCTGAAACGCGGGACGAGTATCTCGCCCGTGGAGAAGACCGCCTTGAAAGATATGTTATCGACGCCCTGCTGCCGCAGAAAGAGTGAGAAGTAGTAGAGTACCGACGGCAACCCTTTAAGAAAGAGTGGTCGGTGTTTCACGATGGCCTTCACGTAATCCCTGGCCATAGCGTGCGACATCGTGCTGCTGTCGAGCAGCAACCTGCCGGTCAGCCTTTGAAGATGGGTCGTCGAGCGGACTCTATCTTTATTCTTCGAGAAGAAACCGCTGGAGAACTCGGCAAAAAGGTTCCCGAGCCTGTAACCGGCCCAATTCCAGTATCGCCAGTAATAAACGAACTCCAGAACGTTCGACGGCTTGTCAACGAGGAACTGTATCCTTTGCCCCGTCGTGCCGCTGGTACAAAGTGCCTGCGGATGGAACGCTCGGCAGTTCGTCGCTTTCATTCTCTCGAACTGGGAGCGCAAAATGTCTCTGCTTAAAATCGGGATATGATTGAGATCGGAGAGGCGCTGAATGTCGCCCGGCTTCAAGCCAACGCTGTCAAAGAGGTCGCGGTAGTACGGCACGAAAGAGTAAGCATGTTCGATAATTCGGCGGAGCAATTGCTCTTGATAGTGAATCAGCTCGTCCTTGGTAAACCACTGCGTCTTCTCGAAGGTGGAACGCAGTTTAATGAGTGCCCCCGGGTAGGCAAAATCGCGGGGTCTGAACTCTAATGCCATTGGTTGAAGCTCGTGCTTAAGAGTTATTCGTGAAGCGAGAGGTTAAAAACGTCATTCAGAGAACGCTCCCAGTCCTCGTGAGTCTTCTTGTCAGAAAGATGGCGTGCCAATTTCAGCGCCATCGACATGCAGTGGTCTACATTACAGTGTAGGAAAAGAGCGGACCTTCCCAGCGAATATAAATTTTTGATCGAATTAAATCTCCGCAGGGCCTCGTCTAATTTCTCTCTCCATCCCAGCTCATAGACGGGGTAAAGATTTTTGATCCTGCGCGAAAAATATTCAGAATCCTTCGTGGGCCCAGGGCTCAGGATTTTCAGTCTACGAAGATCGTCGATGCAGCGATCCGCGATAACCTCATCTTCGAGGTTCGAAATTTCATCGCCGAAGGTGCACGGAATCTCTATCACCAACGCCGTTATTTCTTCGAATTGATTTAAGAATGGACTGTACTTGGCGGGTTCGGAAACGCGCCCGAAGATCACGTCCGATTCAGGAAAGTAGTACGTCTCCTGGACCGAGGGAGTTTTATCCTTTGTGAAGAGGTAAAGGATCCGGAGTGAACGCCAGGATAAACCCAGCTCGGCTGTCTCCCCGCCGCCCAACGCGGAGCACACTAACTGATGTAATACCTCAATCGGGGCTGTTGAGATAAGTAGCCTGGCGCATAGCCGCCGGCATTCTCCCTCCCCAGTCTCTACGTGAATCGCTTCGATCTCGGAATCATTCTTCAGCTCCAAACGCTCGACACTACTTTCAAACAGTATTTCGCCGCCGTTGTCGATAAACCGCTCCTGTATCTTCTCTGCGATCTGGCCGAAGCCTCTCGCCGGGTAGTAGAAGGAATGGCTCGTGGCGCCGGTCGCCTTATTCTTTAATTCTTTCCACACCGCCCGCAGTTCGAATTTCCTGACGCGGCTTACTGCGGGCTCGAATGACAACGCAGCCGGCGACACCCCCCACAGTTTTAAGGCGTACGGCCGGTAAAAGCTCTCATAGAGACTCTTACCGACGGCCCGCGTGGCATATTCTTCGAAAGATGTGCGCGGAGTTGACAGTGTCGCGCGATGTGGGATGAAGAAAAAGTTGTTTGATAGCAGGAAGTCCCGGACAAGTCGTATCCCCTGGGCCAACCCGAAACTCGTTAGTACTTGAGTGATTGCCGGCGGGTAATTCAGAAACTTACCCTGAATTCTGATCTGCCCTCTTCTGGGTCTTTTAAGCAATTCGTCGCCTAGGAGTTCCCGGATGATCCCGAGTACCTCGGGGTCATACTGCTCATGGATTCGGTGAGAGCCGAAGTCGAATATCCGGTCTCGCCGGTGAAATGAGCCCGCCAGTCCGCCGGTACTGACATTCTTCTCAATCAAGAGAATGGGTAACTCGGAATTCTTGGATAATTCCCACGCTACCGTCAGCCCGGTTATGCCCCCGCCGAGAATAACGATCTTCTCGCCGGCCTGCGGGCTGTTAAAATCTGCCCGACGCACTCTGCTCGCTCCGCGCCCGTCTTCAGCCGGACACGTCGAATTGCGGAGTCCCTCTTTATTTCCTCTGCCTTGCACTTCTCGACTCGCGCGATGGAGTTCGCTTAACAGCGTGTGGCAAAAGATAGTGACCTCTTCAGGGAAGGGTTAGAGTTCAGAGGTCAACGTATATATGAGTACCTTCCGACCCGGCATGCGGTCGAAACTATAAATGAGCCTGAGTCCGGGATGGTGACTTCCCTCGTCAAGCAGCAACCGTAAATCGGAGTATTCATTACTACCGAAAACTCCGTTGGATATGTGTGCCTCGTCTATCGCGACATAATCAACGTTAAGGCGTCTTGCGTGTTCGACGACTGTTTGATACTTCTCCGCGGGCAGATAAACGTGGCGTCCTCCCGCGTAAAAAGCTATGAATGGCGCGGTCGCCATAATCAGCAGTGGCGTCTGCGAGTGCTCTTTAACCCATCTTCCGGCCTCTTTATATTCGACCATAGGCGCCGCAGGCATCGCCATCAAGGCGTAGACGACCCAGGGCAGCATGGAGAATGCCAGGGTGGTTATCATCAATAACCTGAGTGTGGGCGGATTTATAAATGGGACGTCGCGCGAAATTTTCGCGAGCCAGTCCTCGACAGCCTTGAACCCTCCGGCCACCCAGCAGACTGTTACAGGCAGTAAAGGCATCAGCAGTCTCTCGTTGATTTCATCCGGACACAGGGCATACCCGATTAGGGCGAAAGTAAAAAATGATAATAGGTAAAGCTCCTTCAACCATTCCGTCTTGAACATGCCCAGGGCCATGAGCAACATGAACTGCGGCGGAGTCATGCCATAGATCAGAAGTCTTGCTTCTGATCTCAGCGCTTCGATACTGCGGGCGGTCATCATTCGTAGGCTTGATAGGTCTGCGTCGGGCAATCCCCTGTTTTCTAATGAATCATCGTTCCGAGAAATCCCGACATACAGCCGGTCAGCCAGGGTCGTCGTCTGACCTTCTGGCAGGCCGAGCCACCTTTTTTCCCAACTTTCACTCGGGTGAAAGTGGGCCTGGAATTTATCACTGATGGTCCACCCGCCCGTCGCCCGGCGAAGAAACAAAATATAGGGTAAAGAAAGTAACGAAGCGCCTGCGACCAGGGCCATGATCCTGACCAGCACTTCGGAAGGCGGCAGGTGATTACCCGAGTGCGACGTATACAACGTCAAGGCCGCCATCAAGCCCACGTAGCCTATGGCTTCGGGTTTAAGTAAATAGCAAGCTCCAAGCGCCACCCCTACGGAGAAGAAGGCCACGTAGGCACCGCCCGACAACGCTCTCAGTCCTGCGAACAATATGGTCACGAATAAAGTTGTATAAGTAGACTCTGTTAAAAGGGCCGTCGAGTAATGGATCAATGTCGGGTGTATGGCAACCAAAACCGCACCGATGAACGCCGCATCTTTGCCGTACAAAACCCGAATCAACGAGTAGAGGGGTATGACCAGCACACTGCCCGCCAGTACTGAAACGAATTTGCCACCGGTCTCTATGTCTCGAAACACCAGCGAGGAGAGCCCCACCAGTAAAGGATATAATGGCGGCCAGAAGGTGCTCAGTCCCTCCTGTAAATTCCCCGCCACGAGATGTTTCCCCATGGTCGCATAGTAAACGCCATCCGCGATTATAGGTGTCTGACCGCGCAATACTGAGAGACGCAGGAAAAACGCCAACGACATGACACCTATCACAGACGCACACTCTGTTTTTGAATATCGCGTGTCACTTATCCCCGCCGATCTCCGCGTTCCTTTAGCGGCGCGAACCCGCAGCAGTACTCTTAGCCCGAGGGCGCAAAGGGATAAGCGAAAAGAGACTCGCGTAATAAGCCTATAGACCAGACGCCGGCATTGAACGATGCCCGGCAGCACCCTGCTCGCTAATGGCAGCTTAGAGATATCCCGGCAACTCGAAATACATCGGCTCAAAATTGAACTATGAGTATTTACGAGTTTATTTCGATCTGTCAGCAATCCGGCCAGGTCACTGCATTGCGATTGCACGAGCTGCAAGCTCGGGCTGTCGTCGACAATCTTTTTCTGATTTGCTTGTTTACAAAGGTCGGATGAGGAAGCACCGATCACTTCTTCGACTTCGTTACAGGCAAACTCCGGAGCCGATTTTTTCTTTGACAGATATACCAGCAAGGAGCCAAGGCCGATGCCGGTCATTAAAGTGAGAATCTTGTTCATGCTATCTCTCCGCTGTTGAGTGCGAATAACAAACCTGGATAACGCCAGGAAGCCCCGATGTAGGGATTCTTATCTTGCGCGGTATCGCAAGGATTTGTTGAAGATAGTTGTCGTGAGAACTATCTGTAGTATGACAGGTTTAATTTTACGCGCAAGAGGTATGTTGGGATGGATGTCGGGGGGGACTCGCGCCTCGTAGAGGCGAAGCCGGTCGTTGCGGCGCCTGTGCCGCCGAGTCTTGCGGCGAGGGACGCAGAAGCCGCCGAAACTTAGCGCAGGCGCTCGCGACTCCGAGTGCGGACTACGACGCTACGGGCAGTGGCTTCGGACTGCCTTGCAATTGGATCGGCAACTGTGGTGCACAACAAATCTTCTCTAAACGTTTTCGATCTTGCTGCATAGCAGGATCGTTCGCGAGCCACTCGCGCACGTCCATCAGCACTTTCGCGGCGTTCTCATTGTTGGGCGTCGAAATCCTGTAGTGCATCCAGATTCCTTCACGTCGCGTCGCGACAATACCTGCTCGACGTAAATAAGCCAGGTGCCGGCTAATCTTTGGCTGATTCGTTTTCAATATCTCCACGAAAAAACAGACGCAGACCTCTTGATCGCCTATAAGGTTGATGATCCGCAGACGGGTTGAGTCTGCCAGTGCCCGAAAGAACAACTCACGATCGAAGGGTTTTTCTCTCTTTGCCATACCGCTGAATAATAACATAAACACATATGCCTTGACATATGTCTATACTTGTCGCATACTGCCTCGCATATATGCTTATGCGTATGTGATTTTAGTCGATAAGGAGAATTGAAATGGTTCAGACATTAAAAGCGCACCTTGCGTTGAACGTTAAAGACGTAGGCGTGAGTCTTGAGTTCTATCGGAAACTTTTGGGCATTGAACCGAGCAAAGTGAGAACCGGATACGCGAAATTCGACGTCCAAAATCCGCCCTTAAACCTGACACTTAATCAGCACGTCTTTAACGAACGTGGCGCGCTGTCGCACCTGGGAATTCAGGTGGCATCTACAGACGATGTTCTCGCCATTCGCGAAAGATGGACCGAGGAGGGCTTGTTAACGCGCGACGAAATGCAGACTAATTGTTGTTATGCACTGCAAGACAAGACCTGGGTGCGCGATCCTGATGGCAACGAGTGGGAAGTATTCGTCGTCCTCGAGGACAATCTCGCCGAAACAGCACCTTGCGAGTGCGGAACGAAACTAGACGACGCTGTAAGTAATAGTGAAGCATTGAAAGCTGAAAGCGCGGCGTGCTGTGCGCCAACACCGATCGGAGTCACGAATGCATCAACCGTTAGCAAAGCGGGTTGTTGCTGAGGCATTAGGAACGCTCTTCTTACTGGCCGCGGTGGTTGGGTCGGGCATCATGGCGGAGCGCCTTGCAGGGGGAGATATGGCGCTGGCCCTGCTCGCCAACACTGTGGCCACAGGAACTGCACTTGGCGCTTTGATTATAAGTTTTGCTCCAATGTCAGGCGCGCACTTTAATCCAGTCGTGACGCTCTCTTTTGCTTTACGTCGCGAGCTGGTTTGGCAAGATGTTCCCCTCTATTTGATCGCTCAAGTCGTGGGTGGAATTGGCGGCGTTGTTACGGCCAATCTCATGTTCGGTTTGCCGGCCGTTTTTATGTCTAATCACCCCAGAACGGGCACGGCACAATTATTCAGTGAGTTCATTGCGACATTCGGATTAGTAGGTGTGATCCTCGCGGCCAGCCGCTCGCAGGTGGCCGTTGTAGCGATGGCCGTAGGAGCTTACATTAGCGCGGCGTATTGGTTTACAGCCTCGACGTCTTTTGCTAATCCCGCAGTGACTGTTTCACGTTCGTTGAGCGATACCTTTGCAGGAATCCGTCCGGTTGATGTACCCGGTTTTGTTCTGGCCCAACTCGCAGGCGGTGTGGCTGCGACGGTTCTTTTTCGGTGGCTAATGCCGGCTCAGAATGATCACCGCAACGAGCAGATTCCATAAACGGGCTAAGAGGTAAAAATGAAAAGCAGACCGTACAAGTTTTTATTTCTGTGCACCGGCAATTCTGCTCGAAGTATCTTAGGCGAGTACCTGTTGAGGCGCCTGGGTGGCGTGCGCTTCCAGGTTTTTAGTGCTGGATCATTTCCAACCGGAAAAGTGAATCCGCTGGCGGTTCAGGTCTTGAAGGATGTTTACAACATCGATGCCGCAGACGCTCGGAGTAAATCCTGGGAAGAGATTAAGGACGTTGAGTTTGATTTCGTCGTAACCGTCTGCGACAGCGCTCGCGAGAGTTGCCCCGTCTGGACGGGTCAGCCAATCGTGGCGCACTGGTCAAGTCCTGATCCCGCCACCCTCGAAGGATCCGATGCAGAAAAGTATCGAGCGTTTAAGGACGTGGCTTCCCAGATTAACCGCCGGCTCCAGCTATTAACATCGCTTCCACTGGACAAATTGGATCGACTTAAACTAACTGCGGCCATCCAGGAGATCGGATCAAAATGAACTGCGAAAACATCACCATCACTGACGCTTCACCGGACGATTTGCGCGACGTTCTGGACCTACTCTCGCAGGTCCAGTTGCCACACGATGGGGTCGCGGAAAATCTCGGCTCTTTCCTCGTTGCCCGAGATGAATCGTCACGGCTGATTGCTACGATCGGGCTGGAACCGCATGGCAACACCGCGTTATTGAGATCCGCTGCTGTGGCGCCGGAATATCAAAGCTGTGGAATTGGCTCTCGATTGACTGAGCATGTACTTGAACGCGCGACAAGAAATGGCGTGGAAAGAGTCGTACTTCTGACCTCCACAGCAAGCGAATTTTTTGCGCGGCGTTTCGGGTTTTGTGAAACCTCGCGGAGTGTTTTCGACAAAGAGCTCGCCGGATCGTCAGAATGGAACCTACCTCGATGTTCGAGCGCAGTATGTATGAGCCTCGAGTTGCGAAACGAGTAGCTGATGTCTTTTGAGGATGACAGTTACCGTACTTAAGGCGAAGAGTAGCCACAAAAAAAGCACAAAAGGTGTGTCTGCGCGTCGAAGTGTAGATTATTGTCTACGTTGTGTGACCAATCGTGAACGTAACTGGAAGGTTGGAATAAGCGTGCTTGATTTGCTCAACGTAGTGTCTATATAAATTCCGGCATAGGAACTGCCTCTCATTAGCTAACTCACTGATTCGCATTCTCAGCCTTTGAGAGCGCGCGCTTCAGGGATTCGAACTCGACAGAAACTCCCGAGTGGGTTCGCTGCCGCTCCAGCACTCTTGCCAACTTAGCCCAGCCAACCACCCACTCTGATCAAACTAAAAGGAGAAGACATTCATGTCAGGCGTACCCACACAAAATCTCGCCGATGCTCAGGCTCAACAAATTCTCAGCCTCGTGCGACAACAGCTTCAACTCGTACTTACATCACCAACTCACATCTTACCTGGCCAACCCGCGACGGCCACCCTGGTCCCCGCAACTCCGGTGCTCGACGCTTCCGAATTTGCGAATGGTGTTTTGAATCTCGCCTGGGCCGCCAAGGATGTGCTCTTTAACGATGCCAATGCGGTGCCGGTGCCAACGCCAAGTGAGCTTACTAGTGCGACAGGCCTTGATGGCGACGAACTATTGCATTCCAACGATGGTTGTGCTGTTCACTGAGCCAAACTTTGGGTTGACTCACGACAGCGCGGCGCTCGTAATCGTTCCCGAACATTCTCCCTTCGCGAGTGCCGAACCTTTGTTCAAAACTTTGAAGCGAATTGAAGCTGCTGTTTCGGCGTTGCGGAGTCTGGGTGGGTTGGTAAGTTTCTTTCTCGGGCTCGATGAATTACTGGGTGTCGTTCCTGATCAGCCGCGACTACGCTTTGTGGCAGCTCGAACGCTGCCGACAGGCCAGGGCGTCCCCAAGCTTGGCGATGTCAAAATCAAAAGGCGACCCTGGTACGCCATTCTGAGCAGCGATCCAAATTTCGACGACAAAACTTATTCCCTGATCGTGTTTGGCCCTCCGGGTCTCACTGTACAATTCTTCAACGATACTAATTTCAAGGGCAGGCCCGAGGGATCGAATCAAGGTAACTTTGATATTCACCTGCGAGACACCCTAACGGAGAAGGATCTATTTGCCTCCGTCCGAACACTTGATACCGATGACGATTTAGCACCCGAAACCTTTCCCCCGAATCTGGTCTCGCGTTTTGACACCGACCCCAGCGGCGATGATCGCTGGCACACAGATATGTCCTCCGTAAGATTCGAGCAGGGTTGGTTGGATGTAGTTTCCAGAGAAGTTACAAATCCTCCAGTCGTGCCACCACTGACCTGTCAAACACAGGAAGAGCCTAGGCCATCACCAGTACCGTGATTTGTCGTCAAAGTGGCGCGAGTTTGGTAATTCGATGCCGAACTCGCGCTGCCTCGGAGGTGACCATTGATTTACGCGGTATGAATGCTCCCCACAGTGGACAATCTTCGCAACTTCCTCTTGACGCCAACGACGGAAATGGTCACCTCTTATCTATCCGAAGCGAATGATTCCTGCCTAAGTCTTCCGTGATTCTCGATATCGAGCGCTGGTGTAAAAACAGTAGGTCTCACTTCCCGTTCTTCACGTCACCTGCGCGCGACATCTTTGTAACAATGATTCCAATTGACATTCTCGTTGAGAGTTGTATTCTCCCCAGACGCTTCAAATGTCTGATGAAGCCTCGCCTCGATCTCGGACTTCATCTGCTCCAGTTGAAACGCATACAAGCGGGGTCGTAAGACAAGTTAAGAACAGCGGGCGAACAAGCCGTTAGCAGATACTCGTTCCCACCCGACCAAATAGTCTGTTCAGCTCATCCGTTCTGCTTTTCCTGATCCGCTTCTTTTGCGGGTCACTCAACCTACACTCCCGGTAGTCCCCTTCATCTTTGGCCAAAGGAAGTCCGAACTTTCTTCTCATCGGGGTGGACGAATTCCACCAACTAGGGGGAAACACTATGAGATGTTTGAGGTTAATCGTTCCGTTACTCATTGTTGCGGCTCTCCTCGTCCTACCAGCCGCCAATCGCACCGTTCAGAGTGTCGTTCAGGAAACAGCCGATCAAGCCAACAGAGCATCAACCGTCGATGCTACCTGGACAGCCGGCTCCGTCGATCTCGAAGGAGTTTCGACGACTGACGATACAACCTATTCCTTTTCCACGAAGCAAGACCCAACCGGCGCGGGACTGGCATCAATGACGGACTCGTGCGCACAACCACCCATCGAAGAAGCGCTGGCATTTGGCTTCGACGGTAAGACCAACAATTTCATCCCGCAGGGTGAACCGCCGAAGGACTGTATGGACCCGGTACCGGGTGATTTCGAGAACGACAAAGCGGTCTTCGAGGAAGTCGAGGACATCGAAGGCGGATTGGGACCGGTGTACAACGACGTGGCATGCGTGTCGTGCCACCAGAACCCGGTCACTGGCGCCATCAGCCAAACTACTGAGTTGCGCGCCGGCCACACAGAAAACAACACCTTTTTCGACGCGCCCGGCGGTTCGCTTATCAACCAACGCGGCATCCCGACGCTGAATTACATCGATCCACACATGAGTGCGAAAGTGCAGGAACGTGTGCCACCGCTATTCACTGCCGGGATTATTCCGCCGCCCGGCGGGGGGCCGGCGATTACAGCCGAGGAGCCCACGCGAACTCTTCGCACTTCGCTTAACACGCTTGGCGACGGTTTCGTCGAGGCGATCACCGACGGTACGTTGATCTCGATTGCCGCCCAGCAAAAAGGACAAACCGGCAACGAAGTACACGGGCTCGTAATCACCGTTCCGGTGGTCGAAGCCGGCGGTAAGTTGCGGGTTGGACGCTTCGGCTGGAAGAACCAACATGCCAGCCTGGTTTCGTTTTCGGGCGACGCCTACCTGAACGAAATGGGTATTACCAATTTTCTGGTGCCCAACGAAAACTCGTCTCTGGGACGCTCCGTCGCCGCCTTCGATCCGGTCCCAGATAACACGCCCTGCATCGACGATCCCACAATTATATGCGGCGAGGACGATGAGCAGGATGTTTTGGTTTTCGCGGAGTTCATGCGAGCAACACAGGCGCCACCACGAGATCCTGACATCATTGCGCAATACAGCGCGGACGTCGCCGCTGGAGCAGCGCTATTCGAGTCGATGAATGGCCAATACAGTTGCAGCGTTTGCCATGTTCCGACAATCATCACCGGCAACCGTTGCCAGCCGATCAATGGAGGAACATTCAGGATTCCCTTGGCCTTGGCCCGTAAGAGAATCCGGCCATTCGGCGACTTCTTGCTGCACGACGTCGGCACCGGTGATTTGATCGTACAAAACGGCGGACCGAAAACACGAACTACAGTCCGCACGCCTCCGCTTTGGGGAGTACGTACACGGCCACAGTTGCTGCATGACGGCACGGCGCTAACTTTCAACGAAGCGATCATCCGTCACAGCGGCGAGGCGCTGCAGGTGAGAATACGCTATCAGAACCTGTTGCCCGGACAGAAAAAGCAGTTGATAACTTTTCTCGAATCGCTGTGATTCCCGTTTCTCAAATCTCTGGGATCGCCTGCGGTCCCAGAGATCCGTTTATCTGTGAGGTAGTTATGAACAAGACATTACTGATAGTTCTCTGTTTAGCTATGACTGCTTGCAATCGCGCAAAGGAGAACAAGCCCGCGGTAAGCCAACTGCCAAGCAATCCAATAGCCCCTGAAACATCCTATCAATCGGCACCACCACCAACCGAAGCCGAGTTGCGCGCTGTGATCAAGAAAAACTACCAGGACGTTGTGACCGTCGACGACAGTCGCTCAAGGCCGTTCATGATCGGCGATTTCAACGGTGACGATTCAGAAGACATCGCGGTTGTGGTGAAGCCACGAAAGCTGTCGGATCTCAACAGCGAATACGTTAACTGGATTCTTGAAGATCCGCATAACGTGCAGCAGATTGCAAAGAACGTGCGTTCAAATGAGGTTCTATTAGCGGTGATTCACGGTCATCAGCGCGAAGGTTGGCGTCACGAGTTCGCCAGACAGACCTACTTGTTGAAGAACGCGGTCGGGACCGAATTGGAAACGATACCGATCAAGCAACTGCGGAGTTCCGGCGGAAGTAGAGTGCTGCCGCGGCTTAGAGGCGACGTAATACGAGAGAAGTTCAAAGATAGTGCCGGAATCATCTACTGGACCGGCGGCAAGTACGCCTGGCATCCCGTGAGTTGATTCTCTGTCAGGTGTCAGTCGGCTAGCTCTCGTTTCCACGGGGTCGTCGACGTCTGCGCGAGAGGGTGGCGACCAGCGAGATCGGTTCCAAACAGCAGTATGCTGTGTAAGGTAAGACTTTCTTTACACTAAGTACCCCAAATAAAATAGATCCCCACACTGGACAATCTTCGCAACTTTTTCTTGACGTGCACGGCAGAAATGCGCAGTTTCTTGCAACAACTGCGGGAAGCGCCTTAATCTCTCATTCCGAGTAGCGAGCCTGCCGCGTAAGCCACGAATGCAGCGCGTAACCGTGGTAGCACATACGGCCTCGAACCGTGATCTCTGCTAATCCGCGAGAAGCCTGAAACACAGAGAGGCTTGACGTGGAGTAACAAAAACTAGTTGGAAAGCAGCCGGTAATAGCGGGTCCATGCATACCTTTAGGCGATAACTCGCCGCTCTGGTTGAATGAGTTGGGGCTGCGCCCTAAGGTTAGGCTGCGCCCTAAGGTCTTAGATTGGAACTCGGCACACACCCCAGATACTCCAACCTAAGACACCTGCCGGTGGTAACATGCCAAATCCTGCGCTCAGGAGCAGATCAGTGGCTGGCCTGTCCCTCAATATTCTGTACTCACCGAACTCGTCCTATTCTTCTCTGCCAGTGTCCCCACAGTGGACAATCTTCGCAACTTTTTCTTGACCACAACCACAGAAGTGCTCAGTTTCTTCCAGCAGTTGCGAGGAGCCGTAGTGTTAAGGCCACCAAAGAAGATCAAAGGTTTTGCGGTTCTTTTCCATTCGTTGCCAGTGGACTTTTTGTGTAAATCGAACGGCGGACTTCGAGCTTCTGCGTTCCTCGCAACTCGTCACCAGCCCGTCAAGCTTTTCCCAGTTATCACAGATATCTTTTGCTGCGCGGGGTGACTGTAAGAATTTTAGTTTCCCCATCTCTTATTATTTTCTTTTTGTCTCCAGATCGCGCCAAAACAGCATCACGGGACCTTCTTTTATGGTGTCGTAATTGGCGACCTTCCCCTCTCGGTCCACCTAATGCAACAGCTCCGCAGCCCACAGGGTACCTAGAATGGTTGTGTGAAATCAGCGACCAAATCATTTACTACTTGATTGCGGGCCTTGTCCACATCATTCCATCCCTTATTCATCTTCTCCTGGATTTGAGTGTTGCGGGCGTCTTGGTAGTTGTAGCCGGCATCGACACAAGCATGCCACATCTCCTGCAAGACGTTCACGGTCTGACCGATGTTGTCGTGATATGCATTCACGTGGCTGCGAAGCTTGTCCGAGCCTGTTGGCGGTACAATTTCCAGAATCACAGCCTGCTCGTTTAAAGCGCGATACCACCACCAGCCGGTTCTTTCAAACTCGAGGTAACGGCTATTCATGTCTTGCGCAAGTTTGTCTTGCAATTCCTTGAGCCTAACAGGTGGCGGTCTCAACCGGACGTTATCGCCGTGAAACATGCCTAGCCTGGTCCTGAGGGCATTCAGTTGGCTAATAGTAACCGTGTTGTTGTCTACTATTTCGGCGGCCTTTCTCAGCCTCGCGTCTTGCAACGCCTTCGTACGGTTAGCCTTCTCGCTAATCCTGGGTATCAGAATCGAGCCAATGATGCTGCCGATAATCAACAACAGCAATGGGTGCTTCAGGAGATCCAGCAGTGAGTTGTCCAAGGATTTTCGCGTGACCATATTTTGCGACTCCTTTTTTTTTCCCAGGAATTGTTTTAACTGGTGCTCAGGGAGTGCCAGGACCCCTTAATTGAGACCAGGGTTCTGCGATGCGGTCAGAGTACCAAGCTGGGACTCTGGATAACGAATCGCAAGCCGATTTGGGCAAGTGCGCACTATGATTCCTCTAATGGGGCGTGCTTCTGTCCATTTACCTCGCATTCAAAGGTCTTGACATTGGCTGCCAGGCGCTTTGAGCGTGACTAAATCAAATAAACTCATCGCCGCTAGTTCAGATTCACCTAGTGAAAACCAAGGGGCGTTCGCTTGACAGATCCTAGGACGTAGATCAGCTCTCCGGGGAATCGAGATTGTTGCTCTGAGTAGCCTCAACAACAGATGCGAGAAGCCATTCAGTCACATCACTTCACCTTAATGGGCACGCGGTGACACTCAACCATGTCTGGCGCTTCAGCGGGAATAGCGGGCAGCCAATCGTCTCGCTGGTTGTTGGTCAGCTGCTCCAGTTCACGCATCGTCTTGCGATGTACCCTGCCAGCGTCATCGTGATACTGAATAAGGGTTGCCCCGCTCGGTCCAGTAATAAACGCAGCGATCCAGCGCTTGTCGCCAGACTTGCCTCCAACGTTGCAGTGGTCTGCTATCCACTCACCGGCTGACAAATCAATGGTTGCCTTGCCCATAGGCGTCATGCTTGCCGATCCTGGATAGACCCGGAACAGCCGGAGAGTGTAGTTTTCTGGTAGAGCTTGTTTGATGGAGCCTCGGACATCCACAGTGTTGACTTCGTCACCTTCTCGAGGATACGTGATCTTGATGCCAAATCGGGACGGGTCAATCTGGTACGGCTTCCTGGATTGGCTCCAAAAGTAGAAGCCAGCGCCTGCTGAGGCGAAGACGCAGCCCAAAATGACCGCAGCTATCCTGCTTGGCATGTCGGGAATTGGCAGCCAGGCGTTATGGGTGACACCACCAGTCAGACCTAGAACGATGAGCGCTACACCAATCACGGTGACAAGCGTTGGAAAGCTGTCAAGTAGTTTCTCCGCGATGGTCTTCTTGATGTCCTCAGCCATTGGGGTTCTCCTCACCCACGCCGTCGCAGCTTCAGCGTCTCACTTGTCGACTCAATCCACTAGTCTGTTTATTCATGGCACTTGTGACATCTTGAACCATCGCCTCGCTATCTTATCCGGTCCGTATAAAATCGGTTTTCCAAAAGCCTGCTGTCTACTCCGCCCCAAAGAACGTGAGCGCCATGTACTCTATCAGCGGGGCCGCATTCAGTTGTTGTTAGTTAGGAGTATTTGACAGTTACCACCAGAGAAGCCGCGTGTACGTGGTTAGGCTGTCATGAGAGCTTCCTTATGCAGTGGGAGTCAGGAAGAACACGGCGCACTCTATTACAGGTTGTCAGAGAAAGCAAAGCAAAAAAGCGGACCACATCAGGCGTTCTTTCGAGAGTCTTGCTTCTGAATATTTCTGTACTTACCAACCTTGTCCTATTCTTCTCTGTCCATGCCTCCGTTAAGGCCTTGCATCAGAGTCACGCCGACTCCCCAGATAGGACTCGCACTACAACCTTAACCCGAAGAAGTGACCACGCACTATCACTACGTATGTTTGGCGTAAGCGGTGTCTGCGGTAAACTGGGACGGATGCGAAATCACATAGTTCTGCTTGTTTTGTGTTTACTAGTGGCGGCGTGTGCGAACAAGCCGGCTGAGAACGCGCAGTCGAATGCGACTGAACCGAAGCAAATTGCCTCGACGGACGTGGTGAAAGCGACGCCGCAGGAAGCGACGCTCACGCGCGGGCAGTCGGCGGAGGTTTTGGTCCCGATCAAGATCGCGAACGGGTATCACATCAACGCGAACCCGCCGAGCTTCCCTTATCTGAAAGCCACGGAGCTCGAGGTTCCGGCGGCGCACGGGATCTCAGTTGAAGTCATCACCTACCCTGACGCGCTCAAGAAAACGTTCTCCTTCGCGGAAACGCCCCTCGCCGTCTACGAAGGTGAAGCCGTTGTGAAAGCCAGGCTGAAAGCAGACCAATCAGCACAAACCGGCAAACACAACCTTGCGGCGAAATTGCGCGTCCAGGCATGCGACGACAAAGTTTGCTATGCCCCCGGCGTACTCGACGTGCTTCTCCCCGTGAATGTGCAGTGAAAATATTCTGGATCATTCTGGCTGCTGCTCTTGGGGTAGTCGCCATCTACTTTGTGATCCTGGCGGACTATGAGAAAGCGTTCGTGGCCGCCGCGGCTGGAGCAGTCTGCTGGTTCCTGAATTACCGGCAACACATAAAGGAGTCTCTGAGTAGGGACGATGAAAGTAAGGATGACGAGTCGGATGAGGAAATACGTACTTAATCTCGCAGTGGTGGTTTTAACCTTCGGTGTTTTTGCTGTGCCTTCGATCGAGGCGTCAGATCAAGCTGACGTTCGCAGCACGGTCCAAAATGTTTTCGAGCAGTTGAAGTCTCAGAATTACAGCGCGCTCTACGATCTCTTACCCGGCGCCTCACGCAACCGCATGTCGCGCGATCGTTTTGTGAACGCGCTACAGCGTGCGCAGGGTTTCTATCAACTCGATAGCATCGACATTGGCGCGATAAAAGTAATCAGCAACCTTGCAGTCGTCGACACCGTGCTTTACGGGCGCGTCGTCAATCCGATTCAGGCGGAAGGAAAGATTGTGGTCCAACAATACCTTGTGCGTGAAGATGGAAAGTGGCGAGTGGCTACCGGCGATCAGTCGACGGTGCGAAAGTTTCTGGCGTCGAATCCGGATTTTGGCAAGGGATTCAGAATCAAGCAGCCGAGGATTTACATCAAGCAGGACAATAAATGGGTCGAGTTCAATGTGCCTCGCGGCGTGAGGCGGTAACCAGTCTACTTGGCTCGAGGTCAGTACCACCTGCGGTAGCGGGTGGGTCACGACAATCAACACGACTGATATCGATCGTTGACCCACCCGCTACCGCAGGTGGTACTGACCCCATCCAAGCAGGTCTACTGCGCGGAATCGAGTAAAAGCAGATCGTCGAAAGAGAGTTGAGCGTCGTCCACACGTTCGGTGTATTCACCGTGACGAATGCGATGACGCGGCACCTCGAGCGCTTCACGCACGGCGTCGAGGTGAAAGCGAATTATTCGAGGTGTGAGTCGAACGGATGGGATGCGACGCTTCGCCGCCAGGCGTCGCACAGTCGATTCACTAACCTGCAAGTACGCGGCAAGCTGTTTGGCAGTAAGAAACTCTTCACGCTCTCGCTCTTCCATCGTCACTGTTTTGGCGGCATCGACAGCGCCACACGATAAACCGCCGCGCCGTCAATATCCACGTCTTTAGTCACAGGCTCTGCGCCGTCTCGTTTCAGACTCACGCGATACTTTGCAGCATCCGGCGACAGCCTGAATTTAAACGAACCAGTCTCCGTCGTAATTCGACTATCGATCTTCTTGGTCGTTGCATCTTCCAGGATCCTGAATAACTCGACTTTGACATTCGGCACACTGCGACCGTTCGGGTCGAAAACCGACCCGCTCAGAAACGCGATCGAGCCCTCGTCGATCGTCAATATCAGACGGTCGCCCAGCGAGCGCGTCTTCCCTGCTTTGACCTCAACGTCCTCGATCGTGCCAACACTCAGTCCGGCCTTTCTAAACGTCAGACCGTAAACTCCAGGACTGAGCCGCGACACAACAAAATCTCCGTTTTTCGCTGTTTCCGAGCGCGTCACTTCAGTCTGTCCGCGCCTCACGACGACGGTGACGCCCGCGGGCGTGCCGGTTTCCACGCGAACTTTCCCTTTGATGGCTCCGAGCGACTTATCCTGGGCGGCCGAAACGCCGGCTGTGAAAAGTATTATTACCAGCACCAAATGAGTTTTATTGAATCTCATAAACGATCCTTCACGTACTAACCTTCACGTATTAGATTCGACAAAATACAGGGATTTGACGCTCGGGATGATAGCACCGTTTGCTTCCACAGGTCGCGCCCGTATAATCCTGAGCGGCGCCTCCAGGAAAGACGAAATGCCAAGAAGACGCGCGGCTCTTGTAGCGCAACTACCCCTTCCTCTACTGCTGTTGATTGCTCTCGCTGTGCCCGGCGTGCCGCAAACGCAAGACCCTGCGACGACAACCCAAAGACCGCGCAAAGTTTTTCCGAAAGAGCAGGAACCTGACGACGTCGTACGATTCGATACGGACCTCGTTTCGGTTGACGTAACCGCGATGGACAACGAGGGCCGGCCCGTCAAGAACCTGCGCCAGGAAGACTTCAAGGTCTATTCCGATGGTGTCGAACAATCCATCTCGTTCTTTAACATCGAGAAGCGCGAAGGCGAGGCTCGGCCACTCGCCATTGTCTTTGCCCTGGACGTTTCAGGCAGCATGACTGCCGATGAGATGAACCGGCTGCGTCTGGCGCTGCGGTCTTTCTCGAATCACTTATCCAATCATCCGGCGGTCTACTCAGTCATGGCGTTTGGAATGCGTGTGAAAACGATCCAGAAGTTTACGTCAGATCCCAAAAAGCTGGATGAATCATTCGAACGTATTCAGCGTGACGCACCGAGCGGATTGTCAACGCACACCTACGACGCTGTTGACGACGCGATCCGGATGCTGGTGCGAAGCGCGCCACGCACGCGTGAGAAGCGTCTGATGAAGCGCGCTGTGCTGGTGGTGACGGATGGTTTTCCGGTCGGCGATACAGTTGCTCCGCAAACGGTGATCGAACGCGCAAACGCTGCGGACGTGAGCGTGTTTGTCGTGACGCTGCCTTCTTATTCGCGCGTGATGGCTTCGTCTGTGCAAACACCGCTGCCGACTCCGCTGGACGTCAGTGGTCTGGCCGAGTTAACAGGCGGCAGAAACGTTTACGCGAACGAGAAGGATTATGCGCCGTTGTTTCGTGCTTTGGCTGAGGAAGTCAGTTCGGCTTACGTGCTGGCGTTTTATCCGCCGGAAGAAAAGCGACGTGACGGACAAGTGCATACGATCCGCGTGGAGGGGCCGCGTGGCTTAACATTGCGACAGAGCCGATCGGAGTATAAGGCAGCCAGTCGGTAAAACGAACAGGGGCAGGAGCAGAAAGCAGGAGCAGGAAAAACTGAGGTTGTTGCTGCCCCGGCTAAGTGCTCCTGCTCCTTGTCTGTTCAGTATTCGTCTTCGTCCTCGTCTTCGTCGTAAGTCTCTTCTTCTACAATGTCCAACTCGACGGGATCGAGTCCAACAACCTCCAGTTCAGTTCCACACTCTTCACAAGACACTATTTCGCCCTTATCCGTGTCCAAATCGACATGGACATCGGCATCACATTCAGGGCACGTTCCGGTCGGCACTGTTGATTCCTCCCCGCATTAGGTGAAGGCAAGGATACACCCCAAGTCGGGGAGAGTTCCTCTACCTTGTAAGCGACAAAATCAATCTACCCGCGAGCGCTGGAATTTGCAATACTCTTTTTCCGACATTCTTGGCCCAAGGCTGGCACTTTTTTATAACGAAACTGTGGCTCTCCACATTCCTCCACACCGTACGAAACCATTCTGAACGCAGGGCTAACCTGACCACCCAACGTTACCAATCTCGTAGTCCAGAACAACCGGACTGCGAATAATGCCTGCATGGCGTGATCTTCGGCGCACACTCTACAGACTTGGACCATGATGGACTCGCTTCTGAACCGCCACAATGAGCAAATATAAAATGACTGCTGCAGCCATTGTGATCATTGTGGGTTCTTGTTTTGTGCTCTCTCGTGATCCCCCGCCCAAGGAAATATTGCACGTACGTGAAGACACACGACTCCAGGCAATCGCGACAGCCGCGCTGGGGAACCGTGAAGGCGCTCTCGTAATCGTCGATCCGCAAACCGCACGCGTGCTAGCTGTCGTAAATCCAAAGCTCGCTTTTGAAAGCGCCTTCCCTCCAGGCTCGACTATCAAACCGTTTACGACACTTGCACTCATGCGCGCAGGAGTAATCACGGCCGGCACTCGCATGCGCTGTCGCCACAACTACAAGCGTACGGATGTCGTCGATAGTTGTTCGCATCCTCGCAACATTGCTCCGTTCAATCCGAGTGAAGCGTTGGCCTACTCCTGCAATTACTACTTCGCCACACTCGGCGAGCGGCTGGAAGAAGATCACGTCAGTCGCTTGCTCACCGATTTCGGATTTGAACAAATCGCTCGTGGCAGGTGGCAACCAGAAAGTGCCGTCGGCGAGGGTGGATTTCTTCAAGTGACGCCGATGCAGTTGGCGATGGCATACGCGGCACTCTTCAATGGGGACAAAGTGCTGCCACAGGAGCGCGCGATATTGCTCGCCGGAATGCGCGGCGCCGTCACATTTGGTACCGCAGAGAAAGCAGAGCTCGATTCTCTTCCCTCTTTTGTTATTGGAAAGACCGGAACGTCAACGCCGCTTGACGGCTTTCGCCCGCAAGGCTGGTTCGTCGGAATCGCTTTCCCATCGAGGACGAAAACCGATCCGGCCGATGTGCAACTCGTGGTTGTTGTTTACCTCAAGAACGCGCATGGCTCAGAAGCCGCTGAGCTCACGCGTTCGATCTTCGAAGAGTTTTCTAGTACGCCGTCACGCAAAACCTCTTCAACCTCCGTCACAGTCAAGCAAGTGAGCGAGAACACCACGCGCCGCATGCCACTAGAAGATTACGTTCGTCAGGTGGTCGCGAGCGAAGCGAGTGTCGAAGACGAGCCCGAAGCGCTAAAGGCGCTCGCGATTGTGGCTCGCACGTACGCACTGAAGAACCTCGGACGTCATCGCGAAGAAGGCTATGACTTTTGCAGCACAACGCACTGCCAGCGCTTTGCGACCGTCGACGCTCGGCCGGCGGTCGCTTCGGCAATCAAGGAAACAGCGGGCTTGGTCTTGCAGGATGGTCGCGATCAAATGGCCGATGCGTATTACAGCGCATCGTGCGGCGGTATGACTGCAAACCTCAAGACAATCTGGGGCGCAGAAGCTCCGGATTATTTGCGCGGCGTGCGAGATAATTATTGCAACTCGGGTTCTCATTATCGCTGGACCGACGTGATCGCATCTAAACGACTGAGAGACGCCTTGCGCAGCGATCCACGGACAGATGTCGGTGAAACAGTTCGCGACATCTCAGTGACGAAGCACGATCAAACCGGTCGCGCGGAAGTGATATCGATTGTTGGCGACCGTACACGCATGATAAATGGTTGGGAATTCAAGCTGATCGTCGGTCGCGCGTTGGGTTGGCAGTTGTTGAAAAGCTCCCGCTTTACCGTTACGCGATCTGGATCGGAATTTGTATTTCGCGGAGGTGGTTTCGGGCACGGTCTCGGGCTGTGTCAGGAGGGAGCCCACGTGATGGCCCAGCGCGGACAATCTTATCAGCAAATCCTGGCGCACTACTTTCCCGGAACTAGCGTCGGCGACTATCCAAAGCTATAGTTAGTTTTGTGCTTTGTGTGTACACAGAAGCACAAGAGGTGAAGCAAATGACAGTCATCATCCGCCCGACAGTGACCGCATTGTTACTTCTGATAACCCTCACAGCCACGACCGTCGCACAGCAAAAACGGCAAACACCTGCGAAACCGCAACCGAGGCCTACGGCGCCTGCGCCGACGTTCGAGACGTTGGTCCCTGCGGAGAGCTACACGCTGTATGTTGAGATCAGAAGCGTAGGTCAGTTGATTCAATCCAATGCCGTAAACGAGATCCTCGAACCGGTACTGAAGCTCGCTGGACCACCAAAAGAATTCAAGTCTCTGGTGAAGTGGCTGAACACGCACGCAGAGGATTTGATGTCGTCGCGGTTGCTCGTCGCCACGTGGCCCACCGGCGGTAAGAACGTACCCGAAACACTCGTCGCGATCGAATTTGCTTCAGTAGAAGACGCCGCTAAGTTTGCGACCAAACTCAACCAAATGCTGCCGACAGTGCTGCCACCTGTTCCGGCGCCGACTCCCGAAGGGCAAGCTCTAAATCCGAAAGCACCCGCTCCACCACCAGAGCCTGCTTATGGTCTGCAACAAGCGGGGTCGTTAATCCTGCTGACACCAAGGCCACTGGATCTCAAAAAGATCAAACCTGCCGGTGGAAAACTTTTAGCTGAGGACAATAGCTTCAGGTCTGCTCGCAATCGTTTCAGCTCCGAGCCAATCTTCGTGTTTATCGATGTGAAGGTCATCCAGCGGCAGCAGGAAGAGCAGCGCAAGAAGGTGGAAGAACAGGTGGCACAAAGCCGTATCGTGGCGGTTAACCAGAATTTGAAGAAGCAGGAAGAGGCGCAAGCAGAAAAGAAATCGGAAGAACCTCCAGAGCCTGAACCGGCGGAGCCTCAGTTTGTCCCGGAAAAGCATACGGAGATCGAGCTGAGTGCGTCTGCGGAGACGGGGAAACTCGTGGCATCGGTTGATCCGATGTCGAGTGCCTTAACGATGATGGCGTCTTCGTTTTTCAGTGGCGAGTCAAACTGGCCTGATGCGGTTGGGCTGGCGGTGTCGTTTGAAGGCGAGTCGTTCGATGTGCGGGCGTTGCTCGTCAATTCGCCGGGCGAGAAAAGCGACACGATTCCGTTTGTTCCAATGCTGATCCCTGGTCCGCCGCTCGTCTCTGAAGCGTCAACTATTCTTCCCGCCGATACCGAATTATTTGCGACGATGTCGCTCGACTTGCCTCAGATCTACGCCATGATGTCCAAACCTCGTCCGAACGCGATGTACTACGCGGGTCGCGTTCCGGCGGAGAACGAGGAGCCATTCCAGCCACCGTTTGCGGCGATCGAAAAGCAATTGAAGATGAACTTGAAAGACGATCTGCTGCCTTTGCTGGGTTCGGAGGTCGCGATACGGCTGCCGGTCACTGGCTTGGACGTGTTTGGAGTTTCGAGAGGGCCTGCGCCGCTGGCAAACACGAAAGACAACACAACACCCGAGCAGTCAGCAGGCAAGACGGCTCCGGTAGTCCTGATTTCCGTGAAAGACAAGGAAGGCGTGCGGGCATTGATGCCAAAGCTCGTGGAGGCAATTGGCTTCAAAGGGGCAAGCGCATTCGCGAACACTGAACGAAAAGAAGATACGGAGTTGGTCTCGTATGTAAATCTATTCGCTTATGCGTTCATCGGTAACTTCCTCGTGATTTCATCTGATCCGGCTGCTACGCGGCACGTAGTCGACTCCTACTTGAAACACGAAACGCTTGCGTCCGACAGCAACTTCAGAAGTTACACACGCTGGCAGCCACGACCAGCCTACGGACAGCTTTATATCTCGCCGGCGCTGATGGAAAGTTATAAGAGTTGGATCGAAAGTCCGAGCACGCGTCTCGACGATCTGACAAAAATGTTTTTGCTGCGTATGGTGGCGGGGGCGCAACCAATCACTTACTCGCTTTCGAACGAGGGATTTGGACCATTACACGAACTTCATGTGCCGAGGAACCTGATCCTGATGGCAGTCGCGGGGATTTCCAACGGAACGAATCCCACGCCGGTCCAGCGGAATGAGGGAACCGCGATAGGCTTGATGTACATGATCGCCAGCCTTCAGGAGCAGTATAAGATACATAAAGGCGCGGGAAGTTACGGGACGTTGGAGCAGTTGATTGCGGCGGACCTGGTCCCGAAGGAGATGGTGGAGCGATCGGGTTACAAGTTCGAGATCACGTTCACGGGTGATAAGTTTGAAGTGTATGCAGTGCCGGTGGAATACGGTAAGACTGGAACGATGTCATACTTCATCGACCAGACGATGGTCCTTCGCGGCGCCGACCGCGCTGGTGCCTCCGCTACGAGCTCCGATCCGCAAATACATTAAAGTTCTTCTCTGCGTAACTCTGCGTCCTCTGCGCCTCTGCGGTGAAAACAATCTCCACCGCAGAGGCGCAGAGGACGCAGAGGGCCGCAGAGAAAAATCACAAGTTCTCAATCTCAACCGGCTCGACGGGCTCGGCGAGTTGGAAGCCAAAGACGCGTGAGTAGAAATACAGCTCGCCATCCAGCGCGCGTTTGATGTTCTTCGCCTGCCTGAACCCATGCTGTTCGCCCGCAAACGCCACGTACGAGACCGGAATCCCCTTCGCCCTGATTGCATCGACCATCGTCTCAGCCTGATCGGCCGGCACCACCTTGTCTTCCAGCCCCTGAAAGAAGATCACCGGACACGAAAGCCTTTCAGGAAAGTTAATCGGCGAACGATCGAAATAGATGTCCTTCCGCTGCGGGTACGGTCCGAGCAACCCTGTCAGGTACTGCGACTCGTACTTGTGCGTGTCGCGCGCCATAGACTCGAGATTGCTGATCCCAAAATGACTCGCGCCCGCCTTGAACGTCTTCCGAAACGTCAGCGCGGAAAGCGTGGTGTAACCACCCGCACTACCACCCGTGATGATCAACCGACCGGGATCCACCTCCCCTCGATCCGCAAGATAACGAGCGCCGTTCACGCAATCGTCAACATCGACGATGCCCCATTTTTTGTTAAGTCTCTCACGATATTGCCGGCCGTATCCGGTGCTTCCGCCGTAATTAACGTCGAGCACCGCAAATCCGCGGCTGGTCCAATACTGAATTGAAAGACTCAACGCCGTTGAAGCAGCCGCAGTTGGTCCACCATGACTCTTCACGATCAGCGGCGGCTTTTCATTCTCCGGCGCTCGATAGTCGGGATTTTGCGGTGGATAAAAGAAGCCGTGGGCGATTAGCCCACCTTCGGTCGGAAACTCGATCGCCCGCGGCACCGAAAAGTACTGTGGATACGTTTCGAGCTCGTTCGAACGGCGCAGAATCTCGAATTGGCCCGTATTTAAATCGAGTTTCACGATAGACGCCACATCCGTTGGCGAGCCGCCACGAAATACCGCCTTCCCATTCGACGCTCGCAAGTACTGAATGTCTGTGTACGGACAGTCGATTGGAGTCAACTTTCCGCTGTGTACATCGAGCGACCCGAGCGTAGAAACACCATGCT
Source organism: Pyrinomonadaceae bacterium (assembly GCA_044867025.1). GTDB lineage: Bacteria > Acidobacteriota > Blastocatellia > Pyrinomonadales > Pyrinomonadaceae > PSRF01. The sequence continues at coordinate 9,406 of JBIOUJ010000047.1, read as the reverse complement.
CAACGTGACTACAAACGATCAAATCGGGCGAGGCAAATGAATAGGACGACATCCCAAACACCCATTGCGCCATGCCCAATTCAGCTTTCGCCTGGGAAACGCGCTCGATATCGCCAGCGGGCGTAATCCGCTCCAAATTCCACCAGCCGCTTCGATCCGAGGAGAAATACAATACACCGTCAGGCGACCATTCAGGCTGGAAGATCGATTCCGCCGCACCGCCCGCGACCCAACGCGTCGAAACCAATTTCCCGTCTTCACCGAATTCGCCCACCCACAGCTCGCATCCATCCCAGGGCATGTTTGGATGGTTCCAGGTGAGCCAGGCCAATTGAGTTCCATCGGGACTCAGCCTTGGCGAGGAGTAAAAATCATTTCCCTCCACCAGCACTGAACCGTGGTCATCGCTTCCCTTAAAGCTGACGGCGACAATGGAATTGACGGCCTCGGAATTCTGCGTGGTGTGATCTTCGCGCACACAGATGATGCGACTTCGCGCATGGTCCAGGCAGCCATCAGCGTATCTGACATCGCCTGGAGCAGTGAGTGGTTCAGGTGCAGACTGACCTTCCTGGCGGTAGAGTCGCTGATCGGAAAAGTTTGAGAAGTAAGCGGTCCCATTGTTTACCAGGTATTCGCCGCCGCCGTATTCGTGGACCTTCGTGCGAGCATTGAAACCCGGCGGGGTCACGTCGACAGTAGTTCCGGTAGGCGAACGTTTCACGATCACATTCCGTCCGCCTTCCTTCGGGCGCAACTCCAGCCAGTAGATATCATCCGCATCGAAGGTCGGTTGACCCAAGCCCACGGAGCCTTCCACGATGAGGTTTGAGGTAATGGGTGATTTCCAGGAGCCGTATGGTGCTATCTTCGGTGAATTTGACAACCGTCTATCCTCGATTCATTCAGCGCCGAACATCAGTAATTGTTCGGGCGTGAGACTTTGAAAAACTCTTGTGACAACCTCGCAAAGACTTTACAAGACTGATGCAACCTACGTTACGGTCCATGCAGGTTAGTATCTGCCCGTCGTTAATTCTCCATGGGAGAACTGAGATAAAGGCAAGGGCGCTGGTCTTGGGGGAGGTCAGCGCCCTCTCTTTTTGTCTTCGGCAATCTTACCAGTAAACAACCTTTCAAATTCAAGTCGTCACACAAAGTATAAGTCTTATAGGCGTGCTATGACCTATATGCCTTATTTCGGTAGTGCCTGGTTTCAACTCTGCGTATCTCTGCGTTCTCTGCGCCTCTGCGGTTAATATGCTCTACCCGCCGTTTACCGCAGAGCCGCAGAGGAACGCAGAGATTCACAGAGAAAAACTTCAAATTAGGTCACCATCCTATTTCTATTGACTGCCGCCTAAAACAAGTTGACAATTCCGGGTCAAAAATCCCGAGAGGTGTCCCACTGATGCTAATCCGCAAAAGAACCCTGTTCGTCTTTTTTCTCGTGGCATCCTTCGTCTTCGCCAGCCTTCCGGTTCAGACTTCCCACGCCGACACTTTCAGACCCGTCGTTCGAGGTAAACGTGGCGTTGTAGCCGGTGGCCAGCCGCTGTCGGTCGAAGCGGGGTTGCGGATTCTCCAGCGCGGCGGTAACGCCGTCGATGCGGGCGTGGCGACGATCCTCGCTGCATCAGTAATCGAGTTTTCGCACTTTTCATTTGGCGGTGAAGTGCCGATTCTGATCAAGTTGAAAGGTCAGAAGGTGGTGGTGATAGAAGGGATGGGCCAGGCGCCGATGAAGGCGACTCGTGAGTTCTTCGTGAATCGCGGACAGAATCTGAGTCCCGGCGCGATCACAACGCCGAGCGCGAGACGAGCCGGAATGATTCCTTCCACGGGTCCATTGTCGGCGACTGTGCCCGCTGTGCTCGATGCCTGCGTGACCGCGCTCGATAAGTTCGGAACAAAGACACTCGCGGAAGTAATGGAACCCGCAATCGAACTTGCCGACGGCTTTCCGATCGACGAGCTGAGAGTGCAGTACATCAGAACCCGCTCGCCAATCTTCACTCAATGGGCTGATGCGAAACGCGTGTTTCTGCCGGGAGGCGAGGTACCGAAAGTCGGCGACATTTTCGTCCAGGCGGATCTTGCTCGTACGCTGCGGGAGATCGTTCGCGCGGAACGTCTTGGTTCAAAAGGCACTCGCAATAATCGGCACGCGGGCCTAATGGCTGCGCGGGACTATTTCTATCGTGGTCCAATCGCGCGTCGCATCGGCGATTACATGCAGGCAAACGGCGGCCTGATTGAAGCTGGGGACTTTGCAAAGTTCGCGGCAACGGTGGGCGAACCAGTCGAAACTGACTACCGCGGTTACCAGGTCTACAAGGCGGGGTTCTGGACGCAAGGCCCGGCGCTGATCGAAACCCTGAACATGCTCGAGGGCTTCGATCTGAAGAAGATGGGCCACAACTCTGTCGCTTACATTCACACGCTTGCTGAAGCGCTGAAACTCGGTATGGCCGATCGCGATCGCTACTACGGCGATCCGAAATTCGTAAAGATCCCGATGGCCGAACTGTTGTCAAAGAATTACGCAGCACTGCGACGGCCGTTGATCGACGAAAGCCGCGCTTCGCTCGCGCAACAACCCGGCGATCCGCTGAACATGAAAGCGATCCTGGCGAGCGCTGTGCAACGTGTTGGACGTGTATCCGAGTTGCCTGACATCGAACGTGCAAACGACACGACGTGCGTAAACGTCGTCGACAAAGATGGCAATCTGTTCAGCGCGACGCCGAGCGGCGCGTGGTTGCCGGCAGTCGTAGCTGGAGATACCGGCGTGTTGATGGGCCAGAGGTTGCAGTCATCGCTTACCGATCCGAATAGTCCGAACGTTGTCGCGCCCGGCAAACGACCGCGCATCACACTGACGCCGACGCTGGTGCTAAAGGGCGGCGAGCCGTTCATGGTGCTGAGCACTCCCGGAGGCGACAACCAGGACCAGGCGCTGCTTCAGGTCTTGTTGAATGTCATCGAATTCGGAATGAACCCGCAGGAAGCGGTCGAAGCACCTCGCTTTGACACGCAACACTACGTCAGCTCGTTCGACGATCATGAGTTCCTTCCCGGCTCGTTGAACGTCGAGTCGCGAGTGAGCTTGAAGACGATTCAGGAGTTATCTCAGAAAGGACACAAGGTAAAGGTACAGGCAGAATGGGGTACGCTCTCCGCGCCCACAGTGATCACTTACGATCCGAAGACTGGTGTGGCCGCGGCTGGAGCGGATCCCAGGCGCAGTCGCTACGCAGTTGCGTGGTAAAAAATAAACTCACAACTAAGGAGTCCCCCAATGAGCACGCTTACAAGAAAAACCTTGCTGGGTGTCGCCACTCTCATTCTTGTTTTAGCAGCGCAAGGCGTCGCATCTGCTCCGGCGCTTCCGAATCCAATACTCTATTTCCTCGGAGCGCAGTACCTGACAATTAGCGGCAAGCAAGTCATCCGCTATAATTACGACGTTGCAAACAAGGATGTTTACCCGGATGACATGTTCGCCGCATCGCCGAATCTGCCTCCTTGTGGTAGCAACACTAAAGCTGCCCGCACGTGGGTGGATCTTTACGACCAGAATGGAAAACGATTGAATGGTTTCTGTGCGCTGGGAAAATCATCTGATCTTGGGAAGATCTGGTTTAGTTTGGACGAGAATTTGGTTCCGCCGAGCTACATCTATATCGAGTTGAACGATCGGCAAACCAACACGAAATACAAATCGAATCTGGCTGATACAACGCTTTAATTTACGACTACAGGGGACAAACATGGCGCTCGAAGAAGGTAAACGCTTCGTAGATTTCAAACTCAAAAACCAGGACGGCGAGACGGTTACGCTCGACGACTTCAAAGGCAAATGGCTCGTGGTCTATGTCTATCCGAAGGACGACACGCCCGGCTGCACGATCCAGGGGAAATCGTTCACCGCAAGTAAGCAGGATTTTGACGACGCAAACATCGCGGTCGTTGGCGTGAGCGAGGACGACGTCGACTCACACAAGAGCTTCTGCAACAAGTTTGGCTTCACGATCGATCTGCTTGCCGATCCGAATCACGAGTTGCTGAATGCGGCGGGTGTGGGACAGAGTGAGTATAAGGGAACGATGTACTGGAACCGCACGAGCTTCGTGATCGACCCCGAAGGGAACCTGCGCAAGACGTACCAGAAGGTAAACCCCGAAGGTCACGAGCAAGTGCTGCTCAACGACATCAAAGCGATGCAGTGACCACAAAAGCACAGTTGTGCCTTTTGTGTACTTATCATGCTTGCATACGTATTCTGGCATTGGCCACAGTCGACGATCGATCGTGGCTCGTACCTGGATCACTTAGCCGATTTTCATAAAACCCTCGCCTCGAATAAGCCTCCGGGCTTTCGACGCTCCGTCGTCTTCAGTATTCGCGGCGCGAACTGGCTAAATACCAACGGCGAAGCGTTCGAAGAGTGGTACTTGCTCGACGACTCCGCCGCGATGGATCCACTTAACGAAGCCGCAGTGACGGGCGCGTGTGAAATCCCGCATAACAGAGTAGCGCGAGAGGCAGCGGACGGCACCGGCGGCTTGTATCGCTTTCGTGAGGGTCAGGAAGACTTGGCCCAATCGAGATTCGCGGTCTGGTTGAGCAAACCGAACGGCGTGTCGTACCCCGACTTCTACGCCGCCTTACAACCACTCACATCACAACCAGGCGTCGGCTTGTGGGGCCGCCAGATGACTCTCGGACCAACCACGGAATTCTGCATCCACAGCCCCACACCACTTCAATTACCTGAAGGCTATGTGGGCCACGTCATCCCTCTGGAATCAATCTGGTCTAATCCGTGAAATCCGCTACCAACGGACAATGGTCTGACGCCGCCCGAATCCGTTCCTTCGGTTCACAAATCACATCACACGCAGCTAGGCGATTCGCAAATGGACGCGGCACGAAGACGTAGTCAAGCCTCACATGCGGATCCCACGTCGGAAACGTGTAACCCTTCACTTCAGGATGCAGCATCCGATAACCGTCGCCATAACCGGCGTCGAGCATGAGTTGAATCGTGTCGCGCTGAAGCTTACGGCCGCTAATCCAGATCAGCGCGCGAATCCACGCAGGCAACCTGTCGAGCTCCAACACTTCGCCTGGCGCAAGCGTGTTGAAATCTCCGACTAAGACATGAAAACCGTCCTGATGTCGTTTGATTCCATCCAGCAGCGACCGAATCTCACGCGCGCGCCTGCGTTCATCCCATTTTGAAAAGCGAGCACTGAGATGCAGACCAAAGATCCGCGCCTTCGTCCCTGCGGGAATGACTTCGAGAAACGAGTGTCGCGCGCCTGCCGGGTAATGCCACTCGTGATAGTCGACTTGCTGGCGGCTGAGGAAACCGATCGAGTGATTTCTGCGCGCGGCCCAGAATGGAAACTTGGTCGCTTCGGCGATACGCTCGATGACTTCAGGATGCGTCGCTTCCTGGAACACGACCAGGTCAGGCGCAGCCGCAACGATCGTTTCGGCAAGCGCCTGCTCGCGCCCCAGACCGCCAAATCTAATGTTGTAACTCAGCAGCCTGAAGCTCACGCACTCTCACCGGGAGGAACGACGACGTAGTAAGGCTCGCCAAACAACACGTCACGACCATACAGGACCAAACTCGACGTCGCCTGAAAATTCACCGGCCGCCCGACGAGTTTCTGCAACGACTCACGCAGCTCGTTGAGACTGGGCGCGATATCCGGATCTTTGTCGCACAAGGGTTTCGTGTGGAGTCCGGGAATGTAGTAAGCGTCGGAGGACCACGCTTCCATCACCTTGCCTCCGACCAGCGTGACGTCCAGGTCGCTCGTTCCCTTCCCTTGCGAATCGAAAGGAGTGTCGTCTTCATGGCGCTTATTCGTAATGACGCTGCCACGCAGGACAATGCCAGTGCCTTCAGGTAAACCCTGTTGCAGTTTTCGATAGAACCCGATGAAATTGCGTTCATCTCCGCCGAAAGCAAGCGTCACGATCCGCGAACGAATCTCGCTCTCGTCCATTTCGTATGCATCTTTAGTCATAAGAGTCTGTGAATGATTTTTGACGTGGGGCTTTGCTAACGAGAGATTTCACTTACAACTTCGTAGAACTCGCGAGTGCCCTGACGAACGTTCTTGACCGAGATGCGTTCGTTGTTCCCGTGGACACCTTCGTCCTCTTCGGCAGTCGTGTAAATCGGCGCCCAGCCGTACGCGATTATGCCAAGCTGTCGATAGAGCTGACTTTCAGTATAACCGCTGAGCATCTTGGTTGTGACCAGTGCCGACGGATGGTTCTCTTTCGTCTTGCGCGTGATGAGTGAAAAGAGGTCCGTCTTTGTAGGGGAGCTGTTTGGTGGTTTGAACCGGTTAACATTTTCAATCTTGATCGACGGGTCGGCGATTACGGCGGTCAGGGCTTTGAGAAACTCTTCCGGCGCTTCACCGGGCAGGAGTCGAACGTCGAGATTGCACGTGGCGGCGTTGGGGATAACGTTCGTTTGCTTACTGCCGCTGAGCATCGTGATGGAGATCGTGTTACGCAGCAGAAAGTTGTAATCGCGCTGGCTGCTAAGCGATTTTACGAACGCCGGATCTTTCAATGACACAGCAATATTCGCAAACTGAGAACGCAACGGTTCCGGTTGCAACGGCGCAATGTCTTTGAAGAACTGCTCGACGGCCGGCAATAGCTTTATCGGAGTTTCCCAGTCGAGGATGCGGTTCATCGCGCGCACGAGACGATTCGCGGCGGAATCGGCGACCGGTCGTGAGCCGTGTCCGGGCAATCCGGTTGCGGTAAGTCTTAACCAGAACGGCGCCTTCTCTGCGACGTCGACGCCGACGATCTTCACGGAGCCTGCTTCGAGAAGATTATCGCCACCCTCGGTCAAAAGATATTCGGCGTCTTTGAAGAGGTCGGCTTTGTTCGCAATCATCCACAGCGAACCCTCGTCATTAACTTCTTCATCGGCAGTGCCGAGGAAAATGACATCGCGTGACAACGTTGGTCCTTCTCGCTTGAGCAGGATCATCGTCATCAGGTGCAACAGCCCTTCGCCTTTCATGTCGAGAGCACCGCGACCGTAGATGGAGTCGTTCTTTATCACGGCGGAAAACGGGTCAACTTCCCACGCGCTTGGCTCCGCAGTAACAACATCGGTATGACTAAGGAGAATTATTGGGCGCTTGGAACCGTTGCCCTTGATGCGCGCGATGATATTTGCGCGGCCGGGCTTGTATTCAAAAATCTCGTTCTCAATGCCATGCTGATCGAAGACCTTCTTGAGAAACTTCGCCGCCTCAATCTCATTTCCGGGAGGATTGGACGTATTGATTCGGAGGTACTGCTGCATCAGTTCCACAGCCATATCCTGATAACGCGGCCAATCGATCCGCCCCGTATCCTGCGCACGAGCTATGAGTGGCAGAAGTGCAAGAGCTAGAACTACAGCGGCTAATCTTTTCAAATCATTGGTCATAGGTCATTCGACATTTTTCATTTTGTGCCTTTTTGTGGCTTCAATAAATCTCAACCTCCGCGACGATGGGTATGTGATCCGAAGCTAACGCCGGCACCACCCATGCCTTTTTCGCGTGCACCCGATCACCCGTACGAAAGAAAATATGATCGATACGTTTCAACGGTTTGTCGGCAGGATAACTGAATCCATCGCCTTGAGCACGGCTCGCGATCCATGCATCATCACTTCCTGCAAACCGACAAGATCCGGACGCTCTCGATTGATGACCTCCGCGATGCGTTGCAGGTCCAACTTCTTGTCCATTCCGACGCCGACATGAATGTTGTACGTCATCACACGGAGCGTCTTTTTCGCCTGGACTGTCAGAGGGGCCACGAAAAGGCACAAAAAACACAAATCAATAGAAACAGAAGTTTGAAGGGAAAGCGAGAAATCATTTGGATCTTTTGTGCTTTTTAGTGGCTAAGTTTTCGTGACGCATCTTATCATGGCACGCAATGCGTCTCTCCTCCTTGGTTGCCATGCTGTGCGCCGCGTTTGCAGCGGGCGTGATCAATGCTATTGCCGGGGGAGGGACGTTACTGACGTTTCCCGTTCTGATCTGGCTCGGGCTCGATCCTAAAGTTGCAAATGGAACCAGCACCGTCGCGCTGTGGCCGGGACTCTTTGGTGGCCTGTTTGGTTACCGCAAGGAACTCGAAAACAGTTCCGCGATCCTTTTTCGTCTCGGCTCAATCAGCGTCCTCGGCGGTGCGTTCGGTGCGTGGTTACTGATCTGGACGCCGTCAAAGGTTTTCGCTTCACTCGTTCCCTTCCTGATTCTCTTCGCCACCATCCTGTTCATGTTTCACGGTGAGATCAATAAGCGACTCCGTCTTGGATCGCTCGACGAAAAGCCGATGGGACTCTGGTGGACCGGCGCGATCGTCTTTCAATTCTTTTCGGCGATGTACGGCGGTTACTTCGGCGCCGGGAACGGAATCCTGATGCTTGCAGCAATGGGTTTGCTCGGTCTGCACGATATAAATCGCGCGAACGGGATCAAAAACTTTCTCGGCATCTGTATCAACAGTATCGCCGTGTTGAGTTTCTCGCTGGCGGGTCTCGTCGTTTGGGAAGATGCGCTCGTGATGGCGTGCGGGGCGCTTGTCGGTGGTTACTTTGGCGCCAGCATGGCGAAGCGTGTCGGTCAGAAATGGGTACGCAGAGCCATCGTGCTGATCGGTTGGATAATTTTCTTCGTGATGATTTGGAGACTGCGCCAATAACCTCGATGCCCGCAAAATCTAAACTCCCACGCGAGTTCTATACACGCCCTGACGTACTCGTCGTCAGTCGAGATCTGCTGGGGAAGCTGTTGGTCGTGCCTGGTCCAAGCGGCGAACGCGTGTCGGGAAAGATCGTGGAGGTTGAAGCTTATCGTGGACCGGAAGACAGGGCTTCACATGCTTACGGCGGGCGCCGCACGAAACGCACGGAAACGATGTACGGCCCTGGTGGTGTTGCGTACGTCTATTTTGTTTACGGGATGTATTACCAGTTCAACGTCGTGAGCAACGTCGTCGACATCCCGCATGCGATTCTGGTGCGCGCGCTCGAGCCGGTCGAGGGAGTGGAGATAATGCGAGCGCGAAGGCATTTACATCCGGATCACAATCTGACTAACGGCCCAGGGAAACTGTGCATTGCGATGGGAATCGACCGGCAGCTCAACGGCGCAGATCTTTTGGGCGACAGAGTTTGGATCGAGGAGTCTGAGAACGTCTCTCCTCGCAAGATCGCCAGAGGACCACGAATTGGAATCGACTACGCTGAAAAGTGGATCGACAAACCCTGGCGCTTCTGGGTCAAGGACAATACGTATGTTAGTAGAAATTTTAGCCGCAGATGAACGCGGATGAACGCTGATGTGATCAG
>JBIOUJ010000046.1:0-15056 GCA_044867025.1 Pyrinomonadaceae bacterium | reverse complement strand
GGTTGACCCACCCGCTACCGCAGGTGGTACTGACATTTATCCAACAAGGATTTCTGACTTTCGAGGCAAAGCTCCGTACGAGCCAACTTATTCTTTGTTTTTCTACTCCTAACTCTGGCTTGTTTTTGACTGACCGTTAATCTATTCTCAGGTTGCAAGTCCCCTTTGAGATTCATCGCGGTGTGAAGGTAAAGGTGTTGTTATGTTGCGCTTAATCGTTGGTCTAGTGGTGTTGATTGCCTGCTCCGTCCCAGCGTTCGCTCAGGCAGCAAAAGGTGTCGACAAGCAGAACGAGCGTGTGAGAGATAGCGGTTCGGATCGCACGCCTGCAAACAACGGAAACAAAACAGACGTCGGTGCTGGTCGCGGCATGGACTTTGGTCGAGGCCGCACGCCCGAAACACCGCCACTGCCAAATCCATATCGATTAACCGGACGGCGCGACGTGATCATCACGGCTGTTCAGGAATTGATGCGCGATCGGAAGCTCGTCGTCGATGAGAACGCGTCGAGACTTTCTGACGGAATCATTGTCAGCCAACCATTCACGTTCACGAAGGGCGCAGTGGTGGCCCAGGCTGACCTGAGCCGTTACGCAGATGTCCCTCTTTCGAATGCTCGCGGATGGACACGCGGCCGCTACACGTTGACTGTCGAAGTCCAACCAATCGACGGCACTGCTGCGAACGTGTCAGTTAATGCGAAGGTTGAAGGACGAACTGATGGAGTGACCGGAGCTGAATGGGCCACGCTACGAAGCACCGGCCTTGCAGAAGATCAGTTTCTTGAAGGTCTCATCACGGCTGTCACCGGTGCGGCTCCTCCAGGACGGAATCCCCAACCATGAGTTAACGTTTTACGTGAGCCAGATATTGAATGATTAACGATCCCTTTCACCCCGAAGAAGCGATTGCCAGGCAGCACGAATCAAACCGCAGAAAACTGCTGGGCGTAGTTTGTGCAGTCGCGGTCACAGCAGTTCTATTGGTTGGCTACGGTTACATCCGCAAGTATCACGCACAGAAAGTTCTTGAGAACACTCCACCGCCGCAGCCCGTCGCCGAGTCTGGTCCAAAAGGACCAGCACTGGCTCACATCGTCGTCGATGAACCTACGATTCTAAAGGGCGAAACGACAATCGGCGGCGTCGTGAAAAACATTTCCAGGCAGGAATTGTCTAATCTTCAGGTGGTGCTTGAACTGCGCAGGCGAAAAGACGGCGGTCTTGAAGAAGTATTGCTTCCCGTGACGCCGAGTCCACTACATCCGGATCAGGAAGGTGCCTATTCAATGAAAGCGCCTTCACAGGACTTTGCTTCGATTCGCCTTGCAGGCTTGAAAGCGGATCCCCAGTCAGCTTTGATCGCTTACAGTTCCTCACAGGGGAAGAAACGACCACCGGAACGGTTCGAGCCGCGAACGATCGTCGTGAAGCGCGCTGGAAAACCCGGAGAGTTTATCAACTCACCAGACAACCCCGGCCGCGTCCCTTAGTCTCCTAATCAAAGCTTTGAAGTTTTTATTTAAGGGTCGGCATGCCGATAGTTAATGTGAAATGAAAACTGCTTTGACGTTGAGCCTGATCGTTTTCGCTTTTCTATTCTGTGGGGGTGTCGTTGTCGCTCAGACTCAAGGGGTCCCCATCCCTGTCAGACCGCAAGGGGTACCCAAGGATCCTGGGGCGAGGGATCCGAACGATCCTCCGTTGACGGAGATTGAAGAAGAGATGCGAGCGAAGCACGCGATCAAAGTCGCCGAGAAGGAGCATGAGGAAAACCTCGATCGTGCGCGTGAAATCGCGCAGATCGGTAAGGAACTTCAGCAGTGTGCGAAGAATACAGCAGCTCTCGATCGCGAATTCCTGAAAAAGGTCGAGCGACTGGAAAAGCTCACGCGGAAGATTCGTGGTGAAGCCGGCGGCGATGATGAGGAAGTCAAACTTCCCAAACAACCAACCGACGTTACCTCTGCTATCACGCAGCTCGCCGACGCGAGTGAGATTCTATCCAAGGACGTTCAAAACACTCCCCGTCAAGTCGTCTCAGCATCAGTAATCGGTAACGCTAATGTTTTACTTGAGCTGATCAAGATCGTTCGCGGTTATACACGCCATCTTTAACCATGCTAACCAGACAGTCTCTTCCGCTCCTGCTCCTGCTACTCTGCTTCAGCGCACCGGTTGTTCTTGCTCAGGACGATGGCGATGTTGTTCGTGTGAACACGGATCTCGTCGTGCTCAACGTCACGGTCACTGACAAGGCCGGCCAGTATGTGAAAGCACTTAAGGCGTCGGACTTCAAAGTCTTTGAAGATGGTGTGGAAGTTCCGTCGAACATGATCACGAGCTTCTCCCTTCAGGAATCACCTTATGCGGCAGTGGTCCTGTTGGATAGTTCGGGAAGTATGGAAGCGCGCTTCTCTCTCGCACGATCGGCGGCAATCAGATTTCTCGACGGACTTCGTCAGGAAGATGTCGCTGCGGTTTACAGGTTTGATTCAAAGGTTGAGCGGGTTCAGGAGTTTTCGGGTGGCAGGGATCTTGCGCCGACAGCGTACGCGATCCGCGCGAAAGGAATGACGACGCTCAACGACGCGATCGTCGAGGCTGCGAAGACGCTTGCGGATCGACCGGAGCATCGCAAGGCGATCGTGATCTTGTCGGATGGGATGGATACTTTCAGCAAAGCATCAAGCGAGAAGGCTGTTGAGAGTGCGTTGGCGGTGGGCGCGAGTATTTTCGCGGTAGACATGTCGAGTATTGAGATTGCGAATTCAGCGAGGCAGCAAAGTGCTGCTTCGCTGAAAGGCTTTGCGGAGAAAACGGGAGGACGGTTTGTTTCGACGCCTGGTGGACCAGCGCTGCGAGACGCGTTTGCAGGGATTGCTGACGAGCTTGGTCACCAGTACACGATCTCTTACCGGCCAATGAATAAAAAGCGTGATGGGAAGTGGCGCACGCTCGAGGTAAAGGTTCAGCAACAGGATCTCACCGTGCGTACGCGCAAAGGCTATCGAGCACCGAAATAGAGCTTTTGTACTGTAGGGGATGCGGTCAGTACCACCTGCGGTAGCGGGTGGGTCGATCATGAGCATTTGGTATTGCATTCGGCGGTTGACCCACCCGCTACCGCAGGTGGTACTGACTGTGTCCAACTTAACGGCTTGTTTTCGTGAGTGATTTTTCCTTGTGTCGCTCGAACGCGAGTTCGATCAACGCTTCAAGCAGCCTCGGAAAAGGAAGCCCTGACGCTTCCCACATCTTCGGATACCCCGACACCTCAGTCAGCCCGGGCATCGTATTCAACTCGTTAACAACCAGCCCTCCACCATTGTGCGGCAGGAAGAAGTCGACTCTCGCCAGCCCGGCTCCATCGATCGACTGAAATGCACGAATCGCCATCCGCTGAATCTGCGTCGTCATCGCCTTCGACAGCGGCGCCGGCACCACGAAATTCACGTTTCCCGTGTTCGAGTACTTCTCAGTGTAGTCGAGAAATCGCGCTGACTCTTCATAGACCACATACTCACCCGGTAAACTCGCCTTCGGTTCGTCATTGCCAAGCACCGCACACTCGATCTCACGCGCCACTATCTCTTCCTCGATGATGATCTTGCGATCGTATTCAGCCGCTAGCTCGATCGCTTCACTCAACGACTTTCGATCCGTCGCGCGCGAGACTCCAACTGATGACCCTAGGTTCGCCGGTTTGACGAAACACGGCAGGCCGATATCGGCGATTACCTTACGTATTACTTTACCTGGATTGTTGTTCCACTGGGACCGCAGGAACCAGAGGTACTTGCAGATCGGCAGTCCCGCCTGGACAAACAGCGTCTTCATCGCAACCTTGTCCATGCCGCACGCCGACGCCAGCACTCCACAGCCGACGTAAGGCACGTCAGCCATCTCAAGTAATCCTTGAAGAGTGCCGTCTTCCCCGAGTGGTCCATGCAACGCGGGAAAGACGACGTCAAGCTTTTCTCCGGTATTCGCATCAAGCGAGATCAAACCTTTTCGTGAAGGATCGCCGAGGAGTGCCACGTCCGCAGTCGCCGTGTGAGTGCTCGAAGGTAACAATCCGTGTACGGCGTCAGGAAGAAGTTGAGCAGAGTGCGCGGGCGCAAGCCACTTCCCTTCCTTCGTGATCGCGATCGGAACGACATCGAACTTTCGTCGATCGATAGCTTCGACGATCGCTCGCGCCGACCGGATCGAGACTTCATGTTCACCCGATCGTCCGCCGAAGATCACTCCGACCCGAAGTTTTTTTGGCACTCTTGTTTTCCTGACTTAAAGAATTGTTTTGCCCAGCGCCGAGAGTATTAATTCGACGCCCAGCTCCGCTGTCTTGTTGTTGACGTCGAGCGCTGTATTTATCTCGACGATCTCGAGAGAGCGCATGCCGCCAGCCTCAGCGATCTTTTCCATCCCCAAATGTGCTTCACGATATGTCAGGCCACCACGAACGAGTGTGCCTGAGCCCGGCGCATCTCCGGGATCCAGCACGTCAACATCGAATGTTACCGCATAACCTCCAGTACCACGTGAAGCAATTGCGATCGCGTCGTCCATGCATGCCTTCATCCCACGCTCGTCGATCTCTCGCATCGTGAAGAAACGCACTCCCAACTTCGCGATCAGATCCTTTTCACCCGGATCGATGTCGCGTGCACCAACGTGAGCACACAGTTGCGGGTCGAGCTTCGGCGCAAAACCGCCGACGTTAACGAGTTCGGGAGCACCGTATCCGAGCAGAGCGGAGAGGGGCATGCCGTGAATGTTGCCGGAGGGAGTGCTTTCCGGTGTGTTCATGTCGGCGTGCGCGTCGAACCAGATCAAACCGAGCGTCTTGTCTTGTTTACTGTAATGGGCCGCCGCACCCGCAAACGATCCGATCGCGATGGAGTGATCTCCACCGACTACGAGCGGGAATTTTCCTGAGCTGAGTACGCCTTCCACTTCTCGAGCGAGTTGTTCGCAGGCGTCGGTGATCTCGCGAAGGTACTTGAGCTTTTCACCTTCTTCCGGCAAGGTCTGTGGCCGCTGGAGTCGCAAATCACCGCGATCTTCGACTGAATATCCGAGCCGCGAGATTCGTTGATTCAAACGCGCGACACGCAACGCGGCCGGACCGATGTCGACTCCGGCCATGCTTGCGCCGTAACCCAGTGGAACCCCGAGGATGCTGACAGACTTGTTTAATTCAATGCCCATATAAAATAGGAGGCAGGAGCACCATGCAGGAGCAGCCTGCTCCTGTTTCACTAGCTGCTGAAATCGAAACCACCACCGCCGCCGCCCTGGGTCGGGAAAAATGGTTTCAGGAGACCTGCGAGTGCCGCAAGATTCCTGGTTTGAATCAGTATTTCGCCCGGGCCGCTAAACTCGGCGACAATGCCTTCACCGCTCATCATACTGCGGAACAAGCCCGATGCCGCTTTGCGAAGCGTGTATTGCGTCGTGCCTTCCCATGCGACGAGGTGCCCTGTATCGACGACGTAACGTTCGCCGGGTTGAAGTCGTTTGCGATGGATCGCGCCGAAGGAAGAGACGAGCAGCAGTCCTTGTCCCTGGACCATCAGGACGAACAATCCCTCGCCTGAGAAGAACGATTTCGCACCGCCCCATTTTGTGTCGACACTGAGACTCGCGTCGCCCGCGAGATAGGAGCTTGATTGAACGAAGAACGGTTGGCCGGTGAGCTCGATTGCCGCGATGTCGCCGGGTGCACCCGGAGCGAGTGTTACTTCACCTGGGCCACCGCGTGCTGTGAATGTGGAGATGAATGCCGATTCGCCGCCGGCGGCTCGCTTCAACGCGCCGATAAAGCCGCCCTTCATCTGCGATTGAAGTTCTACATTAGCCGACATCGACACCATCGCGCCGGATTCCGCCTGGATGGATTGTTCAGGTTGTAGACGAAGGACGGCGAGCGAGAATGAGGGTTGATGTAATACTTCATAGTCGTAGCCTCGGCCGCGCCCGCGCGCGTCTGGATCGATATGAATGCTACCGGCGCCTGTCACCGTAGGCGGCGGCGCCAGGCGATTGCCGCAAGCTCCGCAGAACGTCGCGCCTTCGAGTAATTGAGCACCACACTTCGGACAGATCATACGCAAACTCCTTACCCTCTTGATCGAACAAAACGCCGAAGGCGTTCGCTAATTCCAGCCCAGGGTTGGAGCGCAGCGACAACCCTGGGACACGGAATCGAAAGAACCAGCAACGCTGAAAGCGTTAGGCCTGTGCGCAGCAAACCCTTTCAGGGTTAAAAGGCAAATCGGACCATCGATTCCCAGGGTTGTCGCTGGCGCTCCAACCCTGGGCTCCAATTAGCGAACGCCTTCGGCGTTTACGTCACGGTCGGATGCGGTAAAGCATACGCGGGAAGGGGATGGTTTCTCTAATGTGCTCGATGCCGCACATCCACGCCGTGCACCGCTCGATTCCCATGCCAAAACCTCCGTGAGGTATGCTGCCGTAGCGCCGCAAGTCGAGGTACCACTGGAAGGCCTCTTCTGGAAGCTGGTGCAAAGCGATCTGCTCTTTCAGAAACTCGAGCGACGTCGCGCGCTCACCACCGCCGATAACTTCGCCATAACCTTCGGGCGCCAGCACATCAACTCCCAGTGCGAGTTCCGCGCGCTCAGGATCCCTTGCCATGTAGAACGCTTTGACCGCCGCAGGATAGTGATGGACCATCACGGGTTTATCAAACTGGCTCGAAACGTACGTCTCATCCGGCGCGCCGAAGTCACCACCCCATTCAAACTTCGCTTCGAGCGCACCCTTTTCAAACCCTTCCTGAAGCATCTTTACCGCATCATCATAATGAACTCTCGGAAACGGCGGCACAATCGCTTCGAGTTTCGACGTGTCGCGCTCCAGCACCTTCAACTCTTCACTTCGCTCTTCGAGCACGCGCGCAGCAATGTTTGAAAGCATACGCTCGGCAAGATTCATCACGTCATCAAGCGTCGCGTAAGCCATTTCCGGCTCGACCATCCAAAACTCAGTGAGATGCCGTCGCGTTTTGGATCTCTCAGCCCGGAAAGTCGGACCAAAACAATAGACTTTCCCAAACGCCGCGGCAGTCGCTTCGTTGTAAAGTTGACCTGACTGCGTCAGGTACGCCTTCTCGCCGTCGAAATAGTCAACTTCGAAAAGCGTTGTCGTTCCTTCACATGCAGCCGGAGTAAAGATAGGCGTGTCACAAAGAGTGAAACCGTCGTTATCGAGAAAATCCCTCACGGCGCGGACGACTGTATGTCTGACTTTGAGCACTGCGTGTTGCCGGCGAGACCGCAGCCACAAATGTCTGTGGTCCATCAGAAACTCTGTGCCGTGCTCCTTCGGCGTGATCGGATAGTCATGGACCTGTTGGATCACTTCCGCATCGACGACGTCGATTTCATAACCACTCGGCGCACGGCTGTCGGCGCGAACCTTCCCCTTAACGGCGATCGCTGACTCCTGGCCAAGTCCTTTCAACGCTTCCCACAACTCAGGTGAGATCGCGTTTTTCAAAACGACACACTGCACGATACCGGTGCCGTCGCGCAGTTGCGGAAAGAGGATCTTGCCGCTCGAGCGCATGTTGTAAAGCCATCCCTTTAGGACTACCTCCGCGCCTTCGTGTTGTGAAAGTTGGTTGATGTAGGTTTGATTCGCTGAAGCTAGTGCGAGTGGTTGGGTAATCATCGAAAGATCTATGTAGTTAGTTTGATTCGTTCCGTCAACATGCGACGCAGCGTGGGAAACCTGTCGAGCCATTGCGCAGCCTGCAAAACGATCTGAAGCGTAGGCTGAATAAATGGTTCGTAGACAGATCCTCTTCCGCACACTGCTGTCTGATAAGAAAAAGTTCCAGTAGCTTTCAACCCGCGCTGAATCGTCATCAGTCGAAACTCGAGCGCGAATTCGTCGGGATCGATTGTGCCTAATCCCAGCAACCGCCGCTCTTCCAGAAAGAACAGACGATGACCGCGGAGCTCGGCAAGCGATGGCGGACATGGTTGTCGATCGAGCAGGAACGAAACGAGGTCATAACTCGCGGGTCCCATGCGAGCGTCCTGGTGGTCCACCACTCTGAGTTGCTTCTTGCTGTCGATCATCAGATTCGACGCGTGGTAATCGCGGTGACAAAGCACGCGTGGCACGGCTGCGAGTTCTGCTGCGATGTCGTTCAATTCAGCTTTTAGCTCTGCGACTTCCGCATGGCGCAGATTCTCATGCCGCAAACTTCCGAAAAAATGTTCGAAGAAGAAATCGAGCTCCCATGAGAGTTTTGCTTCGTCAAACGCGAGGCGACTCGCGATCGAATGCGTATCGTACGCGCGTTCAGTCGCTTTCTGAATCTTCGCGATCAGCGCAATCGCCTTTTCCTTGTACTCGTCACACAGCTCTTCGGATTCGTCTTCGTAAATGTGAAACAACTGTCGATCGCCGAGATCCTCCTGGACGATGATTCCCGCGTTGCCGTCGACGGCGTAAATCTCGGGCACCGGAATTTCGCAGTCCAAAAAGAGGCGCGTTACGTCGAGATAGGGATGAAATTCCGGATCAAACGGCTCTGGATAGACGGCGGCGACAGCGGTGCGTTTCTTCCAACCGATGCGGTAATACTTGCGCGTTGAGGCGTCGGGAGTTAACGGGGTGACTTCCCTGCTTGCGACTCCCTGCTGCGTGATGAATCTGGCAAGTCGATCCGACGCGGAGGATTCAAATACGTTGGAAATCACCGGTTTTGGTGCACTCATTTGGTTGATTTTATTGGCGACTTGCCAATTGCGCGGATTGTATCATAAGGGCACGACAAAGTTTTCACCGCGAAAATGGCCCGGAAGCGCTTTTTCCGGCCGCGTTTTGCCCGCAACCAGTTGACGTGGGACGACCACTGCGTTCTCAATGATTTCGCCATCGGGAATCGTCACATCATCGGCGAGTACGGCTCTGTGTATTTGTGTACTCGCTCCAAGTTTCACGTCGTCCCAAAGGACTGAGTCGGAAACTGTCGCTGTTCTATCGATCAGCGTATTAGCTCCGGCAACGTAAGACATTCGTTGTTCCTTCAACAGCTCAATGCTGATGTCAAGATATCTTCCCAACGTTGAAAGCTCGCGCCATTTTCCGGAAGCGACGTGCGCCGCGACTGTCTCGCCGTTCGCGATCGCCTGTGGGTAGACGTCGGTAGTCGAGTGAGAGAAAACTCCACGTGGAATGTATTCGAAGATTCGTGGTTCCAGGATCTGTATTCCCGTGAACATCAGTGGCGCAGGACCTTCTCCAGTCTCGACGGGCATTCCCCCAAAGCCTTTGATTCGACCTCCTTCAGTTTCAACCACGCTGAACCGTTCGCGACGAGTATTGGGAAGAAGAACCAATGTCGCGATGGCTTCCGCGTTTCGATGACTTTCGAGAGCCGCGCTGAGATCGATATCGGTGATGATCTTTCCGTTCACCACGACGAACGTCTCGCGTTCGAAAAACTCGCGCGTGTTGTCGAGCGCGCCGCTGGTTCCCAGGATCACCGGCTCTTCGACGTAATAAAGCTTCACGCCAAACTGACTTCCGTCGCCGAGCGCACGTCGCACAGACTCCGGGCGATGATGAAGGTTGACGACGATCTCGTCGATGCCGTGACCAGCAAGATACTCGGCGACGTACCCAACGAGTGGTTTTCCCAAGATTGGTATGGCGGGCTTGGTGCGGTCTTCAGTAAGAGGCCAGAGGCGTGTGCCGTAGCCGGCGGAAAGAACGATTGCGCGCATCCGATCAGGAAGCCTTGGAAGCGTCGCGCATGACGAGGTCGAATGTTCCGGGGGCTACCTTGCGAAATCTTGTATTGCGGTTGAGCGATACGGCGACGCTGATCGTCGGGTTTTGACCGGTGAACTTAAACCCGCCTTCGAGCAGACGATTGTAGATCTCGTTGACGTGCAGTGGTCCACCTTCTTCGCGGAGCAGAAGTGTGACCGCCTGGGGAATCGTTCGATCGATAAAACGATCGCTGAGAGCTTCGACGTTGTTGCGCACCGTGGGGATTTGCGGTCGTCGTTCGACGGGCATCTGCTGTGGTCGCATTGGCGGCTGCGACTGGCGCATCGCGGCCTCGAGCTCCGCATCTGACGGCAAACCGAGATTCACGTTGCCTGAAGACAAAACTGAGGACAGCAGACGGTAGATCGCGGCCTCGGTTTGGCTGGCGAGGTTGTCCATCTCGGCCAATTCAGCCCGGACGCTGTCGGCTTCGGCTTCGAGTTCGCGTAGTCGTGCGGCGAGATGCATACGGGCTGCGCGCGATTGGCGCAGGCTCTGTTCCAGACGTGAGAGCAGGTTTTCGCTCACAGCGGGCAGATTTTGCCACAAAGCGGCACAAAAAAGCACACAAATTATCTGTCGCGGTTCAGGATGTAGGACGGGAGGGAGCGGAGCGAGTCGCAATAGTCGGAATCGGGAAGGTCTTTGAGAGCGGTGCAGGCGTTTTCCGCGTATTCGTCGGCACGAGCGCGGGCGCGGTCCAGTGCGCCGGTGCTGTCGAGGGCGTCGCGGAGTTCCCGTTGGTTGACGGTGCTGTATGTCCCTTCCCGCAGGACTGCTTGAAGCATCTCGAGGGCTTTAGGTTCTGCTTCGCGAAGATAAATCAACGGCAGCGTTACCTTGCCGCCTAACAGATCGGCGCCCGCGGCTTTGCCTAGCGCGTCTTCGCTCGAAGTGAAGTCAAGCAGGTCGTCGATCAGTTGGAATGCTGTTCCGAGATTCAGGCCGTAGTCGCGCAATGCTGTCTGTTGTTCTTCGGTGGCTTCACCGAGAATCGCACCGATCTCACAACTGGCGCTGAAGAGATACGCGGTCTTGCGTTTGAGCACGTCGAAGTATTGCGCTTCCGAAATGTCCGCATGGCCCAACAACGTCAACTGCAACAGCTCTCCCTCGGTCATCTTTCGCGTCACGCGTGTGAGGATGTCGAGGATGGGCAACGATCGTTCCGCAAGGCTGGTCTCGAATGCTGACATGTAAAGCCAGTCGCCCATGAGAACGGCCGTGTCATTTCCATAAAGCGCATTGACGGTGGGTTGCTTGCGACGAGTGTCGGCATTGTCGATGATGTCGTCATGGACCAGCGTCGCGGTGTGCAGAAACTCCATTACAGTGGCCATGCGAATCGAATTGAAGCGAGCGCCGTCACCACCGACCGCATAATTCGAAAGAATCGTCAGCGCGGGCCGCACACGCTTGCCGCCTGAGAGACGCAGGTATTCGCCGAGGTAGTTGATCACCTGCACGTTCGAATGCGCCTGGCGCTCGAACTCAAGCTCCACCTGCATCAGCTCGTTCGAGATCAGACTGAAGATCCGGCGCGCGGTGGTCCTTGCCTCTTCGTCCAGTGCGATGGTGTGGCCTGACGTAGTCATGACACCTTTTACGATTTAGTTCGAGCGATAGTTCGTAAACTGCATGTGAATGCCGAAGTCTTTGTCCTTCAGCTTGGCGATGATGTCTTGTAGTGTGTCGCGATCGCGGCCGGACACGCGTACGACGTCACCCTGAATTGAAGCCTGGACCTTTGCCTTGCTGTCCTTGATGAACTTGACGACCTCTTTGGCCTTCTCTGTTGGAATGCCTTCCTGAATTTGCGCGCGTTGGCGGACAGTGCCTCCCGCGGCGGGTTCAACTTTGCTGTAACTGAAAGCTTTCAGTGGAACTCCACGTCGCACCAGTTTCTGCTGAAGGATGTCGTTCATGTTGCGGAGCTTTGTTTCGTCTTCGGCGCTTAGGACCAGCTCGTGTTTTTCGAGTACGACATTCGCCGCGCTTCCTTTGAAGTCGAACCGTTGACGCACCTCTTTGAGCGTCTGGTTGAGAGCATTTACGACCTCTGCGGAGTCGACCTGAGAGACGATATCGAACGAATTCTGCTGCGCCATTGGGGTTGAGAATACCACCAAACGCCAGCATGTGAAAGTTATCTCATAGTCGCAAAGCGCTTTATATTCTGAAGAAAGTACTGAAGTTCTCGCTTGTTACGTGCCCTATTTTTTCAATGTCTACTCCGTGAATCTCGGCGAAACACCGAGCAACCTCAACGACGTACGCAGGCTCATTGCGCTTGCCGCGATACGGTACTGGAGTGAGGTACGGACAATCTGTCTCGATTAACAGGCGATCCAAAGGGACCTGCTTCGCAACTTCACGCAAGTCGTCAGCCTTCTTGAACGTGACAATCCCCGAAAACGAAATCATGAACCCGAGCTCAAGAGCTTTCTGGGCCAACTCCATGCTGCCGCTGAAGCAATGGAAAACTCCGCGTCGCTCAGCTCCTTCATAATCATTCTTCAAGATCTCGATCGTCTCTGACTCCGCTTCGCGCGTGTGTATCACAACAGGCAGATCACATTCGCGCGCCGCCCGAAGCTGTCGCTTAAAAACCTCTACCTGCACGTCGCGTGGTGAGTTGTTGTAATGAAAGTCGAGACCGATCTCGCCCCACGCCAGGACGTGTTCCTCCTGGACCAGTGTTTTGATTTTCTCTTCCGCTTTGTCGTCGTAGAAGCGAGCATCGTGAGGATGCGTGCCGATTGCGGTGTAAACAGATTTGTACTTCTTACCGACATCGACGGCGCGTTCGAACACACCAGTGTGCGGATCTCCCGTTCCCACGTTGAGTATTGTCGCTACACCCGCCGCCCGCGCCCGCTCAATCATCTCCTCCCGATCCGCGTCGAACTCCGGCCCATCGATGTGCGCATGCGAATCAACAAACATTCTTTTCTGCGCCCCCCTTTTGTGCCTCTTTGTGGCCCTACTTGAGGCGCGCACCATTCGGAACGTCTTCAGTAAACGTCGCAAGTACAGGCCGGCCCTCTTCACCATACGATGCTGCGACCACCATTCCCTGCGATTCAAGACCACGCAACTTTCTCGGCTTCAGATTGGCAACGACGACAACCTTGCGACCGACCAATTTTTCAGGTTCGTAGTACTGAGCGATGCCGGCCAACACCTGTCGCGGTTGCTCCTCGGCGAGATCGATCTTCATCAGCAGTAGCTTGTCGGCCTTCGGTATGCGTTCGGCAGACAAGACCTGGCCCACACGCAGATCGACTTTCGCGAAGTCGTCGATCTCGATGAAACTCGTTACGCCAACAGCGTCGGCTTCGGTCGCGTGCGTCATGGGTGGTGCTGGTTGCGTTGTTTCTGAGGCAGCGGGAACGGCGTCTGCTTCAGTGACATGGACGCCCGGCGAACCCGCCGCGCTCGCGTCTTTGTTGATTTCAGACATAGTTTTTGCTTTATCGATGCGGGGAAAGACTGGCTGCACGTCACCAATACGTGAGCCTTCCTTTAGCTCGCCCCACTTGAGCTCCTTCGGATTTACTTGCGCCGGCGAACCATCCAGGCCGAGCTGCGTCCACATTGCCTGGCTCGCATTCGGCATAAATGGATGCAGCAACACGCTCAACCAACGAAGCGATTCTGCGGCTTGATACAACACTGCACCGAGCGTCTGTTTCTGATTTTCGTCTTTCGCGAGATCCCAGGGCTTTGCGTCGGAGATCACCTTGTCAACGCGTGCGATCACGGACCATGCCGTTTCGAGCGCCCGACTAAACGCCAGGTTCTCCAGGTGCTGTAGAAACTGGTCCCGCGCGTTCTCGATGAAACCGTCTTCAGGAACCACGCCCGAAGGAATCCGCGAGTCGCAGTAACGCCCGATCATCGTCAACGTGCGGCTCGAGAGGTTTCCCCAACCACTCGCGAGATCACTGTTGGCCCGGTCGATCAGTGCCTCGTAGCCAAAACGCCCGTCCTGTCCAAACACCATTTCGCGAAGTACGAAGTAACGAATCGCCTCGATGGAAAAGTGTTTGTGCAATACATCGAGCTCGATCACGTTGCGAAGTGTT
Organism: Pyrinomonadaceae bacterium; assembly: GCA_044867025.1. GTDB lineage: Bacteria > Acidobacteriota > Blastocatellia > Pyrinomonadales > Pyrinomonadaceae > PSRF01. The sequence goes on along the minus strand of JBIOUJ010000046.1, from coordinate 1,148 downwards.
TTCGACATCTTGCGCCCAACAGGATCCACCCACATTCCATGCGCCACAATTGCGCGCGGCAACTCGATGCCCCCGGCAATCAGAAACGCCGGCCAGTAGACCGCGTGAAATCGCAGAATATCTTTTCCGACCAGATGCAGCGCGGGCCAGAACTTTTGAAATCCGACCGCTTGCTCACGCTCCTTGTTTCCATATCCGATTGCCGTGATGTAGTTGATCAGCGCATCGAACCAGACGTACATCGTGTGTGAGGGATCGTCAGGAACCGGCACGCCCCAACTGACAGAGGTCCTCAGACGGCTGACCGACAGATCCTGTAATCCTCCGCGAACAAAACTCATTACTTCGTTTCGCCTCGATTCAGGCCTCACGAAATCAGGTCGACTCTCAAACACAGACAACAACGCTTCGTCGTAATCCGAAAGCCGAAAGAAATAGCTTTCTTCCGACACGCGATCGAGAGGTGTTTCGTGAATGAGGCACGTCGGTGGTTCGCCTTCGTTCTTTGGTTTTTCGTACTCGTCCTCGGTTTTGTATTCCGCACAAGGCGCACAAAACCAGCCTTCATAATGGCCTTTATAGAGCGCGTCGTTGCCTTTCGGAGTTTTTGCTTTAGCGATCTCTCGCCAGAGCGCGCTCACGCCTTCATAGTGAAAAGGCTCGGTGGTACGCATGAAGATGTCGTAACCGCCGTGTTCGGTGTCCAGACCAAACTTGCTCGTCATCTCCTTGAAATAACTGACGACGTAGTCTGCCTGCTCTTTTGGAGTTCGTCCCGCGTTTTGCGCGGCGCGCTCGATGTTGATTCCATGCTCGTCGGTGCCGGTTAGGAAATAGGTCACGATTCCCTGCTGTTTTTTCGAGCGGGCGATCGTGTCGCCCACGATCATCGTGTAGAGATGGCCCAGGTGCGGCAGGCTGTTGGCGTAATAGATTGGTGTTGTGACGTAGAAAGTTTTCATCGAGACGGTTTGGCGAATTCATCTCCCGGATTGAACTGAGGTTTAGCAGGCAGATCGGCGATGCGGCGGCCGATGGCCAGCGCGATCTCGGCTTCCTGAATCATGCCGCGGAAGTCCCACGAGTCGCGCATTTCATCGGAGGGCTGGTGATAGTGAGCGGTGTTGTAAGCGCGGAACTGTTCCTCG
>JBIOUJ010000045.1:0-23432 GCA_044867025.1 Pyrinomonadaceae bacterium | reverse complement strand
ATCTGCGTTCATCCGCGTAAATCTGCGGCTGCTTTTTGTGGTCTAGCGAGGGGCGCCGTCGAGGAAGGCTTTGAGCTTTCGCGAGCGTGACGGGTGGCGAAGCTTGCGTAAGGCTTTCGCTTCGATTTGCCTGATACGCTCCCTTGTCACAGCGAAGTGCTGTCCGACTTCTTCCAACGTATGCTCAGATCCAGTCGTCCCAAGACCAAACCTCATCTTGATCACTTTTTCCTCACGCGGCGTGAGCGTCGCTAAGACTTCGTCCGTAATTTCGCGCAGGTTCGACGCAACCACGGCGTCCGCCGGATTCAGGATCGACTTGTCTTCAATGAAATCACCGAGATGTGAATCCTCTTCTTCTCCGATCGGCGTCTCGAGCGAGATCGGCTCCTGCGCGATCTTCAAGACCTTCCGCACCTTCGAAACGGGAATATCCATCTTGCGCGCGATCTCTTCACTCGTCGGCTCACGGCCCAACTCCTGGACCAGCGATCGAGACGTACGAATCAACTTGTTGATCGTCTCGATCATGTGCACCGGAATGCGAATCGTACGGGCCTGATCTGCGATCGCGCGAGTGATGGCTTGTCGAATCCACCACGTCGCGTACGTCGAAAACTTGTAACCTCGCCGCCATTCGAACTTATCGACCGCCTTCATCAAACCGATGTTGCCTTCCTGAATCAGATCCAGGAACTGTAGCCCGCGATTCGTGTATTTCTTGGCAATCGAAACCACGAGCCGGAGGTTTGCTTCGACGAGTTCGCGCTTCGCCTGACCCGTCTGCTGTTCTCCGATCACGATTGACTGTAAGGCGCGTTTGATTTCAACCGGACTCACATGATGGTCGATCTCGATCTGCAACAAACGCCTCTTCGCACCGAGCACACGACGTTTCAGGTCGCGCTGTTCCTCAGGCTTGAGGCGCTTGCGATTAAGTTTCTCAGCCGCACTATCGATTTCGCGTTCCGCTTCGCGCACTATCTTCTGTACCGCGCGAATCGAATTTATCAAACGCTGTCGTGCGCGTTCGGTGAGATTCAGACGCCCGATTTCCTGTGCGATTTCGAGTCGAATCCGCGCGACTCGTCGTTTCAGCTTGGTTAACTTTCTACTCTTCTTACCGCGTGTGAGTTTTGCCTCGGCTTGTAGTTTTTCAAGCTCCTTCAAACCGACTCTGCAAAGCTTGTTGATGTTTTGAATCCCCTCGATGGTCCAGGCTCGATATTCTTCGGCCTTGTCTTCATCGCCGGTCAACTCTGCTTGTTCCGAGAAAGTTACCGTGTCGCGGATGTTTATTCTGCCGGCTTCGAGATCTTCGCCAATCTTCAGCACTTCGCGAACGGCGATTGGCGAGCGCGCGATGGCTTTCTGAGTTTTCAGTTGACCGCGCTCGATTCGTTTCGCGATGGCAACTTCGCCCTCGCGCGTGAGCAGCGGCACGACACCCATTTCGCGAAGATAAAGTCGAACCGGGTCATTGGTCTTTTCGAGTGCGCCTGCGGAGAGATCGAGTTCGATGTCTTCGTCGAGACCGTCTTCGTCTTCGTCGGCTACAGTTGCAGCGGCCTGCTCGAGGAGCCGTTCGTCGGAGTCGGCGACCGGAATATTCGAGCCTTCCAGCTTTTGCAGGACGTCTTCAATATCGTCGGGCGATACAACATTGTCGGGCAGTTCGCGGTTGAGATCGTCAAACGTAAGGTATTTCTTGTCGCCGCCCAGTTCGAGCAGCCGTTCCATTACGTCGTCGCGATCTTTGTCTTCGATACTACTCACTTTTTCGCTCCGAATTGCTTATCTGACCCGTAAAGCGGCCTCTGCTTGAGGTTGCAGCATTGCCTGACGCAGCGCCGAAAGTTGAATCTGTTCCGCGGAGAGTTTTGAGACTTTTTCGTCGTCCTGCTCGCGTTCTGCGATCGCCAGCTCGCGTCTCAATTCTTCGATCCGCTGCTCGATCTTCATCAACCTGAACGTCGAAACACATTCTTCGGCGACGTAGTGTTCGTTTGATCCATGCAGGGAAGAGTTAATCAGCACCATCGGGATCATTTTCGCCGCAAATTCATCGCCTTCGGTTTTGCGGGTCAGGGAGTCAAAATCAATCTCGGCGCCCTCGCGCTCGAGTTCGAATAAGGCTTTGAAGAGCGGCGCTGTCGCCAGGTCTTCGTAATCTTCTTCTTTCAACATCGACAGCACTTCGCGTCGCAAGTTCGCGTCCGCGCAGAGCAGCCCAAGCAAACGCTGTTCTGCGGCAGTCGCCTCGCTTCGTCTTGTCAACGCCTGAACGGTGTTGAGCCCGGCTCGTCTCTGGTCGCGGACCATCTGCCATAGCTCGCGTCGCCAGGCTGACGTGTTCACGTTCTCACGATCGATTCCGAGCGCATCCATCGCCATATCGAAATATTCGCGCTTTTGAATCCGGCTGTTGACTGCCCGAATGTAGGGAAGAACTTCTTCGACGGCTTCAGCCTTTTCCGCGGGCCGGTGAAGATTGCGGTCGCGTAAAGCGCTTTCGATCACGAATTGTATGTGTGGTTGCGCCTGTGCCCTTTGTCGTTGATACTCGCTTACACCAAACTTTCGAATATACTCATCGGGATCTGCATTGTCGGGAAGAACTAAAACTTTTACTTCGAGATCCTCGGCGAGGAGAATTTCGATCGACTTCTTTGCCGCTTGTATGCCGGCGCGGTCGCCATCATAGTTGACTACAACTTTGCGTGCAAACCTACTTAGAAGCTTTACCTGATCGGAAGTCAACGCTGTTCCCAAGCTCGCCACCACGTTTCGTACTCCAAATTGATAAGGAACAATCAGATCGAGAAATCCCTCGACCAGGATCGCAAATCCCTGCCGGCGGATCTCATCACGTGTGAGATTCAGACCAAACAGATTTCGACCTTTAACATAAGCGGCAGTTTCGGGTGAGTTGATATATTTCGCATCTTCGCTCTTCAACGTGCGCCCGCCGAAAGCGATGGGCCGGCCTTGCGCGTCGAGCACCGGAAACATCAACCGTCCACGGAATCGATCGTAAGAACGATTGGTCTCCTCCTTTTTTGCAAGCAGACCACTCCGATCAATATGCTCCTGAGGTGCACCTTTGTTACGCAGAAAATTAGAAAGTGAGTCCCAGCTATCCGGAGCGTATCCGAGACGAAAAACTTTTTGCGTTTCCTCGCTGATTCCGCGCTCTTTTAGATATTCGCGCGCTTCGTTGCTGGATTCGAGCTGCTGTTGCCAAAACTCCATGGCCCAGGAGTTGAGCTGAATGACGAGGTCCGACTCCTGTCGACGTGCTTCGAAGCGGCTGTCGTCCACCATTTTCGGCAACGGCATGCCGACTTTATCAGCGACGATCTTGATCGCTTCAGGAAAGCCAACACGCTCGATTTCCATCACGAATGTGAAAACCGACCCGCCTTTGTGACAACCAAAACAGTAGAAGATCTCTTTCGTAGGGCTGACCGAGAACGACGGCGTCTTCTCCTTGTGGAACGGGCAGCACGCCATCCAATTCGCGCCCTTCTTCTTGAGCTGCACGTAGTCCTGCACAACTCGGACGATGTCTGCCTGTCGTTTCAGATCGTCGATGAATGTTTGGGGGTAACGCATCTCAGCTTCTTGTGCTTTTTTGCGGCTGTCCTATTGTCTCAACTCGACGACGGTTGCACCAGCACCGCCCTGATCGGGTGGGGCGGGGAGGAAGCGCGCCACGTGAGGGTGGCCGTCCAGGAGACCTGCGATGGCGCGGCGCAGGGCGCCCGTGCCGTGCCCGTGTACGATTCGCACCTGACTCAGACTTGCCAGTGAGGCTTCGTCGAGAAATTTATCGACTGCGTCCACTGCTTCATCTGTCGTCTGTCCGATGACGTTCAACTCCGATCGTGCTTTCTGTTCGGCGTCGGCGAGATGGAGCTCGGAAGCAGCGGAGCGTTTCAGTTTTTCCAACTTGCCCTGTTGTGACTTTGGCGTTGACTGCGCCTCCACGAGCTCCAACTGATCCAGCTTCTCTCTGAATCGCAACGACTTCACGCGCACCTCCGCGAGGCCGTCTTTGATCTGATCGACGATTCCGACCGAACCGAACGAACGAAGCTTCACTTTGTCGCCGACGACGATCTCGCGTGGCGCAGCCGTTACGTACTGCGGGCCTTCTTCAACATCAGCTTCAACGCGCTCTGGTTCGACCGTTTGTTTCTCTTTTACGACACGAACTTCCCGAGACGCGCTCCGTTTCATCTCACCAACGCGCCGTTGAACGTCTCGCTCAACGCGCACGCGCTCCGCCCGGTCTTCGATTTTCGCCACCAGTTCACGCGCGCGCTTTTCAACTTCAGCGATCGTGCGCTGCACCGTCAGCTCGAAGGTCGATTGCCGTTCCTGCTCTCGTTTGGCCGCCTCTTTGTCGAGCGATGCAAATTTTTCCGCCACGGCGCTGCGCTCTTCTTCCAGCGCGTGACGCAATTCCTCCGCGTTCTCAGCCTCTCGCTTGATGCGACGCAAATACTCCGACGCCTGCAACGACGAGTCTTTAACTGACTTCATCGCATTTTCGACGATTCCCGTCGGCACGCCGAACCTCCGCGCGATCTCCAGTCCGGAAGAAGCGCCCGCGACGCCAACAAGCAGACGGTAAGTCGGCCTCAAAGTCTTTTCGTCAAACTCGACACTCGCATTGACGACGCCCGGTTCGTTGCCCGCATACATTTTTAGACCACTGTAATGCGTCGTGGCGATAACGTGCGCGCTGCATGCTCTTCGGAAATGATCGACGACAGCGACTCCCAGCGCCGATCCCTCCTCAGGATCGGTCCCGGTTCCGACCTCGTCGAGCAGCACGAGCGCCGGAGCTTCGCACAGCTCGATCATTCGCGCGATGTTTGCAACGTGCGAGGTAAACGTCGACAAATTTGCAGCCAGCGATTGGTGATCGCCGATGTCTGCGAGTACGCACGCATAGAACGGAATGCGTGCCAGTCTCGCGGGCACTGAAATTCCCGACAGCGCCATCAACGCGAGCAGACCGGCAGTCTTCAAAACCACGGTCTTCCCGCCGGCATTCGCGCCCGAGATCACCATCGCATTTTTGTCTTGGTCCAGCGCAAACGAGACAGGTACGACCGAGCCTCCACTCGCTCGCAGGTTCTCTTCGAGCAAGGGATGTCGAGCGTCGACCAACTTCAATTCACCACTCGAAATTAATGTCGTTTGGTCCGTTTTTATTTCGGGAATCACGCAGTTGAAGTTCTGATGAAAGATGGCGCGCGAGTTAATGAAATCCAGTTCAGCAACCGCTTCTGCTGCCAGCTCGATAGCAGGTAGCTGCGCTCGCAACTCCTCCGACAGGCCGGAAAGAATCCGCGCGATCTCACGCGCCTCACTCTCATGCAATCCCTGCAACTCGTTATTCGCATCGATCGTTTCAAGTGGCTCAATAAACGCAGTCGCGCCTGACGATGAGTAGCCGTGCGCAACGCCCTGAACTCTGCCTCGATGATCGGCTTTAACCGGAATGACAAAACGATCGTTGCGGATCGTAACGAGTTCATCCTGAATCGCTTCAGCGGACCGGCGCATCAGGCCTTCGAGAGATCGCGTGATCCGCGAACGCAACACGTTAATCTCATGACGGATGCTCGCGAGTTCCGGACTGGCGCGATCGTCGAGTTCGCCGCTCGGCAGGATCTTGTTTGTGACGCGCGCCACCAGACTGTCGAGATCGCGTGGCAGGTTTTCCACCAACTGCCACAGCATGGTTGCATTCTCGCGCTCCGCAAGAATCGCCGCCCGCGCCGACATCGCCTGGTCGCAAAGACGCGCCATTTGCAGAATCGCCAATGGATCGAGACTCGCGCCTTCAACACGCAAGCGCACGATCGCCTCAGCAGGATCTGTCAATCCGCTGAACCACCATTTGACTCCACGATTCCTCAGCATCACGCACTCTGAAAGCGCCGCGAGTTGACGACGCAATTCAGACACGTCATCGATCGGCGATAGAGCTTCGACACGCCGCTGCCCCGGCTCGGTTTGCGCGTTTCGTTTTATTAGCGCGAGCAGGTGCTGGTATTCCAGAGTTGTGAATGCCTGTTTGTTCACGGGAGGTAAAGGTTAAATTATTAGCCGCGGATTTGCACGGATGAGCACGGATCGTACAATGAGGCTCAATCCGTCAACTGAAAGGGCGCGCAAATGGATGAGTTCGATCGTTATCGTGCGGCGATGAATGAAAAGCTGCTGGGCAGTGATCACCTTGGAATCAAACGTTTCTTTGCGCTCGACACGCAGGCTTACGAAGATGGCGCGCTCGACAAACGAACAAAGGAACTGATGGGCCTGGTCGCCTCAACCGTGCTTCGCTGCGACGATTGCATCACTTACCACATCAAGCAATGCGCAACGATCGGCATTACGCGCGAGGAGTTTCTCGATGCCTTCAACGTGGCGCTCGTGGTTGGCGGTTCGATCACCATTCCACACTTACGTCGCGCGATCGATCGCGTGGATCAGTTACTCGATAAAAAGGTAGATTCGTGAAATTCGTAGCTTCAATAATATTTGGCATCGCTATAACCCAAGGTATTTTTATGTCTGCACAAGAAAAACCACGCGTGCGCGCGCCGGAAATCACCGGTGGTCGCGGTTGGCTGAACACTGATAAGCCGCTCTCGATCGCAGCGCTCAAAGGCAAGGTCGTTCTACTCGATTTCTGGACCTACGGCTGCATCAACTGCATCCACATCATCCCCGATCTGAAGAAGCTCGAAGCCAAGTATGCGAACCAACTCGTCGTCATCGGCGTTCACTCCGCGAAGTTTCAAAACGAGAAAGAGACGGAGAACATCAGGCGCATAATTCTTCGCTACGAGATCGAGCATCCGGTTTACAACGATTCCGAGTACGCGGTGTGGCAAAGCTACGGCGTGCGCGCATGGCCCACGCAGGTGCTGATCGATCCCGCGGGCTACGTGGTCGGAGGTATCTCTGGAGAGGGCAATTACGAGGTCATCGATCAGGCGATTGCGAAGATTGTCGAGGACTTCCGCAAAAAGGGCGAACTAAACGAGGAGCCGATCAAGCTCGTCCTCGAACGTGCAAAAGTTGGCGAACTGCCGCTTGCTTTTCCCGGCAAGATCCTCGCCGATGCTGGTCGCGATCGACTCTTCATCGCTGACTCAAACCATAACCGCATCGTTATCACTAAACTCGACGGTACGCTCGTCGAAACCGTCGGCACGGGTGACACCGGCGCTGCCGATGGCCCATTTGATAAAGCGGCGTTTTATCGTCCACAGGGCCTGGCACTTGCCGGCGACACTCTCTACGTCGCCGACACTGAAAACCATCTGATCCGACGTGTCGATCTGAAAACGCGCACGGTCGAAACGATCGCCGGCACTGGCCAGCAGTCACGTGAATATTTCAAGACAGGTCCCGCTCGTTCAGTTGAATTGAGCTCGCCGTGGGATCTCCAGTTGGTCGGTCGCACGCTCTACATCGCGATGGCTGGTCCACATCAGATCTGGCAGATGGATCTCGACAAGAACGAGGTCTCGACGTTTGCAGGGTCGGGTCGAGAAGCGCGGCTGGATGGTTCGCTTCTCAAGTCCGGCTTTGCACAGCCTTCGGGAATGGCTACAGATGGAAAAACGCTTTACGTTGCTGATAGCGAGTCGAACATAATTCGCGCGATCGACATTGGCGAAGGTACGGTGAAGACGCTTGTCGGTGGCGATCTGTTCGAGTTTGGCGACGCCGATGGGTCCGGTGATGATGTACGCCTGCAACATCCGCTGGGATTGATCTCGTTTGGCGACAAACTTCTGATTGCAGACACTTACAACCATAAGATCAAACAACTCGATCCGAAACGAAAGAGCGTCACGACTCTGCTCGGAACGGGCAAGCCCGGACAATCAGACGGAGCTTCGCCGTCGTTTTATGAACCCGGCGGCTTGGCGCTCGCGAACGATAAGCTCTACATCGCTGACACAAACAATCACGCTATTCGCGTCGCGGATCTGAAAACAAAGGCCACGAGCACTCTTCGTATCAATGGTTTGACGCCTCCCGCGAAGAACATGCAGGCTCTCGAGACCGCGGTTGGTCCAAATGCTGAGGAGGTCAAAGCGACTGCTCAAAAATTGCGTGCTGGTGCGGATGGAGTTTTACAGATCGATGTGGAATTGCCGCAGGGCTATCATCTGAATCCGCTGGCGCCGCAGCGTTACAAGGTTTCAGTGGACGGCACGAGCCTGTCCGTAGCTGACAATCAGGCTTCACGCACCGAGAAAGATCTCAAGCTTCCGCTTCGTATTCCCGTAAACGCGCCCGCTGCTGGACCAGCAACGGTCCGCGCGCAGGTCACGTTGTTTTACTGTCGTGAAGACAATACCGGAACGTGTCGTATCAAAACGCTCGTGTGGCAAGTGCCGGTTGAAGTAACCACCGATGCCAACGCACCCACGGAAATAAAGATTCAGGGAAAACTCACTGCTGAGTAAGATCTGGACAGGATTTCAGGATTTTGCAAGATTATCAGGATTGTCTTTCTTGTGAATCTTGTGATCCTGTCTTAATATCGTTGCTCCCCTAAATTCAGATCCAAGGAGTGAGGGCTGTGGCGAATCAACCATTTCTCACTGACATCAAAACTTTGCGCGAACGCGCGCGACAGCACATCGAGAATGGCGCTGTCACGGAAGGTTACCGCGCGGACCGCGAAACCGTTGTGAAACTTTTGAACGAGGCGCTGGCGACTGAAATCGTTTGTGTCCTGAGGTACAAACGGCATTATTTCATGGCCACCGGAATACATGCCGAAGGCGTGGCCGCTGAATTTCTTGAACATGCGAACGACGAGCAAGGGCATGCGGATCAGATCGCACAGCGCATCGTACAACTACAGGGCGAACCAAACTTCAATCCCGAAGGCCTGCTCATGCGCAGCCACGCCGAATACGTCGAGGGTGAGACGCTCACCGACATGATCAGAGAGGATCTCGTCGCCGAGCGCATCGCTATCGACAGTTATCGCGAGATGATCAGTTACTTCGGCAACGAAGATCCAACGTCGAGACGAATGCTCGAAGGGATTCTCGCAGTCGAAGAAGAACACGCCGACGACCTGGTCAGCCTTTTAGAAACGATCGGCTGAGCACATTCGTAACGTCGACATTGCTTTTCTCAGCGTGATGCTTTTGCACTCGAGCATCACGCTTGTTAGTCTGCAGCGTATTGTCAGAACGCGAGTCAAACCAAACTAAACCCGGCCGGCCAACAATGTGCCGTAGTTGTGGGGCAATCGTCGGCGCGGGTGAGCCTCAATGCGGCGTCTGTGGCGCACCAACCTCCAGCCAGCCTGTCTCCACCACAAACCAACCTCAACCGGATCGAGAAACGATCAGGTTCGCCCGGGCTGTTCTAAATCGTCCATACAAATTCACCATCGTCTTTCTCGTCGCGAACCTTTTCGTGTTCCTTTTAATGTGGGAATCGAGCGATACGTCGTCGACCGTGTTATGGACGCAGTTTCCCGAGCCCGTGCTCGTTGCATATGGCGCGAAACTCAATTACCTGATCAATGCGCCGAATTACCAGTGGTGGCGTCTCATCGCGCCGATGTTTATTCACATCAACCTGATCCATCTGCTCGTGAACATGTACAGCCTCATGATGGTTGGACCATTCGTGGAGAAACTCTACGGTTCGGCGAAATTCACGGTTTTCTGGGTGGTGACCGGAATCTGTGGTCTGCTTGCGAGCTATCTCACGGTGCGTCCACAGCTCGCCACCAACGCGTTCGCGCGTTTCATTTTCAAGAGTGATGACCTGCCTTCTGCGGGCGCTTCGGGAGCGTTGTTTGGCTTGGTGGGGGTTCTCTTCGTCTTCGGAATCAAATTTCGTCGCGAACTGCCCGAAGGGTTTAAGCGCGCGTTTGGCACCGGCATGTTGCCGATCATCTTTCTCAATCTGTTTATCGGCTTTATCGGGCGCGGGTTTATCGATAACGCGGCGCACCTCGGTGGACTGTTGTCAGGCGCCGCGCTCGCGCTGGCGGTTGACTACCGGCGACCGGGTGCTCGTCCGACGATCACACATATGTGGCGAGCGCTGCAATTGCTTGCACTGTCCACAGTTGTGCTGGGCTTTTACAAGGTAGCGAGAAACTTCAATCGTCCGGTTGCGTCTGTTCCTCGCGTTTTGGTGAGTGCAAACAAACTGGTTTTTCTGAATTACGTAAACGCGATGAACCAGCTTCAGGAAAAAGTTTCGGCGGTGATTCACAACAATGATTCGAGCAACATCGCGATCGTGACTGACAAGGCAATGCAAGCGCCGGCGCCGGATCCGCGCGCGGCCGAGTTGCGACAGCGGCTCGTGGTCATTCTTTCGAAACTGGAAAAAGCCAGGAGTGCCGCAGATCCAAACTTGGACCAGCAGGTTGCTGAGTACGAAGCATGGCGCAAGGAATACAATGCGTGGTTGAAAAGCGCTGCAAAAATTTAAGGAGAGAAAAATGGATATCGGGAAAGTAGGAGTTTTGGGATGCGGACTTATGGGGTCGGGTATTGCGCAGGTCGCTGCGAGCGCTGGATTTGAGACTGTTGTTAAGGAAGTTTCCGATGATCTGATTACGAGAGGATTTGCAGGCATAGATAAGTCGTTAGCGAAGTTTGCGGAGAAGGGAACGATCACGTCGGATCAGCAACGCGAGATTCGCGGCCGTCTGTCGGGCACTACTTCATTCGCCGATCTCGCAGATTGCGATGTCATTATCGAAGCTATCATCGAAAACCTTGATGAGAAGCGCGCCACTTACAAGCAACTGGATGAGACTTGCAAACCCGAAACGATCTTTGCATCGAACACTTCGTCGTTGTCGATTACCGAGATGATGACTGCGACGTCGCCGGAGCGGCAACGTCGTTTCATCGGCATGCACTTCTTCAATCCCGTGCCGTTGATGAAACTGGTTGAGGTGGTGAAAACCATTCTGACCGACGACGATGTTTACGAGCAGGCAGTGGAGTTTGGGAAGAAGCTTGGCAAGGTTCCGGTGCGAGCCGGTGACAAGACGGGTTTCATTGTGAATCGCTTGTTGGTGCCGTACATGTTGGATTCGATCAGGGCGTTGGAGGAGGGTGTTGGGTCGATCGTCGATATTGATAATGCGATGAAACTGGGTTGTGGTTATCCGATGGGTCCATTCACGCTCGGCGATTTCGTCGGGCTCGACACCACTTATTACATCGCGGAGATCATGTTCAACGAATTTCGTGAGAAGCGCTTCGCCCCTCCGCCGCTATTGAAGCGAATGGTGCTCGCGGGTTTGTACGGACGAAAATCCGGACGCGGTTTCTACGACTACACCAAGGATCCAAAGAACCCAACCCCGATGAATTTGATCTAACGCCGAAGGCGTTCGCTAATTCCAGCCCAGGGTTGGAGCGCAGCGACAACCCTGGGAACCAATCCCACATACCAGCTCCAACCCTGAAAGGGTTAAAACCTCCGAAGATGAAGCACCACTACAAACCCTTTCAGGGTTGGAAATTCTTTCGTATTCGTTCCCAGGGTTGTCGCTTCGCTCCAACCCTGGGCTGAAATTAGCGAACGCCTTCGGCGTTTAGCCGGAATCGACAAATAATAGTCAGATCGGGCAAAAGATTGTTGGATCTATACAGGACTTCGCGATGTTAGAATCACTCTCTGAAGGGAGAAGCCATGACCGAAGAACCTGAAATGAAGTTTTCCTCAAGTAACGCCAACAAGCTGGATTTAATTCTTTTGATTCTGCAGCGTCTTCAAGAAGACCTACAGATGGCAAAGTGTCAAATCAAGACCTCAATTCGTGAAGTTAAACAAGATCAGAATTACATCACTGATTCACTGGTTAAAGTTCGTCGCAACTTCGAGGATATCAACGAGCGGCTCCACGGACTTGAACTCACTCAAGATAGGCAGAATTCATCAACTTGATGCGTCTCGAAGCATCTCCTATACTGCAAAACGTATTGACTATTCAGCTTGCGGAGTCGAGTCGATTGCAGCCGACCGTGCACGAAGGGCGTCTTAACGCCGAAGCTTTTCGCTTCGCAATCGTGGCCAGCCGTTGGAATGAATTAATATCCGCGCGGCTGGTTGAAGGCGCTCTCGACGGTCTCAAGCGATTAGGCGCAAAAGACGCAAACGTTAGTCTATACCGTGTGCCGGGCGCGTTCGAGATCCCGCTGCTGGCGTTGCGACTTGCACAGTCGCGCCGGTTTGATGCAATCATTTGTCTCGGCACGATCATTCGCGGTCAAACGCCGCACTTCGATTACATCGCGAGTGAAGTGGCGCGAGGTATTTCTCAGGCGGGGTTGACGTCGGGCGTGCCTGTTATATTCGGTATCGTCACTGCTGACACTGTCGACCAGGCGATCGATCGAGCCGGCGTGAAGCTGGGTAACAAGGGTTTTGAAGCCGCCATGACGGCGGTCGAGTTGGTAAATCTTTACAAGGAAGCATTCGAGTGAGGCCACAAAAAGGCACAAGATAGGACGAGAAAGCACTAATTATTTTTAATAACCTTTGTGCTTTTTTGTGGCTTAACAGTTGTTGGTAATTTTTATGGGTTCGCGACGTAAGGCACGTGAATGTGCCTTGCAAATGCTCTTTGCGGCTGACGTTGCCGAAATACCTGCGGACGATGTGGTCCGAAGCTACTGGGCTGAGCTTGGAGAATCTGATCTCGACGACACAGCCCGGGAATTCGCTACGCGCCTCGCTTCCCGAACGCTTTCCAACCTGGAACTACTCGACGAACGCATTCGCTCGCGCGCCGAACACTGGCGGATCTCACGCATGGCGGTCGTCGACCGCAACATCCTGCGCCTCGCCGTCTACGAGTTTCTCTACGAACCGACTCCACGCACAGTCGCCATTAACGAAGCACTCGAAATCGCGCGCCGCTTTTCAACTTACGAAGCCACGCAGTTTATCAACGGCATCCTCGACGCAATCAAACGCGATCTGGACGAACAGCAACCTCAAAAGAATGTTCAGCCCGAGACCGAAGAATAGTGAACACAGATCCGATTTTCACCGCGGTCGAACAACTGCGCGGAGTTGCTGGTGACGGACCTGCGACGCGCAAAGTGGTCGACGCACTATTCCGGCACGTCCACAATCTGAAGGCGAATGCCGCCGCAAACGGCTTGAACGCTCTTGCGGCGGCCGCACACCAGCTTGAGAACGTGCTCCACTCGATCAGGACCGGCGCAGCAGACACGTTCGTCAGCGAAGCGATTCCGCGTGACGTTTGGACTTCATTGCGGCCGGATCAAAAGTCAACTTTGACGCGGTCGATTGCAGAAGGCGCAAAACTCTTCCTCGTTGAGGCGGGTTTTGACGTCGCACACTTCGATCGAGAGTTTCAGAACCTGGAACGGACGTTGAGTAAAACCGGAGAAGTGATTTCCCGTTTGCCGGCGGCGACTCCGGGAAAAGTCAATTTTAAAATCCTTTACGCACAAAGAGGCGAAGCCGATCTTCCAGATATTGCCGATGTCACAATTCAAGAGATCTCAGCCGCGCTAACGAGTCCAGCAAACGCGATGCACGATCTGGAAGGCGTCAAGCGTGCATTCGAAAAACTATCGGAAGAGCTAATCAACTTGCCGCCAACATCAGATGAAGGAGTGTTGCAGCAAGTCGTGCGCGCGGGACGAGCCGCAGCGGTTGTTACCGGTAAGGAAGTAGAGTTCGAAATACGCGGTGAGGATCTGTTGCTCGACAAAAAGTATATCGTTCCGCTCGTTCACCTGGTGCGCAACGCGGTCGATCACGGAATCGAATCAAGCGGAAAGATCGTGATCGAGGTAGCAACGCGAGACGGCGAAACCAGAATCACGGTGACAGACGATGGGCGTGGGATCGACCCGGCTTTAATTGATCAGATCTTTCAGCCGGGTTTCTCAACCGCGACCGAGATCTCGGAGATCTCCGGTCGTGGCGTCGGACTCGATGCTGTAAAGACAGCCATCGAGGAAGCGGGCGGGTCGATCAACGTGCGCAGTGAAGTCGGGCGCGGCTCAATGTTCGAGATCAAAATTCGTGTCCATCCGTGTTAATCGGTGGCCCAATCCATCTTCGGATGCATCGTGTGCCACGTCGTCGCTCGCTCGTATGCCAGCGCCACTCGCAACGGCGACACCTCGTCGTAAACACCGCCGGTAAACATGATCGCCACCGGCAGATTGTTTACAAAGCCGCACGGCAGCACGACGGCGGGATGACCCGTCAGGTTTGTTACTAACAGGCTCGCGCTCCCAGGCGCAGGACTCACGAACACGTCCCACTGCGACATCAACTTATCCATTTCCCGCATCAGCAGCGTGCGTGCACGTTGTGCCCGTAGATACTCTACCGCCGGAATGAAGCGTGACGTGCGAAACGTGTTGGGCCAATCATTAGGTGATTGTCCTGACAACTGGTTGACCCGTCCATCGCGAGTGATGTCGTCAAACGCGGTCGCAGCTTCGGCGGACAAGATGAATCTCAATGTCGCGGCGGAGAACTTCGGAAGCTCGATCGGCGTCAACTTAGCGCCCGCTTTCTCCAACACCTCCAGAGCCGTTTTATAGATCGTGCGGCGCTGTTCGGCCTGTGTTCGCAGTTGCTCGTTGGTCGGTGGCGTGGTTGGACTGTCAAACTCAGTCTTCAAATACCCGATTCGGAGCGTGCTGATATTGGTATCAGGGTTCCAGTTGAAGGGCGCGTCGCCGACCGTTATGTCTTTGCCGTCCGGACCATAGATCGCGTGAAGCGCGGCAGCACAGTCCTCAACGCCGCGACACATCGGACCGATCTTGTCCATGGTCCAACTCAATCCCATTGCTCCATAACGGCTCACGCGGCCGTATGTCGGACGCAATCCCGTCACACCACACCTCGACGACGGCGACACGATCGAGCCCAGTGTCTCGGTTCCAATCGAAAAACCTACGAGCCCTGCCGCGGTCGCTGAACCTGGACCAGCGGATGAACCGCTCGAACCGGTTTGTGCTTCGTCGATCTGCCACGGATTTCGCGTTACACCGCCGAACCACCTGGCTCCCTGTGCGAGTGCGCCCATCGACAGTTTCGCGACCAGCACAGCGCCGGCCTCAGTTAATCTTTCGACGACGGTCGAGTCGTAATCGATCACCTGATCGCGATACGGCTCCGCACCCCAGGTCGTCTTGATTCCTTTCGTGGCAAACAAATCTTTCGCGCCCCACGGAACGCCATGAAGTGGTCCACGATATTTTCCGCGTTTTATCTCCGCGTCCGCGGCGGCGGCCTGCTTCAGCGCGAGATCTTCGGTGAGCGTGACGACGCAAAGCAGCTTTGGACCATACGTCTTCAACCGCGCGAGGTACATCTTCGTCAGATCAGTCGACGAGATCTTGCGCGTACGAATCAACTCGGCGAGTTGGGGAACAGTCGCAAACGCGAGATCTTCGACCGTCTTGAACTGCGGCAACTCCACTTTGCCAAAGCGAAACCTGGTCTTCGCAGTGTAGAGTTCTTTCCGCGCCGGCATCGGATGAAACGAGATGGCCGGTTCGGTGTCGAGCGGGACGTCGATCTTGCGATTGGTCTCGTACGCGTCGAGGTTTCGATTGACGCCGCCGAGAGCCATCGCTTCCTGCGCGTCAGTGAGTTCGATGCCGATGAGCTTTTCAGCCTGGTGCATCATCTCTTTCGTGATGCGCGGCGCAGGAGTTGGCGAAGGACTCGGCGATGGCACAGGCGTGGGCGAAGGGGTTTGGGCCAGAGCTTCGAGCGGCATTTTCGCGGCCACGACACTTGCTGCACCGAGCGCGGGAAGAAGCTTTACAAAGTTTCGCCGTCCGACTTTAGTCTTTTGCGTCTTGTTTTTCTTCATAGTCTTTTGACAGGATTGGCTTAGGCTGCTGACGTTCGCGCTACGATACCATGGTGACTCTCAATGCTCCAGAAACGGAAGGCATTAAGTATGCGGGCTCAAAACTGAAGCTCCTGCCTCACATTCTTCAGCTCGCTCAGACAGTAAAACCACGAACCGTCTTCGACGGTTTTTCAGGTACGACGCGCGTGTCGCAGGCATTTGCGCGCTCAGGATATCGCGTGATCGCGAACGACATTGCCGCGTGGTCCAAGGTGTTTGGTGACTGCTACCTTTCGAGCCCCTCCCCGCGCGAACACTACACAGATTTGATAGATCATCTCAACGCACTACCGGGCAGGGATGGCTGGTTTACCGAGCATTACGGCGGCGATGTAAACCAATCAAACGGTGTGAAGAAGCCGTGGCAACGACACAATACGCTCAAGCTCGACGCGATCCGCGAAGAGATCGAACGCCTGTCGTTGAGCGCACATGAAAGAGCGGTGGCACTGACGAGTTTGGTTCTGGCGATGGATGAAGTCGATAGTACGATCGGCCACTACGCCTCGTACCTGAGCGAATGGTCGCCTCGCTCGTATCACCAGATGAAGTTAAGTGTCCCGAATCTCATCCCCAAAGAGCGTGACCATGAGATTCACCAGGCGGACGTGTTTGACGTCGTCTCAACGATCGATGCCGATCTGGCCTATTACGATCCTCCCTACGGATCCAACAACGACAAGATGCCGCCTTCGCGGGTGCGTTATGCCGCCTACTATCATCTCTGGACCTCGATCTGTCTCTTCGATAGTCCTACCCTGTTCGGAAAAGCGAAGCGCCGCGCCGACACGAGCGACGCGGTGAGCGCTTCTGTGTTCGAGGAATTCAGAAAGAATGACGATGGACGCTTTATCGTAGTCGAGGCAATCGAACGACTGCTCAGGCAAACGAAAACCAGGCACATCATCCTTTCCTACAGCTCCGGGGGCAGAGCGACAGCAGAGGAACTAAATGAAGTAATCGGTAGCGCGGGAAGACTGATTGACGTTATCGAAGTGGATTACAAGCGCAACGTCATGGGCGGCATGCGCTGGACGAACGAGTGGGTGCGCGACGCGGAGGAAAAAAATCGAGAATTCCTGTTTCTGATCGAAAAGCGTTAGCACAGATTTCACGGATGAACACGGATCATGATCCTCCTCGATCCGTGAAAATCTGTGGCTTAAGTGATAGTCTTGATGCATGGATCTATCCCAACTCATCGCAGAAGAATTCGGCGCTAATGCCACGTATGTCGAGGGACTGCTGGAGCGTTTCCGCAGTAACCCTGATTTGGTCGACGACTCCTGGCGGTCGTATTTCACTGAACTCATCGGCGACGGTAACGGCGCGAAAGCGGCGCCCGCTCCCCAGCCAAAAGCTGCGTCTGCACCTGCGCCTGCTCCTGAGCCGAAAACTGCACCAGCTCCAGCCCCCGCCCCTGCGACAGACGTCGAAGCGACTCCACTACGCGGGCCCGCTCTCAAGATCGTCGAAAACATGGAGCGGAGCCTCTCAGTCCCGACAGCCACTTCCGAACGAAGAATTCCCGTGAAGCTGTTGGACGAGAACCGCCGAATCATCAACCAGCATCTCGCCGAAAACGATCGCGGAAAGGCTTCATACACACATCTGATCGCATGGGCCATCCTGCGTGCGCTCGACGCCTTTCCGCAGCTCAACGATGGCTACGTTGAAGTCAACAGCGGACCAGCGAGGGCGAAACGCACGAGCGTTAATCTCGGGGTCGCAATCGATCTTACGAAGAAAGACGGCACGCGCACGCTGCTGGTCCCAAACATCAAGAACGCAAACACGCTCAGCTTTGCTGATTTCCTCAGTGCTTACGACGACGTCGTAACAAGAGCGCGCGAGGGAAAGTTACAGGTCTCGGATTTTCAGGGAACGACAATTTCGTTAACCAATCCCGGCACGATCGGCACCGTCGCATCGATCCCGCGACTAATGGAGGGTCAATCCGTAATCGTTGCCACCGGAGCGATTGAATACCCAGCCGAGTACCAGGCGATGGCGCCCGAAGCGCTTTCGCAACTCGGAATCAGCAAGGCCATTTCGATCAGCAGCACATACGATCACCGGATAATCCAGGGCGCCGAGTCAGGCGCATTTCTCGCGCGCGTGCACGAATTCATCATCGGCAAGCACGACTTTTATAAAAACATCTTTGTGAATCTCGGTATTCCGCACGCGCCGCTGAAATGGAGCCTTGATCGCAACCCGTTCTTCCTTCCGGGAGATCAGGTTCGCGAGCAGACGTTGAAGGAGGCTCGAGTCATCGAGCTGATCAACGCATACAGAGTTCGCGGTCACTTGATTGCCGACACCGATCCGCTTCATGCGCTGCCGCTTCTCTACCACCCGGAGCTCGACATAGAGACCTACGGCCTGACCATCTGGGACCTCGATCGCGAATTCATAACGGACGGACTCGCGAATCGCCAAAGCGCTACGCTGCGAGAGATTCTCGACATTCTGCAACACGCTTACTGCGGAAAGGTCGGCATTGAATATCGGCATATTCAAAGTAAAGAAGAGAAGCAGTGGATTCGCGAACAGATCCGGCGTCAGTTCGTCCAACCGGAACCGATTCCGGTCGACGTCAAGAAGCGTCTACTTTGGAAATTGATTTCGGCGGAACAGTTCGAGCGTTTACTGCACACGAAGTATTTAGGTCAGAAACGATTCTCACTCGAGGGTTGCGAAACCGTCATCCCGTTACTGGATCGTTTGATCGACGGTGCGGCGGCTCGCGGTGTTGAAGAGATCGTTTTTGGCATGGCCCATCGCGGCCGTTTGAACGTGCTTGCAAACGTGATCGGAAACCTGTGTGAGAGGATCTTCGCCGCGTTCGAAGGCCAGGTCCATCCGGAGTTTCCCGCTGACGAAGGCGACGTGAAATACCACCAGGGGGCAACCGGCGAACGCGTCATGGACGACGGCCGGAAAGTTCGCCTGTCATTGTCGCCGAATCCCAGCCACCTCGAAGCTGTCGATCCTGTCGTCGAAGGCATGGTTCGTGCGACGCAGGACAAGACGCTGGGCGAGCGAGGGACAACGCGCGAAGAGGTTATCGATCAGGCGTTACCAGTGTTGCTTCACGGCGATGCGGCATTTGCCGGTCAGGGTGTCGTGATGGAAACGCTGAACCTCGCCGCATTGAAAGGTTATCGCACCGGCGGCACGATCCACATCATCATCAACAACCAAATCGGATTCACAACTTCTCCGGAAGCAGGCCGGTCGACGATCTATTCAACCGACGTCGCGCGCATGACGCAGTTGCCGATCTTTCACATCAACGGCGACGATCCTGAAGCAGCGTACCGCGTGATGCAAATCGCGCTCGCGTACCGGCAAGAGTTCAACAAAGACGTCGTGCTCGATCTGATTGGTTTCCGAAGGTTGGGCCATAACGAAACCGATGAGCCGAGCTACACACAGCCGCTGATGTACGCGCGCGTTAAGGCGCATCCGGGTGTGCGCACTGTCTACGCGAAGCGTTTGATCAAGGAAGGTGTCGTCACGGAAGAAGAAGTAAAGAACCTGATCGACGAACGTGTGCGCCGTTATGAAGCAGCGCTCGAAAACGCGAAGCGCAAAGTGAAGGAAGAACCAGCGCCGTCGCATTCACGCGTCGAGGAGATGGACGGCTCTGAAGTGATCCCAACCGGCGTGTCAGCGGAAACGATTAAGAGCATCGGTCACAAGATCGCGGTCGTGCCTGAAGGTTTCCACGTGAATCCGAAGATGGTGGGCCAACTCGCAAGACGCGCAAAGATGGGCGAAGGAAGCACTCCGTTGGATTGGGCGTTTGCTGAGGCAGTCGCGTTCGGATCGCTCGTGCTCGACGGCACTCGCGTGCGTTTGAGCGGGCAGGATTCAGGCCGCGGAACGTTCAGCCAGCGTCACGCTGTTCTCTACGACACGCAAACAGGCAAGGCTTGGGTACCGCTTTCTGAGTTGCGCTCAGAAGCAAATTCTTTCGCGCGATTCGAAGTGTTTGACAGTTCGTTGTCGGAAGAAGGTGTGTTGGGATTTGAGTACGGCTACTCGGTGATCGCGAAAGACGCGCTCGTTTTGTGGGAAGCGCAGTTTGGTGATTTTGGAAACGGCGCGCAGACGATCATCGACCAGTACATCGCGGCATCGGAAGACAAGTGGAAACAGACTTCGCGGCTCGTGATGCTGCTGCCGCACGGCTACGAGGGACAGGGTCCGGAACACTCCAGTGCGCGACTCGAGCGGTATCTGCAAATGTGCGCTGAAAACAATTTGCAGGTTTGTTATCCGACGACACCGGCGCAGTACTTTCATCTGTTGCGTCGACAGGTGCGACCCGGAATGGAGCGGCCGCTGATCGTCATGACGCCGAAGAGCCTGCTTCGCTTGCCGGCTGCGTCGTCGAGTATTGACGATCTGGCGACTGCCGGATTCCGGCCCGTGATTGACGATGCTGAAATAAGTGATGCGAGTGCAGTGAAGAGGGTCGTTATGTGCAGTGGGAAGGTGTATTACGACCTGATTGACGCGCGAAAGAAGAGTGAGGATCGGAGTGTCGCGGTCGTGAGGTTGGAACAGTTTTATCCGTTCCCGTTGACGAGCATTCGCGAAACGCTCGCGAAGTATTCGAACGCCGATGAGTTGGTTTGGGCGCAGGAGGAGCCGCAGAACATGGGCGGCTGGACATTTGTGCAGAACCGGCTCGAAAATCCGCGATACGTCGGCCGCGCGGCGTCTGCGAGCCCCGCTACGGGCTCTTACAGTATCCATCAAAAAGAGCAGGCCGAGATTGTGGCTGAGGCTCTGAGTTGATTTCACAGGATTTGCGCGATTTTTCAGGATTCGCAGGATTTAATCTTGTAAATCCTGAAAAATCTTTTAATCCTGTGAAAGCCGACTTCATTTTTGTCTTTGCCATACAAAGTACTTGACACCGCGATAGCCCGCGGCTTACCATCCCCGCTGATGGAACGTATGCGCCTCGTTTCTCAAGCTCCGGACCAACCGCCAGCGCTGCACGACCGCGCCATGGATAACCTTCGCTATATCCGCGAAACCATGGAGCGCGCCACGCCCTTTACCGGCATTTCCGGTCGCGGCGAGATTGCCATCGGCATCACGGCTCTATTCGCCAGTGTCATTGCCGCGCGGCAGCCAACCGTCAATCTATGGCTCGCAGTGTGGCTGGCTGAAGGTCTGATCTCGCTACTGATTGCGGGTTGGTCCATGGACCGCAAAGCCCGGGCTCTGCAAATGCCGCTATTCTCCGGGTCCGGACGCAAAGCAGTGTTTAGCCTGGCGCCACCGATAATCGCCGGCGGTTTGCTGACCATCGTCCTGCTTCGTGCAGGCAGGATTAACGAGATTCCGGGTATGTGGCTTCTGCTGTACGGCACAGGCGTGATCACGGGCGGTATGTTTTCCGTTAGAGCGGTGCCGGCAATGGGCCTATGTTTCATGGCTCTCGGCGCGCTCGCGCTTTTCAGTCCGTCAAGCTACGCCGATTGGTTTATGGCGGCCGGGTTTGGCGTGCTGCACCTGGTGTTCGGTGCGATTATTGTGAGGAGGTACGGTGGCTAAGCAGTCGACAGCAAAAAAAGAAAGTAAACAGGCTTCTCCAACGAGCGAGGCGCGTCCGGCGAGTACGAAGCAAAAGAGTGCGGCGCCAAATCTCGATCGGTTGATTCACGAGCGTCTGCGCCTGGGAATCATCAGCGCACTCGCAGCGAACGAGTCGCTGACGTTCTCCGATCTCAAGAACCTGATGAATACCACCGACGGTAATCTGAGCGTCCACGCGCGCAAACTCGAAGACGCGGGCTACATTTCGGTCTCAAAATACTTCGAAGGTCGCTTACCAAAAACGGAATATAAACTGACAGCCGCCGGCCGTACCGCGCTCGAGAGTTATTTGAGCCACATGGAATCGCTCATCAAGCAAATGCGAAATATCTGAACAATTCTCCTTTTTTTGCCTCGTGACTTTATGAAGCAAAGTACTTCACGACACGCAAGACGTAGCTCAGCACATGCAGTTTCTGTGGATCACCACATTGCCCGTACCGCGCTTCAACATGAGAATGACAAACCGCAAAGCTGTATGGTCCAACAAATGACAACCCGCAAGGAGAGTAAGACATGACCAGAAGAATCATCGCTATCACATTCATCTTCATTTGCACTTCCGTCGCCTGGGGTATCCTCGGCGGAACAATCTTCTCGCGTACGTACGATTCCGGTCTTGTCTCATCACCTCAAGTAGCATCACTGTGGGGCACACGCCAAAACCAGAGGCCTCCGACTGCTTCTTTCCACACGAAACTCGAAAAGAAAGTAGAGACCTATGAAAACGGGGTAAAGGTAGTTAAACCCTATTTCGAAGAATTCGATACGCCACTGCCGTTGGAGAGCAGCAGAATCAAAGTTAACCTCGATCTCGAACACCGTCAAAAAGGCTTGTTGTGGTACAGCACCTACAAAGTCGCCTTCTCGGGTGTCTATGGTTTCCGCAACACGAGCGATAAAGAACAGACCGTTAACTTCAATCTGCAATTTCCCACGTCGCAGGCAATTTACGACGACCTTTCGTTTGCTGTGGACGGTAATCCAGTGCCGGTTACCAACGATAAAAACGCTGCCACGACTGCGTTCAAAATCGCGGCCGGCAAAACTGCTCAGCTCGCCATCGGCTACCGCTCTCAGGGGCTCGACGAGTGGCGTTACAGCTTTGGGACTGGCGAGGTAGCGCAGGTTAGCGATTTTGATCTACGCATGACGACAAACTTCAAGAACATCGATTTTCCTGACAACACGCTTTCACCTTCTCAGAAACAAGAAACGAGTACGGGATGGGATCTCGACTGGTCTTACAAGAGCCTCGTCTCCGGATACCAGATCGCGATGGAAATGCCGGAGAAGCTTCAACCCGGACCACTCGCGGGAAGAATAAGTTTGTTTGCCCCAGTGTCACTCTTCTTCTTTTTCTTCCTCATGCTAATCATCACCACCATGCGCGGCATCGATCTTCACCCCATGAACTACTTCTTCCTCGCTGCCGCGTTCTTCTCTTTCCATCTGCTGCTCGCGTACCTGGTGGATCACGTCTCGATTCACGCGGCCTTTGCGATTTCGTCCGCCGTGTCAGTTTTCCTCGTGGTTAGTTATCTGCGTCTCGTGGTTGGTATGCGTTTCGCCAGCCGTGAAGCAGCTTTGGCTCAGTTCATCTACCTGGTGATGTTCTCGTACGCGTTCTTCCTCGAGGGTTTCACCGGGCTGGCGATCACGATCGGCTCCGTGCTGACGTTGTTTGTGGTGATGCAGGTGACCGGCCGGATACGCTGGACTGACAAGTTCGCAATGAAATCCGACGCAGAGCCCGCCACGGAACTTTCCTGAGCTGGGCTTTGCCTCAAAAGTCAGCATTTCACTTGGATAAATGTCAGTACCACCTGCGGTAGCGGGTGGGTCAACC
>JBIOUJ010000044.1:0-34204 GCA_044867025.1 Pyrinomonadaceae bacterium | reverse complement strand
GGTGAGACAAGTCTTAGTGGGAGGAGACCGGCCATGACACGCGATCGTTTCGCTTTACTTCTCAGTCTTGTATTCGCAACTTCAGCTACTTACTCAACAGTCATCGCGCAGTCCGTTGTGCGCAACCCACCCCCAATCGATAGAAACAAACAAATTGCCGCCGAAGCGGCTGCGAGCGAGAGATCGGCTCAATCTAAGGAACGACTCGCGTTCGCTATTCAGGTTGTTTCTTCGTTAGCTGATGAGGCGCGCAACTATAAAGATGAGTCTCTCAAAGTCAAGGTACAGGCACGCGCCGCGGATGTTTTGTGGAACTTTAACCAGGAACGAGCGCGCGCCATATTCGAGCGGGCTTGGGATCTTGCCCAAAGAGTAGACGAAGACGGCCGCCGCGCCATTGAGGAGCAACGCCGGGCCTTTCTTTCAGGCAAAGGAGGGATAGGGTTTATTTCTCCTCCGCCTAACCTAAGAGAGGAAGTACTGCGGCTCGCTTCGCAACATGATCGAAGTCTCGCCGAGAAGTTTCTGGCTTCAATGGAAGAAGCCAACGATCGTGATGAAAAAGAGAACAAGATAAACAGAAATTGGGATCCAACTGAGCCGCCCGAAGCAATAGCCAAGAGACTGCAATTGGCGCGTCAACTGCTGGAGAACGGCCAGCCTGACAGCGCCGTCGCTTTTGCTCAGCCAGGGTTAAATCGGATCACTTCGGACGGCACTATTTTTCTGGTTCTCTTACGACAGAAAAATGCTGTCCTGGCAGATCGACTCTTCTCTACTCTACTCGACCGGACAGCCGCAGATCCTCTCGCCGACGCTACGTCCGCGTCTCTGCTCGCGTCTTATGCCTTGACGCCTTCCATACTGGTAACCTTTACACGTCGTGGGTTGTTAATGAATCCGTGGACTTCCGAGTTGCCGCCACCACAATTAGCCCCATCGTTACGGATAAAAGTTTTCAACACAATCAGTCAGGTCCTAATGCGTCATGGATCAATCTCAGAGCTGGAACTTACCTCGGCAGGGCTAACCGGCACGTGCTTCACAATCAGGCGACTTTTGCCTTCTTTCGAACAGGGTTTTCCAGCGCTGGCCTCCGATCTTCATAACCGGCTTAACCAGTTGGCTCAAGAAAAAAATGAGATGGTGTCGCCGCAACAGCGGTCCTTTATGAATGCCGGATTTGAGCCAAAGAAGTCAGTTGAAGAACCTGACGATACGCTGTCGCAGATCGAACGGGCCTCCAGTACGCGCGAACGAAATCAGCTTTACGCTGTCGCGGCGCAAAAAGCGGCGATGAAAAACGATCCGAAAGCGAGAGAACTGGCTGATAAGATCGAAGACGACGAATTCAGGAAAGCTGTTCGGAATTTTGTTGATGTGCTCCTTATCAATAAGGCGAAGGAAAAACGAGAATCGGAAAAAGCGTTGCAATTGGTTCGCACTGCTGAACTCTCGCACTTTCAGCGCGTCTGGGCGTACACCGAGATCGCCGCGTTATTGCCATCTTCAGCTGAGGAGCAAGCCATAGATTTAATTACGGAAGCTATTGACGAGGCGGGACGGCTGGAAACGAGTAAACCCGAACGTGCGGAAGCTTGGGTTGCGATCGCGACGAATGCAGTCCGCGTCGATCAAGCAAGAAAAGAAGACATGCTGCTTGATGTCGTCAAAGC
The DNA here is from genome assembly GCA_044867025.1 of Pyrinomonadaceae bacterium. GTDB lineage: Bacteria > Acidobacteriota > Blastocatellia > Pyrinomonadales > Pyrinomonadaceae > PSRF01. The sequence goes on along the minus strand of JBIOUJ010000044.1, from coordinate 32,528 downwards.
CGTTAATCAGGCGGAGGGCTATACAGGAGAGGAAAGCAGCTTTACGGTTGACTTTAGCGTTCGCAGTAACATTGCAAAAGTTTCTATACCCGCTCCAACGATTAGCCTGGCTAACCTCTTTGCAGCTCTCGGCAAGGATGATCTGTACCGAGCGGCAAACATCGCGCATACGATAAAAAGTGAGTCGCCCCGAGCGATTGCTCTGCTGGCTTCTGCTCGTTCAGTGCTTAATACTGCCAAGAAGTGAAAGCCCCCTACAATTACCTTTCTTATTCTTTCAGCCACTCGCGGCGCAGGAGGCCGTAAAAAAGCGCGTCCTGGATTTCGCCGTTCACGTGCCAGCGCTCGCGAAGAAAACCTTCACGCTGAAAACCCAATCTCTCGAGTGTGCGGATCGAAGCAGCATTGCGCGGATCGACGTCGGCTTCAAGCCGGCGCAGTCCCATGACTTCAAAGGCGTGGGAGACCAACGCCTTTAGCGCTTCATTCATGTAGCCTTTGCCCCAGTAAGCGTGGCCCATTGCGTAACCGAGCTCGGCGCGTCCGTTGTCGAGGTTGAGATTGAAAAGCGTCGTGGTGCCGATGACGATGTTCGAGTCACGCAAAGCGATTCCCCACTTGAACATTGTTTCGCTCTCGTTGCCTTCAGCGATCTCGCGCTGCAATTCTGCCGCGGCTTCTTGATTGGGGAGCGGGACGGTGCTCCAGTAACGCATCACCTGTGGATTCGAAAAGATCTCGTAGAGACTGTCGATATCGTCTTCAGAAATCCAGCGCAGGACTAAGCGTGGTGTGGTGATGATCGGAAGTGTCTTTGAATCCATGTAGTATCCCCTGTCAAGGGAGAATCGTACCGTACCACGATTGGTTTTGAGATCTGTAGCCCCTACAGTTGTCAACCTCCAAGCCTCAACGCCGCTTTTGTAGTATTTTACTTATTAACGATGGTGGCTTGAGCACATGATCGAATGATTCACTATCTCTCAATAAAAGGAGCCTCTTAGATGATCATCTCAGTCATTAACCACACCAACGGCAAGATAAAAGACGAAGAACTACAGATCGCGATTCGTGCCATCAACCGACAAATCGCACACGATTTTGAGCCTTACTGGAGCGTCGGGGCCGCGCTTCGGCTCGAAGGCCGCAGCACTGAGACTCCCGACAAAATGAAACTTCAGGACATGCGTGGTGACGCCGTTCTCTATCTGTGGGACCGGGTTGACGTCGATGATGCCCTCGGCTATCACGACACCAATCACCGGGGCATCCCATTCGGCTTCGTTTTCACTGAATTATCAAAAAAGTTGGGCGAGAACTGGACAGTGACACTGTCGCACGAAGCACTCGAACTGATCGCCGACCCGGAGGTAAACCTCCTGGTGTCGGGGCCGCACCCCGCGAACCCAAAGAAAACTGTCTTTCACTGGTATGAGATGTGCGACGCGGTACAGGCGGAGAGCTATCAAGTCGATGGCGTGGATGTCTCGAATTTCCTGCTGCCGCTCTACTTCACAGGTGAAGATGAGTTTGAGGGGCGTAACGATTTCCTCGGCCGGCGATACAAGAAAAAGGCATTAAGGTCTTTTGGGATCAACCCCGGCGGATACATCGGTTTCTTCAACCCTCAGTCAGGCGAGCACGAGACGTATGCCCTGACTGGAGACGAGGTGGCCAAGAAGCGGCTTGAAGTAAAGGGCAACGCGATCGCCGCGCGCCGGTCAGTACGCTACCGTAGCCTCGGCGATGAGGTGCCAGAAGATAGCCCGAGGATGCTGTACGCGGCTGCCAGGCGGATGCAAAAGCGCGCGGCGTCAGATCTAGCTCTCAACTGCGAACGCATCGATACTGAGACAGGGACAAATAGTAACGGCCGAAAACCTGGCACGAAAGCCTTAGCCAGACGGCGGCGGCTGTAGTGCTTTGATAGGACCGAGCGTCGCTCAATCCTCTCGTTGCACGACGCCGAGACCCGCGTCAGCCGCACGCTACTGGGTTGTCTTTCCAAATACTTCTACGAACACCAGAGCCCGCTCGCGAGCGTAGACTGGCTGATCGGGTTGCATTTGCCCGGACCCGGTTTGCCAGTCGTGCCGCACTCCTTGCAAATGTAATGTTGGCCCGCCTGGTCGACGAAGATATCGCGACAGGGTTGCGATGAGAACTGAGTCCAGCAGCCCGAGAACGTCCAATTGGCTACGGTCGGTGCAGCCGAAACCTTCGTGGTCGCCCTGCTGCGTGTGGGTTGTGCTGCACCAGACGCAAAGAAGCAAGTAAAGAGAACGATGGCAACTGTTGAGAGTTGAATTCGACGCAGAGTCATGACACATCTCCTTTTCTAGGTACGTTAACTACGGGAGGAGTCTGGGCACGACTGAGTGTCGGGGAGTGGGTTGAGTATCTCGTAAACGAATTATGAAAACAATCAGGTATTGTAGGGCGGCACTCCGTGGCGCCCGCTTCACGAACAACGAGTGTTTCGAACAGCGGGCGGCCACGGGTAAACCGTTATCCCATTTTACCCCCTAAGAACGCTTCCCCTTTGCTGCTTTCTTTTGGCCGGATGCTTTATCACCCAGCGGGTCACCTTCGCGAGGTTTGGCCATTGCCTCTGGGATCTTGCCAGCGGCCGCGCCGGCTTCTCTCTTACATACATAGTAATTGATCGCTCCGGCAGTGATTGCTCCTCCCTTTAGGTTGCCCACGCCTGCCAGCAGGTCCAAGTGATCGTTTCGAAAGCCTGGACCAAAAGGTGCTGCTTGCAGCACGGCTGAAGGAACACTCGCGCCAAATCCTCCGGCGCCTGCTGCGTCTGTTGCCAACGTGCCGATTGAAATAAATCCACAAGCGGCGGAGTGTGCCGGCCCACAGACGAGGAAGACCTCATACTTTGTGTTCGGTTGCCCAAATTCCAAGTTGATCCTGATTCCGAGATTTCCTCCGGGTTGGACGTAAGTCACTTCCCCGACGATCGGACCCCGCATGTCGAGCGGGCCTCCGAATCCTCCGGAATCGGTATCGTAAGCCAATTGAACGTGTGTTTCTTTAATTGGCCCAACGGGTGGGGTGGGTGGTGGCATCTTCTTCTCCTAATGTGAGTTTGTATCGCGTGATTGAGGTTTTCATTTCACTCCTGCGACCACATTGCGGGCGAGGAGTAGAACAATCGTAAATAGATGAATTTACATTTGGGGCAATGACTGTGCCAATTGTAGTGTTTGCGCTCGTGGTGAGAATAAACGACGTTAACGAGCGGTTTGCTGTTACAAGAGTGTCTTCAATGTGAAACAGGGTGGAAACAATGTGAAGCCATTTGTACACACCGCCGACATCGTCTACTGACGCAGCACTTGTTCGATCGCGTCACATGCGCGGTTCGTGCCATTTTCCGCTTCAACTTGTTGTGCGACCCTTTGTGCGTGTTCGCGGTAAGAAGGTTGCTCAAGCAACTGTGATAGCTCTTGGACCACGCGGGGAGTTGTGTAGCGACGGCATGAGAGCGTTCGGCCGACACCGAGACGCACGCATCTGCGCGCATTGTCTGGTTGGTCCTGTCCGAAGGGAACAATCAGCATCGGGCGGCCTGCTCTTAATGCTTGCCCGGTTGTGCCGATGCCACCCTGATGAACAATCGCGCTTGCGCGCGGCATCACCAAACGATGCGGCGCATAGTCAAACGCCGCGACGCCGTCCGGCAATTTTGTTTGCGGAAGATTTCGCTTGTCGCCAATCAGCAGTAAGGCACGTTTGCCAAGTCTCTGCGCCGCTTCCAGACTGACCCGGTAAAAATCCTTCGCGATCCACACCAGCGACGACCCAAGCGTGAACAAGATCGGCGGCTCACCTTCATCCAGAAACTCCAACAGCTCCCTCGGCGCCTCTTGACTGTTGGTGCGATCGTAAAACGGGAACCCCGTGACTAACGTATTCGCTGGAAAATCAGGCTGCAGCTCGGCCATGACCTTCGAGAACAACGCGAGCACGAGAGTTGGAGAATGTTGTCCTTCAAAGATCGGATTTCGACCGCGCGGCAGACCCAGCTCCTGACGCAGTCGTTGAATCGGCTCGACCCAGGACGTCGTGGTCCACTTGCCGACATCGAAGAGTGTTCGAGCGACGAAGGGATGAGTCACGGTAACAGCCCGAAGCGCAGGCAATTGCGGCAGGGTTGGTGGATCGTATGCGGACGTAAAAGCAATTGGAAAAAGCACCGATGAAATCCATTTGACGCCGGTCTTCTCAGCGACGAGCGGCACCGTCAAAGGGACTTGATGCGACACCAGCAAATCAGCACCTGCGGCAGCGTCTAGTGTGTCTGCATACGTTTCGCGGAGGTACGGAATGAGCAGTTGACGGAAAAGATAACTCGGACCCCAACGCGCATGCGACACGCGACGAATGATCTCAGGGGTTGTCGGAGCGTCAGGCGACGGAAGATCGGGGCGCACCGGATGAAACCCAAGTCCCTGAGCTTCAACTTTCTCGCGGTAAATGGGCGACGTTGCGATTACTGACTCATAACCACGCGCCTGCAGTTCCAACGCAAGCGCCATGAATGGATGTACGTCGCCAAATGATCCCCAAGTGGTAAAGACGACTCGTTTCGACATTGTTGGCCTTGTAGAGAGTTCCAAAGACACCTAAAGCACAAAAGATCACAGCAGTTCTGCGCCATCGAAATCGCGGTAAGCGGCGAGGGCACAGTCGAGCCGATAACGCCAGGATTCGCGCCGGAAGCCCCTCGACCAGAAGATGATCGGAAACGTCAGGTTCCGCACGACACAACGCCGGTAGTCCAACAATAGATCGTCAAATGAGTAGTTGCTGACCCCGGCGCCGAGCAGTTCTTGATGATAACGATGAAGCAACGAGAGCTCGAGCTTCTGCCGCACACTGCGATCCCAATGCAAAGCTATCATGAACGCGAGATCCCGTGCGCCTACGTCCAAGTGCCAAAGCTGCCAATCGATAATGTATGGCATTCCCTCACCCGAACGCGGATAAATGAAGTTCCAGGTGTGAGCGTCGCCGTGAGTGACCGTGAGAGCCTTCGAATCAACAAGCCGGAGCCACGGTCGAAGAGATGAGTTGAACACCTTTTCCAGTTCCAGGCGATCAGCGACCGGAAGATCCTCGCCGAGGTGGTCAACTAAACCCGGCAAGTTGGCCCTGATGTCGTAAACCATCGTGCGAAGACTCGCTTCCGTGTGCAAGGTTCCCACTGTCGAACCAAGCGCGGGTGCTTCCCACCAGTGTGCGTGAAACCGCGCCAGGACCGCGACTGCCTCGTGCACCTCTTTGTCGCCAGGACGATCGGGCCATGAAGGGTTTGTATGACTCGAGCGCAGGTCTTCAAGAATCAACCATTGCACTTCGTTAGCGGGCGGGGCGGTAGCCAGACAGCGGACAATCGGCGGAGACAGCAGCGCCGGCGCGAGTTCCCGGTAGAACACGAGCTCCGGACCACCTCGCTCCGGCGCTGCTGAACCCTCGACAGGCCATTTCAGTAGAACATGACGCGGGAGCTCAGGAGACGAACCCGCGGCATATTCAACTTCAAGAAACCGGAGATGCGAAATCGGTAACTCGACACGCTTCGTGATCGTCGCTTTTACGATGGCGCCTTCTCGTAGCGTGCCCGAAGCGTAAAACGCGGAACTCAACTCAACAGGTGTTGTCGGTAGATGCAATCGGGAGCAATCCTCCGTTGCATGCATAACGCTTGTTTGAAATGTCGGGTTCCGCTCTTAGGCGTCGTCACGCAGTTACTGAAGACTGAGAAGCGACTTGTTACTTTCACGGCCACGCAAATTGATCCATACCAACACTGCGCGAAGATCCTTAAGTTCATCAGGAAGCTTGACGGTAACCTGTTTTATCCATCTGAAGTTCGGGACTTCATGGACCGCTACGACCGGTAACTCGTAAAACAGCCTGTTTTCGTCTTGAGCTCCAACCGTGATTACTGAAAGCGTTTCACCTTGCCGCAATTCCAGATTGTACGCAAACAGCGTTACGTGTGTGTGCTGAGCTGAACTGAAAAAATTCCTTGTCGAGATCACCGGAAGAGGGTCGGTCACCAGAGTGGCCGAATCTAAAACTGCTGCCCGAATGGAACTCACGCGTTCGAGCAATACGGGATCAGGTGGAGTAATCGGCGTAAGAGTCACATCGATTCTTTGGTAGTAAATGGCAGTGAGCGCTTCAAACCCGGAGTCAGTGCCTACCAGCAGCCAGAGTTCTCCATTCGAATTCGCATTGACTAAGGATGTGTGTTGGTGAACTCGCTCGAGAGAAACATATTGGTTCGAAGATTGTTCGCAAGGACGACCATTAGCAATATCGGAAACGACCGAAGCCGCAATTCCACTCTGGGATTGGTCTGACTTATCAACATTCATCCTCAGGTGCGAGAAAAAACGCGGATCTGTAGGAGGCGGCGTGAGGAGCGCTACTGGTTCAGCAGGTGAGGCTCCGGCCTTTAAATACACAGACTCGCCTGGCGCACCACCAATGCCACCACAGCCGGTTGGAGCACCCGACGCGAAGACGATCTTGAAAGTGATCTCATACGACATCCCTACAACAACTCCATCGGCGGAGCTTAGGCGGCGTTTTAGAAACATGAAGAGGTCGTCTGAATGGTTGTTGCCTTGAATGTAAAAACCAGTTCCATTGATACCAAGCTCAGGCGGCAACGATCGAATCTCAGCCTTCAGGTCGTAAAAGCCGTCGTCAGTCGCCGGCGGGTAGTCTGCGAAGCCGGCTTGCCACCCCTGCGCACCATTGCGGAAATCATAACTGACTGTGATCGGAGCCGGAGTACCTTGTGCAAGTGCGACGCCGCTGAAGGCAACGAAGAAAACTAAGACGGAGATGGATGCGAAGGTGGTCCTACCCAACTCAAAAACGATTCTGAACCAGACAAACACGGCCGCTATTATGCGCTGAAACCTTCCCTAACGCCTACGTTTTCTCCCCGAAGAATTTTTTTTGGACCACCGAACACGTTTTGACCCTTTTCTCCCATTACTCTCAGAGACTGCTCACATGACCTCTTGAAACACGACCTGAGTATTCTCACATCAACGTTCTGGGAGTCTTTGGAGTTCACCGAATTTGTGCGTCCGATGCATTTCTACTGGCTGATGCTTGGAGTTTTAGCAGTATGGCGGATCACCCACTTCTTCAATGCCGAAGACGGGCCGTTCAACGTCGGAGTGCGTTTGCGCAGAATGATGGGTTCGAGCGTTTTCGGAGATCTTCTCGATTGCTTCTATTGCCTGAGTGTCTGGGTCGCGATCGCTTTTGCACTCTGGATCGGATCCGATTGGAAGGAGATCTCACTCCTCTGGCTGGCGTTCTCAGGCGGAGCGAGTCTGCTGGAACGTTTGACATCGCACAATGAACATGATTCCCCCACTTAGCTTTGAAAAAGGAGCTGGAAAATGAGCTGTTGCGGAAAACAAAGGGCAAACTGGAGAGGTGAGTCACCCCGCATCCCACGGGCACAGCCAGTCACCCCGCATGTGGTGTATTTTCAGTATCTCGGCAATCAGACCATGACTGTTGTGGGGTCAGCCACTGGTCGGACCTACAGCTTTTCAGGTGCAGGTGCGACCGCCGCGGTTGACCCAAAAGACGCTCCTTTTATCGCAAGCGTCCCTCTCATGGCGCAGGTAAGCGGCCTCTAAAACCGCTCTACCTCTCGCTTACCTTGCACCATTTAACACCTCGAAAGGAGTCTTACCGTGGCCGAAACAAAAGTCACAATTGATCTTAGTCGAATCAATGAAAAGGAATTTGCAGCAGACCGCCCGCTTCGCGTCGCCGCAGTGAGAGGCGGAAAGATCCTGGACCAGAAAACTGTTACACCTGCAAAAGAAAGAGATCCACGCAAGTTTCAAGTCAAGCTGAATCTTGGACCAGAGGAAGATGGAGTTTCTGCGGCGGAAGTCGTCGTAGCTCCAGCCGACGACGAGCGAAACGTCTTCAGCAAGCTGGCAGCACGCAGATTTGTGTCCGTTGCCGGTGAGCGAGTTAGCGCGAGTGACGTCGTCGTGCTGCCTGGCATTTACACGTGGTGGCGCTTCTGCTGGTTCCCCAACACCTACCATGTTACCGGCCGTGTACTTCGACATGTTGACGACTGCACACATCCAATCGCTGGCGCAACGGTTGAGATCTACGACGTCGATTATTGCTGGTGGTGGTACAACGAGGATTTACTCAAAACCGGTGTGACAGATGCGAACGGGTTCTTCGATATCACTTTCACGTGGTGCGTACCGCTGTGGTGTCTGTTTGAAATTGTTCGTAGACCGCCATTGCTCGTCGATACGGATCTCCGCGACCGTCTGCGGGCCATCGTTAGAGAACGGATACCAATCAAATTCCCGCCACCACCGCCGCCTCCGGATCCATGGGAATGGGAGAGGCAACTTTCTGACATGGGCTTCGAACTGCCTTCTGCTGTCAGACCGCGGCCAAGCGGCCTCGAAAGCACCGCAATTCGACAGGTCGGCGGTTCACAACAGCGCGCTTCACGTGCGGCGGCTGAGCGTGTCACCACAACACAACTCGCGAGGAACATTTCCACGACGGCCCTTACTGCTTTAAGACCAAAACTCGATGCCGCGGAAATCTTTCGCCCGATTATCTTTTGGCCGCCGTGCGATCAACCTTGCGACTGGCTCCCGGACATCAAGATTCGCGTCACACAGACGCAGCCGAGTGGCACGGTCGTCGTTTACGAGGATACATGGTTCGACATTCACTTTAACCAGGCGGGCGATCTACTGAATCTGACGCTGGAGGCAAACGAGCATGTGCTTTATGCCGATAGCTGTCATCAGGATCCAATCCTCGGCAATTGCATGTTGCTCGACGCAGTGGGCACTACCAAGATCATGCCGATCGTCGATCCGATCACACACATCCCACATCCTACCGAAGGAATATATCAACCGGACGTAGTTCTTGGGGTGTCGTACGGAACTCTCCCTGACAGGCGGCAACGACTCGGTTACGTGAAGGACTACGATCGGCCGTGGGCCCGTACTATCAGCGTGTTTGGGCGTTTCGGAATCGCTGCCGGCGTCGATTATTACCAGGTACAAGTTGCGAAGTGGACCACTTCCGACTTGCTGGCATGGGACATGGACCATACACACGTCCCGGATGATTCTGCTTTCGCACCGGTGCCAGGCACGGCTCTCGGAGCATTCTCGCGATCGTTTCTCGAGGAACTTCCTTTCCCGCAACACTGGCCGAGCGAAACTTTTGGTCCAAACACCGTCGGCGGTATTCCACTTGTGTATAAGAGTCGCGAACGTTTTGAACAGCAGTATCGCGATACCCATGGCGGTAATGATCCGGCACCGAGTTTTGGTGGGTGGTTTTGGTCGTACGATACCGAGACTTGTCTCTTCAGCCTTGATACAAGCAAGATGAGTAACGGCTATTACACCTTCCGTTTTGTCTGCTACAGGCAGACGGGCGTGGACGGTTCGGGAAACCCGATCCTCGCGCTTGTCAATATGGGACTGCCGGACGGTGTTGGCAGGCGCTGCAACCATCAAAAACCCGAGCTTGTTACCTTATACCTGCACGACGACAAGCATGTACCCGACTGCGAAATCCTGACGTTTACGAAGAACGGTACTACGGTTGTCGACGAGTGTGCGATGGTTACGCTCACGTCCACTGACTGGCTCGAGGTGACGTATCAGGCGTTTGATGCAGCAGGCCATCTCGACAATTATTCCGTTACACTACAGAAGGGTTCCAGTGATGCAGTGGCCTTAAACGGTTTGGCAGGCGTGACGCCAGTTAGTGGTAGCGCACCGGAAGGACCGGCGTATCATAACGCGCTTGTGCAAATGCCTCCCGCGGTCCCGCCTTACTGGAATGGAGGCACGTGGACAAAGAAAATTTCTTATTCCACTTTCGTCAAAATGGGCGGCAGTTGCGCCTACAACTTAAGAATCAGTGCGTGCGACCGTCACACGAACGGATCTTCGACGGCATGCTCCTTTGCCGGCCGCGAGGATAATCGAGCCTTCACGATTATTCTGGCTTAAGCTGATATAGGCCACAAAAAGGCACATAAAGAACACAAAGGATGTGACTTCCTCTTTTGTGTTCCTCATGTGCCTTTTTGTGGCTAACAAGGCCAGCTTCAAGCGCGGGTCTTTGGGCGTTCTTTGTCGGCGAGCATGGCTGTTGTGTGCTCGGTGACGCTTTCGATCGAGCCGGATAACCATTGGTGTGGTCCTGCCTCGGCTAATTCCGGCATCTTGACTTCGCCGGTGACGCTTCGCTTGGGAGGACGGCCGCGCTGCGTGATCAGCCTGATCGGGGTGGAGATTAGAAGCAAGAGAAATCTGAGCGGAAGAATGTTCCACATGAGCGCGAACAAAAGAAGATCCACGATCGAGGTGAGAACGCTTTGACCCAGGACCTGCCACGACTTCGCGATCCGTTGTTCCGCTGCGTTAGCAGGGGCATTCTTGAAAACGTGTTCGGCGTATCTGCCGAGGAACTGGTCGAGACCGGAATCGATCTTGGTGAAGAAGTTGTCCTCACTTCCGGATAACGCCTGTGCAACCGCCGTCAGGTTCGTTCCACACGAGGCGCAGAATTTACGTTCGAGTCCGTTATCGCGTCCGCAGGTTGGACAAAACATCGCTACACCTCCTCTCGCAGGAGACTATTTTGTTCTTGTTGTGTCTTGTTGTGGCAGCTTCACGGTTTAGCAAGCCGGAAGTTATCAAAGATAACGGTTCCGGGTCCGATGGGCTCCGATTGCCATGTGCCACCTTTGATTTCCAGTATCACTGCCCCTACCGGCACAGACGCTGTATCCCATCGCTCGAAGTATCGTGCAACCCAACTTCCAGACAACGAAGGATTATCACTGGCGGTTTCAAATAATACATTTCCGGTGAACGAATCGTGGCGGATACGCCAGTATCGCTGTACCGCCGGATCGTAAGGCTGCGTGAACAGATTTCGCTTTATTCCTCCGATTCGCGCCTGGCATATAAAGAGGCCCTCCTCGACGTAGATGCGATAGTAGTTGTTAGCATCGCGGCCGATTGTAAACATCGCGTCGGCTTTGGTAGACGAGGCCGGTCCCTGGATCAGCTCAACGTAGCTGTAAGCTCCGGTAAAGTCGAACGTATTCGTTGACCTGATCCCGTTGTAATGCGATCCGATTTGGCCGGAGAACAACGGTCCTACCTGGAACTGCTGAGCTAGCTCTCTTGCGGGCACAGAAGCGTCAGTGAAGCCGCTGAAGAGATTATTCGGCGACCACTTCGCCAGGTTTAAAGAGTTATCGTTGAAGTCGTCTTCAAGAAGCACGGTCTCTTCGTAAACAAATCCTTTAGTCAAAGAGCCGCTCTGACCATTTGGATTTGTGACGACGACATTTACGGATCCGATCTCGTTAGGAGGAGTAGAAGCCGTAATGGTTGAGGTATTGACTACAACGAGGTTGGTTGCCGCGATACCGCCAAACGTTACTGTCGCTCCTGGAGCAAAACCGTTGCCTGAGATCGTCACGGATGTTCCACCGATCGTGGGGCCTTTGTTTGGCAATACCGACGTCACTGCCGGCACTTGATCGTTGGGAGTCGGCGTCGGCGTAGGTGTCGGCGTAGGTGTTGGCGTCGGCGTCGGTGTAGGTGTAGGTGTTGGCGTCGGCGTTGGTGTAGGTGTCGGCGAGCCGCCACAAGGATCAGTGGGTCCTATGGCGGTCCAGCCATTATTCCAACGGTACCATTGCGAATCGGTGCCAAACACATACACGATGTGATTGCAGTACAGAATTATAGAACCGACGCCCCCGGATGCTGAGACACCATTGCGCAAGATCGCGCCATTGGCAGTACGCGTCCAGACAGCGCCCGTGCTATCGACAATCTGAGTACCTGGCGGAACGCGCGTGTTATTCGGAGATTCCCCGCTCGGCGTCGGCGTGGGAGTTGGTGTCGGCGTCGGAGTAGGTGTGGGCGTTGGCGTCGGTGTCGGAGTCGGCGAGCCGCCACAAGGATCAGTCGGTCCTATGGCTATCCAGCCATTGCTCCAGCGGTACCATTGTGAATCGGTGCCAAACACATACACGATGTGATTGCAGTACAGAATTACAGAACCGGCGCCGGCTGTGCCTGCACCATTGCGCAGGATTGTGCCGTTGGCAGTACGCGTCCAGACAGCGCCCGTGCTATCGACGATCTGAGTAGCTGGTGGAACGCGTGTGTTATTCGGAGACTCCCCGCTCGGTGTCGGAGTCGGCGTCGGCGTAGGTGTTGGTGTCGGAGTTGGCGTTGGTGTTGGCGTCGGAGTCGGCGAGCCGCCACAAGGATCAGTCGGTCCTATGGCTATCCAGCCATTGCTCCAACGGTACCACTGTGAATCGGTGCCAAACACATACACGATGTGGTTGCAGTACAGAATTTGAGAACCGACGCCCCCTCCTGCTGAGACACCGTTCCGCAAGATCGCCCCGTTACTAGAACGAGTCCAAACAGCACCCGTGCTATCGACAATCTGAGTGCCTGGTGGAACGCGCGTATTATTCGGAGACTCCGCGGCCGGTGTCGGAGTAGGTGTCGGACTCGGAGTCGGCGTCGGCGTTGGTGCTGAACTTGACGCCGTGAAGCGCGAGATCGGACCAGTCGCCGTCTGGTCAGCCATCGTCTTGCCTACGATGCGCCAGTAGTAAGTAACACCATTCTGAAGCCCTGACACCAGATAGGTTTCCGAACCCCCCGAACCCAACGTGCCCGTGACCACATCAGACGCTATCAGCGATAAGTTGACGTCGCTGGTTCCTAAATAGACGTCATACTTGTGCGCCCAACCACCGCCTTCCCACGTCAGCATTGCTGACAAACCTGCGGTGCCATTCTGCGCGGGCGAGAGATTCACCGGTGTAGAAGGCGGAAGCGGTACGAACGGTTCGTACTCGACGCTCGAATTCCACTTCCGATTGAACTGATCGACGAACCACTGAAAGAACCAGGTCTTGTTCGTGAAGTAGTTGTGCTCTTCCTGGTAGTTGAATGATTCCCAGCTCCAGTTAGACGATCCGAAGATCGTCAATCCTCGGCCGTAAAGCGTTACCGATTTCTGGTGATTGAGCCCGAGATGCTTTCGCATCTTGATCTGCACCCCCGCCGCATACAGGCGATCGACGTTGTATGGTCCAGTAAATTCCGCGCCCAATCTGCTCGCGTCAAAGCGGTATTCATGCGGTTCAGTGAGCAGCCGCACTGGTATACCGCGAGCACGCGCTCGGAGTAGCGCATCACAGATGCTGACGTCCGTGAGCCGATACATGGTGAGGTCGATCTTCTGTGTCTCCTGATCGAGGAGTGCAATTGTTCGTGCACCGTAATCTTCTGCGAGGTTCTTGTTCGGCACGAAGTTCATCGCCGGATCGATCGGAAACGTCGGGTACTTCCGCGTGAGCGGGCCGTTGATGTTCGCGTAATGTCCGTAAGCGACCGTGTCAGTCCACGTGTCGTCGTACCGGGTCTTGAAACTGTTCACTACGGCCGGGTCGTCGCTGAAGTACCATGCGCCGTCGACATAATTCTCAAACGGCACATAAGGCGCGACGTCCCCATCGCCAAAATTCGATCCCGTGAAAACGACTTTGTTTTGACCCGCGAGGAGCATCTGCTTGATATGGATGATGCCGTCGCCAAGCTTGTAACGCATGGGGATCCCAGCCGCCTTGAACTTATCGAGCAAGGGCTGGTTCATCGGAAATTTCAGATTTCCGCGCGGCTCGACGATCAGCCTGACGGGCACGCCGGCGTTGTGTCTGGCGATGATCTCGTCGGTAAGCTGCGGCAGCTCGATCATGTAAAAGGCCATGTCGATGCCGACGGTCTCTTTGCGGACGAGGTCCAGAATCGGATCGTAGCAGTTTTCAAATGACGGGTCGCACAGCCGTTCCTGAGCGGGAGTTGCTTGGGAGGCAAAAAGAAAAGCAACCAGAACCAACGAAAAATGGAAAGCTAAACGCGTGGGAGTTTTCATGGCTCGCTGACTTTAGGTGCTCTGGATGGAAAAAACTTTTCGAGATTGTCTCGAAGAGTTGGCGACAACGTTTATTGCGGAAAACCGGCTTCTTCGGTGACTCGCTTTGCTTGCTGGAAGTGCCGGTGTTCGTGAACGACGATGATGCGATACGCGTCCATTAAACTGTAAGTAACGACCGACAACGCGGGTGAAGTGATCACGATCTTCTCGAGGTCGAGATGCCCAGTGGCTTTCATTTTCTCGACTATCGCGCGTTGCTGAGCGACAAAATCGTCGATCACAGACGGCCGAATATCACTCTGCGCCGGATCGAAACGCTTTGGAGCTTTCAGTTTACGAGTCGTGGCCGGGTCTAACGACTTGATCAACAAACCTCCGCCCAGTCCGGGAAGCACCGGCATTCGTTCCCAAAACGTCGGCTTCCTGCCGGCGAGCACACCTTCAATAATTGGCAGGTAACCTTTGTTTGACGTGAGCAGATGCTCGAAACACTGAGCGACACTCCAACGCTCTGCGCTCGGTTTCCAGTTGAGTTGTGAGGCGGTTAGGTTACCAAACGTCGACTTGGCGTGGGTCGCGACAAGGTCCGCTTGGGTTATGAGAGTTGGTAAATCGGCTTTCCTGTAATCCATGCGGTTCGCAGCGCCAAGGGCGCGGGATATGTTGGAGCGCCAATGGCGCGGAATATGTTGGAGCGCCAATGGCGCGGAAATATGAAAGCCAGGGGCAAGCGCGAAGCGAAGCGGAGCGCGTCGCCCCTGGTACATGAATCAAAACGCCCCAAGCCCTGAAAAGGGCGTAATACGCAGGAAGTATTTCGGCCCTTCAGGGTCTGTCGGAATAACGCCGAAGGCGTTCGCTAATTTCAGCCCAAGGTTGGAGCATTAGCGACAACCTTGGGTTAGCAAATAAAATTAAGTCGAAACGCTGAAAGCGTTCACCAATTCCCGAACCCTTTCAGGGTTCAAAATACATTTTGATTCGATTACCCAGGGTTCTCGCTACGCTTGAACCCTGGGCTGAAATTAGCGAACGCCTTTCGGCGTTATTCCGACAGACTCTTCAGGCCTCGCTTGCATGCTCTATTAACCAGGGGCGACGCGCTTCGCGCTTGCCCCTGGCTTTCATATAACGCGCCCTTGGCGCTTATACATGCGCCTGGCTTTCGTATATCGCGCCTTTGGCGCTCAGTTAATAAACTCGTCCAAGTCTTTGGCAACTTGCTCCGGGCGTTCCCAGTTCGGCGCATGTCCTGTATCCGGATAAACCTTCAACACGGCATTGCGCAGCCCTGCGAGCAGCGAGTCCTGTTCGGAGCGCGGGAAGATGCTTTCCTTGTCGCCCCAAATAATCAGCGTCGGCGATTTGATCTTCGCAAGTTCGACCTCACCCTCAGGTGAAAGCATCTGAGCCATCACTTCACGCCAGACGTGCGCCGGCAGCTTCATGCTCTCTTTCACGAGACAGTTGAAGAACTCAGACGGCAGAGGCTGAAACGTAACACTGGTCTGAAAATCGCGCACAAACTTCTCCGACAGCGGATCAGTCAATCCATTGATCTCGCGCTGTAGATCCGTGACGACGTTGTTTCGAATCTTCGTGGCTGAGCCGATCAGCACGAGCTTGTTCACTCGCTCGGGCACCTGCGCCGCAACATGCTGTGCGACGAAACTGCCCATCGAGTGACCAACAATCGTCGCGTCTTTCACATTCATCGCATCCATGAACGCGACAACGTCCGCTGCGAATTGCTTCAACGCGTAACTTCCTTGCGGACGATCTGACTCACCGTGTCCGCGTTGATCCGGAATGTAAACGCGATACTTGCCATCCAGCAACGGCAGTATCGGGCTGTACGAAAACCACGAGTCGCCGTAACCGTGCAGCAGGATGATGGGCCGTCCCGACGCGTCGCCCTTGTACGCGTAACGCATGCGAAGACCAGTCTTGAGCTTGACGCTCGAGAACCGCACCTGCGCCGTAGTAGACGATGCACTCGCAGCGCCTACCGCTACACCCGCGAGCGACTCGACAGTCAGCTTCGTATCAGCGTATTGCCACGCCTTCTCGAATTCGCCCTGGACCATTCGTGCAGCACCGTCTTTACCCTGTTTTCGTAAACTCTCGGCAAGGCCAAACAATGCACGTCCGTTGCGGTGGTGTCGGTCAAGCTCAGCGCGAAACACTTTTTCCGCACCTGAGTTGTCACCGGTCAACAGCAAGACAGCGCCGAGCACTTCGCGAACGGGTAGGTCCCAATCCGCAGGTTCGGCGTAGTCAGTCGCATCTTCAGCGGCCGCCGCTTTATGCAAGAGATCGATGCCCGCCTGTTTATTTCCACGAGCCAAAGCGATCTTCCCTTCCAATTCCAACTCACCAACCTTCAACACATGTGCGGCCGCGTTGTTGAAGAGTCGTACTTCGTCAGTCATCGCCTGATCGAGACCGCGCATCGCGGCCAATTCCGTTTCAGCCTTCGCCGGCTCTTTCAAGGCGACGTATGCACTGCCACGCGCGAAATGCCAGAACGACGTTGTGATCTTCAACGCTTCATCTGGTTTGGGTTCCTTCAACACTTCATCCCAACGCCCAAAGCGAACCAGCGAGATAAGCGGATACGGCCGAAACATCTCGAGCATCGGCATCGCTTTGAGTTGCGGCGCCACGCTCGCTTCGAGTTCACGCGCGGATTTGAGCGAGTCCGCGTAACGTCCCTTGAACGCGCTTGCTGCCGCCAGGAAATGAACGTTGTGATGGTAGTAGATCATCGGGTAAAGACCCTTGTTACCACTCTGGGTCATGTACTCACGATCCACCGCGATCGCTTCCACGTTTGCTTGCGCCGCTTCATAGTAATCGCCCGTGCGAATGTAAATATGCGACGGCATGTGGACCAGGTGACCAGCCTTGGGAGCGATCTTCCCGAGACGTGCCGAGCTCGGCAGCGCTCGTTCGGGATTAGTCGACGCTTCAACAGCGTGAATGTAGTAGTGATTCGCTCCGCTGTGATTTGGATAACGACGCAGAACACCTTCAAGCACGGAAACGATCTCCAACGTGCCTTCATTCGGTTTACCGTCGAGCGTCCAAAGCTTCCACGGATGCAGGTTCATCATGCTTTCCGCGTAAAGCGTGGCCGCGTCCGGGTCGTCGGGATAAGTTTTTGCGAGCTCGCCCATTGCGGTCTTGTAGTCAACGGCAAGCTTCTTTTGATCCGTATTAATGTCGGCCGAATAACGTTTGGACAGCGCGTTGATGTACGCGCGATCCTGTTCAGACGCTTTCGGAGCCAGCGCGATCGCTTTTTGCAAATTCGAATAAGCTTCGAGGAGCGCGGGGCCGTCTGCCGGAACGTTGTAATTCGATCCGAGCGAGAGGGAGACGCCCCAGTAGGCCATCGCGAGTTGCGGATCGAGTTGTGCGGCCTGCTTGAAGGAACGCACAGCCTCTTCGTGATTGAAAGCGTAGACGTACGCTAGACCCTGATTGAAAAACTTCTGGGCTTCTGGGTTGTTAGTGGAAACCGGGTGATCGATGTCGCCTAAGCCTGTCGCCAGTGCAACGGGCGCCGGCGCTTTGGCTGGCGCGTGGCCGTGCTGGTTGTGCTGGCCAAATGCAACAACGGGAAACAGCAGCAGAAATACAAAAAACAGACGTTTCATCTCTAAATCTCCTGCACCGGCGCTCCATGCCGGAATGGCTGTCACGATTTAAAGTCTACAATCCCTAACGCGCAACGGCGCGCCGAAACGGACCAATTTTCTATTCGGCCCCGTACTTGATTTGTGTCACTTTTGCCTTGCCTTTGGCGTAGACAGTGACGACGAAGAGATCGTCGAACTTTCGTTCATCGATTGTTGGAACAACATCGCCGCCGAGCATCTTGATCACGTCGGGAATCGAATTGCTGTGACCGACGAGCAGGACGTTCTCGCCTGATCCCTGGAGAATTTTGTTAACGACCTCCGCCGTCGATTCTTCAGCGATAAGACGAGGGTTGCTCGGGTTTGACTTAAGTGAAATCGTGGTCGAAGTTAAGCCGAGTTTCGTGGCTAGCGGCTCGGCTGTTTGCTTTGTTCTCGTGAACTGAGAAGTATAGATCGCTTTGATACCCGCGACCGAGAGCAATCGCGCAAGTTCCTGCGAGCGCGCAACTCCCTCTTTCTTCAAAGGTGGATCCTGGCGGGGTTCGTCTTCTTTCTCGGCGTGACGAATGAGGAAGACGGTTTTGGGTTTGAAGTCATCCTGTGCAAACGCTTGTTGGAATAGCGCAGCACAGACGAATAGTGAAAAAAGAATTAAGCTTCTTCTATTGATTTTCATTTGTGTTCTTTTATGTGCCTTTTTGTGGCCCGTGCCATCCAGGTGGCGCTTCAGGCCAATTCTTATCCGGGCTAACCGGCTCGGGCTGATCCTTTCCGAGTCGATCCGGTTCGATCTCCGCGACAATAAAGTTCTCCGGCGGCACGGGCGCACCGGCCAAACGTCTCAACAGCGCTAACTGCCCGGCATGCGTCATCGCGTCTGAAAAGGGTCCCTGTAACAGCCGTTCTTCAGTCATTCCTTCCAACAACGTATCGCCCTCGCGAAGATGTTGGGCCAACATGCCTAGCATCTCGTGAAAACGTTCGATCTCTTCGTCGAGTGTGTCCAAAGGCTCCGGCCAGTAACGACCGCCGATGAAGTGTGTGCGCGCGTATCCAAGCACGCTGGTCATATGACGCACCAGCTCCGCGGGCGTCCGCACGCCATCCATCGCGCGAAACGAGCCGAAATCCTCCGGTGCATTGCGCAACGCTTTCTGCGTGCGATAAGCAAGCGCCGCGAGGAAATGATTCAGCAGTTTCCGTTTGGACTCCATTTGGAGACGTAATCTACAGCTTCACAACTGTTTTTGCATTGGCACGAACTCGAGCTTTACGCCCCCTGTCAATTCGAGATCCAAAGTACCGCGTTCTGAAAAACCGCAAGACTTGTAGAACTCCACGCCGGGTAAGGTTGACAACAGTTCGAGTCCGCGAAAGCCGTGAGCTCTTGCTTCGTCTTCACATCGTGCGAGGAGGGCGCGTGCGACTCCCTTCCGCGCGTGGTCCGGATGAATAAAGAAAGCGCGGATCTTCGCGAAGTCTTTCGCCGGATCGATATAGGCCGTATCTCTTGATGAATACTGATCGCCGCCGAAGAGTGTCTTTCTCCGGCTCCAACCGCCACAGCCGGCGAGTGTTCCAGAGATCTCGGCAACGAAGTATGTGCCGTCTTCGATAAGCGTTGTGTCGACGCCAAACACGCTCGCAATCGCCGCCTCGATTTGAGCGTCATTGTAGTGCGCGCGACTGAGAATCCGCGCCGACTCCGCGATCAATTGCTTGATCGGTTCGCGGTCGTCCATTGTTGCGCGACGAATGATCATGGATTGATCTCTGTGTAACCTTTGTGTTCTTTGTGTACACAAAAGGCACAAAGAATTTAATAGCTCAACCCGTATCCGTATTTGAACAGCGGATCGTAATTGTTGTCACCGACATTGATCGGGATCTGGTCCATCGAGCGGGGCCAGGAGAAGGAGAGCCGGCCTGTCGGCTTGAAGTCGCCGAAGAGCACGTCGGTGATTCCATGACCCTCAGTTCCCGGCAACCACGCTGCGACAAATGCGTCTGCTTTATCGATCACCTTGTCGATGATCAGCGGGCGGCCGGAGAGCAGTACAACCACCACCGGCATTCCTGACTGTTTCATTTGATCGACGACAGCGACGTCCTCATCCCCCAGTACGAGGTTCGCTCTGTCGCCAATCATCTCCGCGTAAGGTGTTTCACCAATGACAACAATCCCCAGCTCCGCTCCCGCCGCGTTCGACCCATCGAGAGAAAACGTCACTTTCGTTTGCGGCGACACAGTCTCCTGGATCGCTTTCAGAATCGTCGTTCCACCTTCGGTGTTAGGCCCACTTTTGCCCTGCCAACTGATCGTCCAACCACCACACTGATTTCCGATATCATCAGCACTCTTGCCTGCCACGTGTATGTGCTTCAGTTGTTTCGATACCGGCAGAACACGTTTCTCGTTCTTCAGCAACACCAGCGACGCGCGCACACATTCGCGCGCAACCCTGCGATGCTCGGCCGAACCAAACTTCTGGTGAAGCCGGCGATCAGCCAGCAAAGAGCGTCCCGGTTCCATCAATCCCATCGCAAACTTCACGCGCAAGATCCGCGTAACCGCATCGTCGATACGCGACATCGGAACGCGATTCTCTTTCACCAGCGCGAGCAGAAAACTATACAACTCGCGATAAAGAGTCGAGACCATGAACATGTCCATCCCAGCGTTTACCGACGTCTCGATCTGCGTCTTGTAATCGCCGGGCATTTCGTTGATCGCGTCGTAATCTGAAATCAGAAACCCGTCGAACTTCAGCTCTCCTTTCAGGATCTCGGTCAACAGACGTTTGCTGCCGGAACACTTCACGCCATTCCAACTGCTGTACGAAGGCATGATCGTCCCGACGCCGGCCTTGATCGCGCTCAGATAACCCGCCATGTGTATGTCTCGCAGCTCCTGTTCCGTCGCGCGCACGTCGCCGCGATCGAGTATCTGCACGTCGCCCTTGAGTTTCTTACCCGTGCCGTAGTTCGTGCCGCCATCAGCGATAAAATGTTTCACGCAAGCGAGTATCCGCAGAGGATCGCTGAGGTCGTTGCCCTGATATCCGCGCACCGCCGCTTCACCGAGCATTCGAGCCAGTTCAGGCACTTCACCAAAGCCTTCGTAAGTCCTGCCCCAACGCTCGTCGCGCGGAACAGTGACGCACGGCGCGAACGTCCAGTTGATCCCGGTCGCTCGCGTCTCGATCGCCGTGACGCGTGCGGCTTGTTCGACTAATTCAGGACTACGCGTGCAGCCCAGCCCGATGTTGTGTGGAAAAATGACGGCGCCGAGTACGTTGCTGTGTCCGTGCACAGCGTCGATACCGTAAAGGATCGGAATGCGCAGGCGAGTGCTTTGCGTGCGAGACTGAAAGCTGTCGTAAAGGTTGGTCCAGTCGATCAGGCGGTTACCGGTCTTCGGATCTGAACTGCCGCCGCTGAGCAGTGAACCGAGGAATAACTTTTCGATGTCGCTGACGTCTTTGAGTGAACGCTGATCGGGTTGGACCATCTGCCCGACTTTTTCTTCCAGCGTCATTTGAGATAGAAGCGCCCTGACTTTCCGGTCGTGCGCCTTGAGACTCTTCGAGCGCCTCCCGCCATTCTGCCATCGGGAAACACCTGCAACCGATCCGGCAACAGTCAGCGCCGATGCCTCAATAAACTCTCGCCTGCTGATTTTCATTCTTGTTGATCCTGTCTCTTAAGAAACGCCGAAGGTGTTGCCTAATTTGCCGAACCCTTTCAGAGTCTGTCGGAATAACGCCGAAGGCGTTCGCTAATTTCAGCCCGGGGTTCAAGCGTAGCGAGAACCCTGGGTAATCGGATCAAATGTATTTCGAACCCTGAAAGGGTTCGGCAATTGGGGAACGCTTTCAGCGTTTCGACTTAATTTTATTTTGCTAACTTAGGCAGTTAGCGAAGGAAAACCGACCTCTTAGAATCATCGGCATCTACCTTGGGCGTTCGCCGTATGCGATACGGACTAAGGCGAGTGAGAAAGGTATTTCGCTGAGACGTACAAATCCGTCTACATAGACCAGGCGAAGAAATTGCAGTCTGCTGCTCCAACCAGTACCACCCACCTGGAGCTTTACATCCAAATAAAAAAGTGGCCAGGAACCTATGCGATCCCTGACCACCAATCCAAAATCGACGCGCTGCTAAAACTTTATTCGCGCGCCGAACTGCCACTGACGCATTCTGGCGTTCGGGAATTGTAGTCCCGTGATCCTGCCTGCGTTCGGGTTATCTACTTCTGTCGTGGGTAGACCGAGGTTGACGTTGTTGAAGAGGTTAAAGACCTCTGCGCGAAATTCCGCCTTCACGGTCTCCGTTATTCTGAAGTTCTTGAAGATTGAAAGATCCGTCTGGAAAAACCCCGGGCCACGCAGGCTCCCGCGTTTCGCATTTCCAAACTGACCATCAGCCGCTTTGGCCCATGGTGTGTTTGGTCCAATTCCACCCTGGAACCACTGATTCTGGTCCGGATCACTCACATCCGGATCTCCTATCAGGTCAGGTCTACACGGGCCCGAATTAACCGAACAGTTTGCGCCGGATACCGTCGGTGTAAACGGAAGTCCACTCTGCCACGACGTGGTGGAGTTGAGTTGCCAGCCGCCGATGGCGTAATCCCATGCGTTCGATGTGCCAGTCAGGTATTTCTTACCCCGGCCAATCGGAAGATCCCATACCTCCGTGAAAAAGAACACGTGTGTCCGATCAAAACTGGTTGGACCACGACCCAGCTCCCGATTGTGGATGAAATAGTTGTCCTCGTTATTTTCGGACTTGGCAAGCGTGTAGTGAGCAAGAATGTTCAGACTCGGAAGCCTGTGCTCAAACTTGGTCTGCAACGCGTTATAGCGATTGTCAGCGTCGTTGCCGAAATAATTAATTCCTTGCGTCCAGCCGAAACGATTAAAGAAAGGCTTGCGGTTATTCTCAGGCCCTGGTCCTGCCACCGGTTGGTTGGGGTTATACGCAGGGCCATCACCGGCAAAGACGTGAGTTCCTTTGTTTCCCACGTAACTCGCTTCGAACGACGTATTGTTCGAGAGTTGATGTTGAACGGTGACGTTCCAGGCATCAAGTGTTGGTAGTCGCATTCTGAAGGGACGAGCGCGTGCGTTTATACCGTCCGGCAATGGTATGCGACCATCAGAAGGCACATCCGGAAAAACGGGCGCCGGTGGTCCCTGACTCAAGTTAAAGACGCTTCTGAAATCTTCCTGATCGAGTTGCTGGAAGGCAAGCACAGGCGGATTCTGAGTTACTGCGTGCCCAAAGATCGAACCAAACACGCCGATGTCAAAGCTCCGGCCGTAACCAGCGCGGATAACTGTCTTGTCGGTCCACTGATAAGCTATGCCGAGGCGAGGAGCAAACGCTTTATAGCTGGTCTCGACATTGAATTGCTTGTTGATATCCGCTACTCCACCTACGAAGAGCTCACCTGTTTCGAGGTTTAGCAAACTTCCTGTTCCCGGTTCTACGATCCCTTCGGGAAATACCAACTCCCATCTGAGACCGTAATTGAGCGTTAACTTTGGTGACCACCGCCACGTGTCCTGGCCGTAAAAATACCAACGGCGCTGCCGTTCTTCGGCATCGGTAACCGTACTCACGAAACGACCGAAGTCACTTACATTGCCGAGCAAGAAGGTCGCGAGCCCGGTGCCGCCGCTTGTCGTCAAATCAGGATTGACAAAAGCTGTTCCAGCATCGCGGAAAAACAACTGGCCGGCGCGATGGGAATCGGAGGGCACACGCAAATTCTTCGCAAACCGCAGATCCCCACCGACTTTCAAACTGTGATCACCGCGAGCAAACGTCCAGTTGTTGACGAGCTGAAGTTGCCGCTCCAATTGCGCGAGTGGACAGTTGCAGCCATTCGCAAATAGCGAGAATCCGAATTTGAATGTTCGCCGGTCGTCGAAGTTACCTCGAAGTCCCGGTGTCTCGATACCGAAAGCAGGCATCCCGGAAGTGAAAAACTCATCAAGATTCAGCCCAGGTATGCCGGCGTCAGCGGCGGGACTTGTACCTACGCCGCCCGGCAACACATTCACCCTATAGCGGAAGTACCCGACGCGAAAGTCTGTGACAACGTTTGAATTCAATGTGTAGTCAAAACCCAAAGCCAGTGACTGGTTCCGAACCTTCGAGCTGCCGGCAAAACGAGCTCCGCTCAGATCTGGTCCACCAATCTCAAAGCCAAACGCTCCAGCTTTCGTTCTTTCGAATCGAGCAAAACTGTAGCGACCAAAGATATGCAAGTTCTCGCCGACGTACTGGTCATCACGGACGTCAAACTGATCTCCATCGAAAACATCAGGCCCACTGGTGCTGAAGTTATCAACTATGCCAGGCAGGTTGGGCAGTGGAATGTTTGACAGCAAGTTCAGCGACTGTTGGGATAGACGACCTTGAGGAATAATGTTTCCGGCAAATGCCATTCGTCCTTGACCGGTTACAGGGTCACCACTCGAAGGATCAAAGATCTGAAAAGGGTTGCCCGGTGTGCTGAGCGCAGCCGCGTACTCACTAAAATTCCCTAACCGGGCAAGCGCTGTCGGCACAGTCGTCAGCACTGAGCCACCTTCCTTGCTGCGTGTGCCCTGATAATCCCCGAAGATGAAGTTTTTATCCTTGACTATCTTGTATCCGAAAGAGCCTCCAAACTGACTCCACACGCTGTCAGGAAGAAGCTTACCCGAAACAGTATCCGGTACACTGTTAGTGAAAGGATCACGCGCCTGCGTTAGATCATTGCGGCGAAACATAAAGGCGCTTCCGTGAGGATCGTTTGAACCGGAACGAGTCTGCGCCGTCACCACTCCGGCATTAGCCTGGCCAAACTCAGCATCGTAGTTCTGGGTCGTAATCTTCGTTTCAGTTACAGATTCAAGTGTTGGGTTGACGACGATGATGCCGAGGATTGGATCTCGATTGTCAGTGCCGTCGAGCTGAAATGAAGTGCCGCTGAAATGTTGGCCGTTAACGAACGTCTGGAGCGAACCTTGTGGGTTCTCACTTGCAGCGTGATTCCAACCGGGAAGTTGCTGCGTACCTGGCGACAGCAATACGAACCGGGTGAAGTTACGATCGAAGGTGGGCAGTTCCTGAACCTGTCGTTGATTAAAGGTCGTAGCAACATCGGATTTGTCGGTCTTCAAAGACAGGTCCACGCCGGTTATCGTGACGGTCTCAGCTAAAGCTCCCACTTCCAAACGTACATCGGCGGTAGCTACCACATCCGCTTTAACGATCACTTCCTGGACCGCCGTTTTATATCCCTGTTGTTCGATCTTCACCTGATAGACGCCAGGGATAAGGTGTGTAACTTCATAAAAGCCTGAGTCGTTTGTTTTGGCGGTCGTGGTAACGTTCTGTCCGAGATTAGTTACGGTGACGCTTGCGCCCGATATCGACGCCCCCTGGGGATCACTGATGGTTCCCGTGATGCTCCCATAAACTGCCTGAGCGTATGCTTCGTGCGACAGCCCCCCTATCAGGAGCAAAGCGAGTACAAGAAGTGGGAGTTTTTGTCTTAATGAACCGACAGAAACTTTCTTCTGGAATCTTAGGGATCTCATGATTAACTCCTTGTTTAGCGGGGGAAACAGATCTGGAGGGATGGTTCCAGTTGACGTCGCTCACGGTGAGAGTCAGGACAAATTGCAAAGCGCGCGCATTGCATTGGATGTACTCCCAGTGGTCACTTCAAGTTCTGAGAAGGACCACGATTACCCAATGGTAACTCAGCTAGTTTGTTGTTAAAGCGAACGAAGTTGAGCAAACTTCTAGTACAGTTTGCTTTTGATGTCAATACTTTTTCCGGCGAACATAGAAATGTGAGGACTGCACGCGGCAGCGCCTCTGCGTATCTCTGCGTTCCTCTGCGCCTCTGCGGTTAAAAGATCTGTCCACCGCAGAGACGCAGAGATACGCAGAGATACGCAGAGAATGAGTTCGCCTCACCGAATTCTCAACTGAACGCCGGCGCGTTATCGAAACGAACACCGCGCTGCAAGCGGGTTTGGCGTCACGTCACTTTGCGTCAGGAGTTTCACTTGGATAAGGTCAGTACCACCTGCGGTAGCGGGTGGGTCGACCACCCCAACCAAGCTGGAAACGGATCGTTGACCCACCCGCTTTCCAAGTGAAACTCCTGACTTTGAAGCAAAGCACTGCGAAGTTCTCCCCACCGACTTCTCAAAAATCCGCAACCATCCAGCGTGATCCGGCGAAATCCTGCCCATCTTGTGCGGCACCTAGCTTGCACCCGTAAAGATTTCGGAATAGTGCGGGCGGAAATAAACAAGACTGGAGAAGTATCATGATCAACTCAGAAATGACAGTGAGAGATGTCGCGCTGGAGGTTCCGGAGTCAACGAGGCTCTTTGAACGACTCAAGATCGACTACTGTTGCGGTGGGAACCAACCCCTCGGCAAGGCCTGCGCTTCGGCCGGTGTCGATGTCGACAGTGTGATGGAAATGTTGGGCGAAATAACAGAGTCGCAAGAACCAACGTTAGACTTTCAGAACGCTTCCCTTCCCGAATTAATCGAACACATCCTCGAAACGCACCACGTGTTCACTAAAACGGAAATGGATCGGCTTCAGTTGCTTGTCGACAAGGTGCTCAATGCTCACGGCGGCAATCACCCGGAACTCATCCATCTCAGCGAGCTCTGGCTACAACTCTGCGCGGATCTCACGCCGCACATGTTCAAAGAAGAGCAGGTACTCTTCCCCTACATCGGAGCCATGGCACAAGCAGCCGACCAGGACCGGCCCGGGCCTTTTGCTCCCTTCGGAACCGTCTACAATCCCGTGCGGATGATGATGAGAGAACATGACATCGCCGGGCAGATCCTGCGCGAGCTGCGCGTGTTAACGTCTGACTACAAAGTGCCACCCGATGCATGCATTAGCTATCAGACTCTGTATGCAGCGCTCGAGAACTTCGAAAAAGATCTTCATCAACATATTCATTTGGAAAACAACATCCTGTTTCCAAAAGCACTGGTCCTGGAAAATACTCTGAAACGATAGTCATGGATGTACAGAATAGTCATCGACCATTCTTCCTGGCCGGCATCGCCACCGTTCTGACTCTCGGCTGCGTTTGGGGCGCGATCAATCTTTTCACGATCGGAGTGAAGGAGAGTTTCAGGGCCGTCAACTACTCATGGGTGCTGGCCCACGGACACGCGATGGTCTTCGGTTTCGTCGGCTTCTTCATCATGGGATTCGCTTACCAGGCCGTGCCCAGGTTTAAGCAGACGACTTTGTGGCGCCCACGATTAGCATTCTCGACATTGCCGTTGATGATCGCTGGAATAATCCTTCAGACCGTAGCGCATCTATCGTCGCCGCCGTCCCTGCGTCTCGAAGTGGTTTCATCCGTTTTCCAGATGCTTGCGGTCACCGCTTTCACGGTGGTGATGGTTCAGACAATTCGGCGGTCCGGCAAGCGCGAGGTGTACGATCGCTTTTTGTATGCGGCGTCAGCGTGGTTTCTGATCGCAGCAATTGCCAACCCAATCATCTTCAAACTATTCGAGCTCCCCGGCTCGCGCGAACAACTTCTCTTCAACCTGGCAACATTCAACATTCCTTATCGCGACGTTCAGTTACTTGGGTTGGCGGTCGTAATGATCCTCGGGATGTCGCTTCGTCTGCTGCCACATGCATATGGATTTCGTGAGCCATCGAGACAATGGACCACGATTTTGTTCTGGAGTGTGAACGGAGCGATTCTCGCGGGAATCGTGTTCTTTGTCGGAGGAATGATGTCAGGCAATCACTGGTTGCTGATGCTACAGTGGCTCGCCGCTGTCGCGTTGCTGATGATCGCTGTGGCGACGCCATTCCAATATCGCTTGTTTGGACCAATACGGGACAACGATCGCAGTCTGAAGTTTATACGCGCTGCGCACATCTGGTTCATCATCGCGACGGCGATGCTCGTGTTCACTCCGATTTACAATTTCGGAATATACATGCCGCTGACGGGTTCGCACGTGCCTTTCTCGCATGCGTACTTTGGTGCGTATCGTCACGCGTTAACCGTGGGGTTCATCATGATGATGATCGTCGGCGTCTCGAGCAGGGTTGTGCCGGGGCGCTCTAACTTGCTATGGCCGACGTTCGTGTTGCTCAATCTCGGAAATCTCACGCGAGTCTCTTTTCAAATAGCAACCGACTTCTCCCCCTCGGGCTATCCAATAATGGGAATTTCGGGTTTCATCGAGGTCGTCGGCCTAACGCTCTGGGGATATGAACTATTATCAAATATGTTCCTGAGGGAGAATCGTGTATCAAGCGCGTCAATTGTTGTCGGACGATCATGAGGCGGTGCATGAAGTGCTGCAACAACTTCTGACGGCGTTGGACAAAAAAGATGTGCAAGCCAGCCACGCGAAGCTAGATCTTCTGTGGGCACGGCTTGCTGTTCACATTCGAGCGGAACATCTGCACCTGTTTCCAGCGATCGCGTCAGAAACTACTGGAGCGATAATCGACAACTTGCGCGCCGATCACGATTTCTTCATGCGTGAACTCGCGCAAGCGATCGGTGTTATCCGTGGAAGCGATGAGGCAAAATTGCCCACGGTCGCTGACACTATCCGCGAGATTGAAAAACGACTGGCAACTCACAACGAGATCGAAGAAAATCAGATCTATCATTTGGCCAGTACAATCCTGAGCGAACCGGCGCAGATAGAGCTGTCTACGCGAATAAACGCCGAGCTTGAAAATCGCCCTCCACGATTCTCGGCAGAGGCTTGGGTCAACAAATGACCAAACGAATGACCAGCAGCCCGTCAAACCATCGGAGGCCCGTCTTGCTTGCCCTCGGGGCTTCAGCACTTCTCACAGTTCTGATCGTTGCAGGCTCACGGAACCTCGAACATTACGATGCGGCTCTTTTTGGCTACACCATCGCCAGCGTCGTCGCCTTCGGCGCGATCGTGTTTCGCTACGCCATCTGGTTGCAGCGTCCTGCGACTCGAGTGTATTGGCGGCGCGGGTGGAAACTGTACTTACAAAGAGAAAAGTTTGTGCAGAACACCACGAACGCGGCGAAAACTCTCGCCACCAACATCGTCGGGCAACGCTTCATCTTCAAGCGCGGATTCTCACGATGGGCCATGCACTTCCTGATCATGTGGGGATGTGTGATCTCGGCCCTGATCACGTTTCCGCTTGTGTTTGGCTGGGTTCATTTCAAACTCGAAGGCGAACTCGGCTATCGCGCATACGTCTTTGGCTTTCCGCTGAACGTCATGCAGGGACGAAGCCTCATCGCCTGGGTGACTTTTCACGCGCTCGACTTCACCGCGTTGATGGTAATTGCCGGATGTGCAATTGCGATCCATCGCCGTTTGCGCGATCGGGGCGCGATTGCATTGCAGCAATTCACGCTCGACTTCGTGCCGCACATGCTTTTGATTGCGATCTCAGTCACCGGCCTCATGCTCACGGCCTCGAGCTTGTGGCTCAATGGCTACATGTATCACTTCATCGCATTGACCCACCAGGCAACGGTGATCATGACGCTCTTCTATTTGCCATTCGGAAAATTGTTTCATGTGGTCCAGCGTCCGGCGTCGATCGGTGTAGAGCTTTATCAGGAACGCGCTCGGGAAATGCCGCAAGCCAGGTGCGCGCGTTGCGGAGCGGAGTTCGTGGCCCAACTCTGGCTCGACGATCTGAAAACAGTTGTAGACAAACTCGGGTTCGATTATTCGCTGGGCGACGGCAAGACGCTCCAGGATTATTGTCCACGCTGCAAGCGCGTCATGCGCGGACTCGCCTATGCCAACTTGCCGGGAACGACGGAGAAAGTATTTCAGGGTTCACGGATAGAACGAAATGAGTAGAGTCGAACATCTGGAAGAGATCATCGATGCGTATGGTCCTCATCTGCACGATACCCCGCATGATGGCTGGCGCGCAGATCGCGTGATCGATCGCATAGTGCCCACTCACTGTCCGTATTGCGCAGTGCAATGCGGAATGAACCTGCTTGTCGAAAACGATCACGTCGTGGGGGTTGAGCCGCGTTACGACTTTCCCGTTAATGAAGGACGGCTTTGTCCGAAGGGTGTCACCGCTTACCTGCAAGTCCATCATCCGGATCGGCTGCTTTATCCGCTGATCAAACGCAACGGTCGCTTCGAGCGGGCGAGTTGGAACGAGGCGCTGGATCTCGTCGTTGCGAAATTCAAAGAGCTGCAAACGACTCACGGTAAAGATTCAATCGGCGTCTATTCAGGCTCTTCTTTGACGACCGAGAAGACTTACCTGATGGGTAAGTTCGCGCGTGCTGGATTGGGTACTCGATACGTCGACTACAACGGCCGGCTCTGCATGGTGTCGGCGGCGGCAGGAAACAACAAAGCCTTCGGCATCGACCGTGCAGCCAACCCCTGGACCGACATTCCGCTGGCTGAAGTCTTACTGATCGCCGGATCGAACTGCGCCGAAACCTTCCCCGTGCTGAATAAGTTTCTCTGGCAACAGCGCGACAACGGCGGACGCTGGATCATCGTCGATCCACGCGAGACTGCGACCGCCCGCCAGGGAGATCTGCATCTTCAGCTCAAGCCCGGCACTGACGTCGCATTGGCCAATGCAATGCTTCACGTCCTCATCAAAGAGAACCTTATCGATCACGCTTTCATCGATTCACGCACGAACGACTGGAACGCGACGCTTGACGTCGCCTCCCGATATTCGCCCGACTTCGCTGCCGAGATTTGCGGTGTGCCTGCACAAAAGATCGTCGAGGCTGCTCGACTTTACGGGCGCGCGAAAACCGCCATGCTGATGCACGCTCGCGGCATTGAACATCACACGAACGGCGTCAACAACGTGCTGTCTTACATCAATCTCGTACTCGCTACGGGCAAGATAGGCGCGCCCGGTTGTGGCTATGGGACCATCACCGGCCAGGGCAACGGCCAGGGTGGACGTGAGCATGGTCAAAAAGCGGATCAACTTCCCGGACAACGTTCGATCTCGAACCCCGAGCATCGCAAACACGTGTCTCAGGTTTGGGATCTGCCCGAAGCAGAACTACCGCAAGCAGGAGTCTCTGTCGTCGAGATGTTCACGAAGATGCGTGAAGGTGAGATACGGGGCTTGCTGTCGATCTGCAACAACGTGATGGTGAGTCTTCCCGATATCAACGACATTCGTCGTTCGCTGGAAGGCCTCGATTTCTACGTCTGCATCGATTTCTTCATGTCGGAAGGAGCGCGTTACGCGGATGTCGTCCTGCCCGGCTCAGCGTGGAGTGAAGACGAAGGCGTTACCTGTAACAGCGAGGGGCGCGTCGTAAAGATCAACAAAGCCAACAATCCACCGGGCGAGGCGCGCGCTGACTGGTGGATCGTGCAGGAAATCGCGAGGCGCATGGGTCGTGAAAAATATTTCGGTTTCAATTCGCCTCGTGAAATTTTCGAAGAGTTGCGTGTCGCGTCGCATGGCGGCAACGCCGATTACTACGGCATAACCTGGGAGAAGATCGAAGCAAACAACGGCATCTTCTGGCCATGCCCGACTGAAGATCATCCGGGTACGCCGCGGCTGTTTGAATATCGCTTCTATCATCCCGACGGCAAGGCGAAGTTTCATGCGATTGAATACAACCCGCCGAAAGAAGTTCCCGACGAAGAGTTTCCGTTGATACTGACCAGTGGACGCGTGGTCTATCAGTATCTTTCAGGTAATCAAACACGACGCATTGGGTTTCTCGTCGAGCAGTGTCCAGAACCCTATGTCGAGGTACATCCCGAGACAGCGGCGAAACTGAAAATCAACGACGGCGAGCGTGTGCGGGTGGTCTCGCGGCGCGGCGATGGCGTGTTTCCCGTGTTGATAGTGCGGACAATTCGTCCTGATACGATCTTTATTCCGTATCACTGGGGCGAGCAGTTAGCAGTCAATCAACTTACGAATCCCGCGCTGGATCCGACTTCGAAAATTCCTGAGTTCAAGGCCTGCGCCGCGAGAATTGAAAAGATTCATTCGCGACAGTTACCGATTCTCGGCCGGCAACGCAAAGGCGCATCAGCGAGCGAGGTGCAAAGGGGTTAGCCGATGGAAGAGACGATGTTCATCGATCCGCAACGCTGCATCGGGTGTCGAGCCTGTGTTGCTGCTTGTCGCGAGTGTGCGACACACAAAGGGTATTCGATGATCTTTGTCGACTACATCGATCGCGCCGAAACAACGGCGACGATGCCGACGCTGTGTATGCATTGCAAGGAGCCGACGTGCGCGTTGGTTTGTCCGGCTGACGCGATCAAAGTTTCAGATGACGGCGTAGTTATGTCCGCGCTGAAACCGCGCTGTCTGGATTGCAGAAACTGCGTCAACGCGTGTCCGTTTGGAGTGCCGAAGTACAACACGGAGATCCATCTCCAGATGAAGTGCGACATGTGTTACGACCGTTCGTCTGAGGGATTGAAACCGATGTGCGCGAGTGTCTGTCCGACAGGCGCGATCTCTTTTGGCAAGTACGAACAGATTGTGCCGCTGCGACGAACTAAGCCGGTGAACGTTCACGTCTTCGGTAATCAGAAAGTTGAAACGAAAGTTTATTTGATGTTGCCGGCAGATGCTGATGAGGTGAAGGTCAGTGGCGGCGAAACAGCGGTGCCAGAGTCGTGGATCGATACGCAGGTTGAACACTCCGACAAGAGTAATGAGTTTTAACAACCCTGAGGGACTATGCCTCAAGAGTCACGAGTTGTACTTGGGTCGGGTCAGTACCACCTGCGGTAGCGGGTGGGTCAACC
>JBIOUJ010000043.1:0-10192 GCA_044867025.1 Pyrinomonadaceae bacterium | reverse complement strand
CCATCAGAATTCAAAATCCATAGCAATATCACATGCTCATCGTCGACCCACCCGCTACCGCAGGTGGTACTGACATTTATCCAAGTTCGACTCCTGACTTTTGAGGCAAAGCCGATCGACCCGGCGCTACCGCGCTCGGTTCTGTTATGCGCCTCGGTATGTGATCGAACGTCGTACTACGGTTTTATGCTCCGGCTCATCTCCATCCTCTGTTCGCCAACTCCGCGTGTTAGTGTGAAGCGTCCAGTTGCCGTGCTCGTCATATCCATCCCAAGTGTCCGTTGTTACGTAATCTTCCGTTTCCTCGACCTGTTTCACCAGCCGGCCTTGTTTGTCGTAGGTCAGACTCGACCGGCTATCTCGATTTCCGCCTTCGGTCCATCCGCCGATTCGCCCGGCGTCGTCGAACCAGTACTTCACGCGAACTGGAGGATAGGGCTCTGTTTGCATTGGGGACCATCCCCAATCGGCCCAGTACGTCATCTCCACAACGCGTCCTTGAGAATCATAAGTGTAGTGGTGCCAGTTTGAGAGCGCGGCGCGGTCGTCATAGATCCCGTACGCCTCGAAACGTGCGAGCCTGCCTTCGTTATCGAAGTACCACACCGTTTTCCACGTCTTCTTACCATCGCGCTTCCGGAAAAGCTCGTATCGGCGAGATGCGCTCGCGGTGGCTGGAGGCAGGGAAAGGCCGTACGCGCGCCAACCCGATCCGGGATCGATGTGTGACGTGAGACAACGTCCCTCACGGTCGTACCGGATCACATGGTGAAGCGTGTCGCCGGTGGGGCCCCATTTCGAATCCTCCCAGTGGTACTCCTGGAATTCCACACGTATTTTGCGCACTGGTCCATTCAGGCCCATGCGTCTGAGCACAGAAGGAACTTGAGCATTCGTGACGCCGCTACAAACCGCGACAAATACGACGCAGGCTCCGACTTTGTGAAGAATGTTCATAAGTGGACCCAACAGCTCTAGCGGCTTCGATTTGATGTTGGAGTATAGGGTTGCTTTATCGACGACGCTGCTCTCGAGCTTTCACGCCGCGGATCGCACCTGCGATCATACGATTCACCGCTGCGAGCGAGAGACCTCCCTCGTCAGTGCTGGGAATCGTTGCAAACCCAATCGCCGAGGCCTTCGGATAGCGCGTGAAGATCGTCTCAAACAATTTCGCCAGTTGCTCGCTCGAAGGGCCGTTGGGCACCTTGTTCCCGTGACCCATTACCTCTCTCGGATCGAGCACGTCCATGTCGATGTGTACGTAGATCTTGTCAGTGAGTCGACTAAGACGATCGAGTTGAGCGAAAACTGCGGGAGTCATGTTTCGCAGATCGTCAACGCTGAGCTGCTGAATTGACGATCGATCGAGCAGGTCCTGTTCGAGAGGATCTGTTAGTCGCACGCCGGCCATCACCACATGTCGATCGTTAAGAGGCGGGTCGAGATGTGCATCCAATCGCATACGGCGAAGTGCGCGACCAGTTGCAACTGCGACGGGCATTCCTCCAAGTGAGCCGCTGCGCGTGGTCTCAGGCGTGTTGAAGTCAGGATGTGCATCCAGCCACAGCATCCCGATTTTGAGCGGCTTGCGATTCGGTCCTGAGTGTTGCAAACCCGCAACGAGTCCAGGCATTGAAGGGCAGGTCGCGAGCAGGCCAACAGTGAAATATCCATCGCGCTCGTTCTTCGTCACGATATCGGCGAAATGACCGAGCGCCATTCCTAAGCGTTTCCATCCGCCATACTCCGTGGCTTCGTCAGTAGTGAGCGCAGCTTCGTCTGTGCGAAGTGTGACGCCCATTTCTTCGAGAATTTTTTGAATACCGCCGTTAGCCATCGTGTCGGGACCGGAGGAAAATCCGGTAGGAGAAAAGGGTTGCTTAGCGAGAGCGACACGCAGTCGACCGTCAGAAGTGGTGTATCGCTGCGCGTGTGTTACTCCGGGCGCGATCAGGAAGATCGCCAGCGCTAAACCGATCGGTCTTCGCATTCCAGTCTCCTCTCCAAATAACGCCGAAGGCGGCCCGTCTCATTCTGTCAAGCTTTAGCTTGGGGGCGGCAACAATTTTGTAATCGCGTCACAACCTGCGATGACCGTCGCCTCATGTAGTCTCTCCGCGTTCGAGCAGTAATTCCTTCCCGAAATAAAAATCCCGATAAACCCGATAAAGATATGAAATCCGATCTACCTATCCCTGTAATCATTCTACGGAGCACAAATGTCGATCTCCCAAGTCTGTTTTCCCCAACGCAGCGTTTGTCTCAGAAGAAGAAGTAATGTCTTAGTCATCCTTTTAATCTTATTTACATCTGCTTCAGCCACTCTCGGCGCAACTCTTGTAGTGCCCGCCGGAGGTGATCTGCAAGCGGCCATCAACACTGCCGCACCCGGCGACACGATCATCGTCGAATCAGGAGCGACCTACCGTGGTCCATATACGCTGCCCAGGAAGTCCGGCGACGCATACATAACGATCCAGTCTTCGAGAGCCGGCGAAATTACCGGACGCGTTACACCGTCGCAGAGTGGATTGCTCGCAAAACTACGTTCCAACGTGGGCGGTGATCCCATAATCACCACCGCTCGTGGCGCACATCACTACAAGTTGATCGGTCTTGATATCTCCACGGTCAGTTCAACGGACTTAGTTTACGATCTCGTCCGCCTTGGCGACTCAACTCAGGGTCTTTCAGACGTACCGCACGATCTGATCCTGGATCGTTTGTGGATTCACGGATTTCCAACACAGGCTGTTCAGCGCGGAATCAGCCTCAACAGCGCGGAAACCTCGATACTGAATTCCTACATTTCGGACATTCACGCCGTCGGCATCGACACACAAGCAATATGCGGATGGAATGGACCCGGGCCTTACAAGATCATCAACAACTACCTGGAAGCGGCCGGCGAAAACGTGATGTTTGGCGGTGCGCTGCCCTCGATTCCCAATCTCGTTCCATCCAACATCGAGATCCGGCGCAACTACTTCTTCAAGCCGTTGTCATGGAAAGTGGGCGATCCCGGTTACGCCGGCATTCCATGGAATATCATAAATCTCCTGGAGTTCAAGAACGCGCGCAATGTGATCGTCGATGGCAACGTGCTTGAAAACTGCTGGACTGCCATTCAGATCGGTTATGCAGTTCTATTCACAGTCCGCAGCGAGCAAGGCCAAATGCCGTGGGCAACAGTGGAGAACATCAGCTTCACTAACAACACGGTTAAGAACACCGATCAGGCGGTGCAGTTGCTGGGCGCCGATCTTCCATTTCCGTCGGGTCGCGGTAACGGATTGACGATCGCAAACAATTTGTTTATCGGCATCGCCAACCGCTTTTACACTGTAACCGGTTTCAATAACGTTACCATCAATCACAACACGCACCTTCAAAGTGGCAACGTGACGGCGTTCCATGGCGAACCTGCAAGCGGCTTCGTCTATACGAACAACATCACCCTTCGTTCAGGCTTCGGGTTTTTCGGCGACAATGCAGGGGAAGGCACTGCTGCGTTGACCACTTACGCGCCCGGTTACGTGTTTCAAAGAAACCTGATCGCAGGCGGATCAGCATCCGTTTACCCGGCGAACAATTTTTTCCCGTCGTCGATCAATGGCGTGATTGATTCGGCATTTCGAGTCGCCGACGCCACGTATAAGTCCGCCGGCACGGATGGAAAAGATCTCGGTTGTGACATCGATGCTTTGAACGCTGCACAGTCAGGCGGTGGGCCACCGTCTCCAACACCGACTCCGACTCCGACTCCGACTCCAACGCCCACGCCGGCGCCTACGCCGGCACCCGCACCACTCGGCGTCGTTCAATTCAGCGCTGCGTCGTACAGCGTCAATGAAGATGCTGGTTCCGTCACGATCACGGTGACTCGCAGCGGCAGCACTGCGGGAAGCGCAAGTGTTCAATACGCGACGTCGAATGGGAGCGCTTTGAGCCCCGGCGATTACAACCTCATATCCGGAACACTCACTTTTGCAGCAGGTGAGACATCGAAGAGTTTCAATGTCGCCATCACCGACGACATCGTCAGGGAATCAAACGAGACGTTCAACGTTGGATTGAGCAATGCGTCGAACGCGAATCTGGGTAGTCAAACCAGTGCCACCGTTAACATTCTAGACAACGACAAGAGATCGCGTGGCCCACGTGTCTCGTTGCCACGCGTGGGAGCACGACGACAAGGTAAATGGGCCGACCTGTAGTGGATAGTGCCTTGGTTTTAA
This sequence comes from Pyrinomonadaceae bacterium, assembly GCA_044867025.1. Classification (GTDB taxonomy): domain Bacteria; phylum Acidobacteriota; class Blastocatellia; order Pyrinomonadales; family Pyrinomonadaceae; genus PSRF01. The sequence goes on along the minus strand of JBIOUJ010000043.1, from coordinate 5,951 downwards.
CTCCGCGAATCTCTGCGTTCCTCTGCGCCTCTGCGGTTAATATGCTCTACCCGCCGTTTACCGCAGAGACGCAGAGGAACGCAGAGATTCGCAGAGAAAAACTTCAATTATCCTACAGCGGTGTGCACTGACCGTCGCGTAAGTCTTTGACCCTTGCGGCCGCACTACCGGTCAAGTTTTCCGGCTTCCAGGCATCGCGGGTCCACGTGGTCTTGTCGCTGTACTCGATGCGATTTATGACCACTCGCTGTTTTTGAGACTGTTCGTCAGAGGCGTCGGCACTCACGACTCGGTTGGGAGGTGCGGGAGTGCCCGCGCGCAATAGCTCGAGCTTGCCCGGTTTGACAGTCGTCCTGCAAACGAAGAGGCGTTGCGAGATGATCGTGGCGCCTGAACTGTCTGTGACCTGGTATTCCCAAGTTATGGATTTGATCTTTTTCGGGCTGACGTTCTTGACCTGCACGCGGTACTCATAATGGTAGCCGCCCGACTTTCGTATGAAAACGGGCTGAGCACCCGTTCCAGTACCGGTTCCATTGCCGACCCTGGCCAGATCACTGGAACGGCTCTCTATAGTCGGCTGGTCTCTGCGCCCCGTTGATGACCCGCGCACGCCGATTACGTCAGTGTTACTGAGGGGACCGGACGGCGGCGACGATTCACGCGGTGGGCGAACGTTGCGAACGGTCAGCTCGTACAAAAATACCTCCACCCCGAGAACCTCGACAGGTTGCGCCGGCGTTGAGGTCACCTGGTCCTGCACTGGCGTGAAGAATAGGAATAAGCTCAACAACGTAATCATCATCGACTTTAGCTCCCCTCAAACTGTCGGGGAGCTTAACTTAGAACCGAGCCACGCCGCCAGTGCAACGGCTTGATTAGCGTGATGCAGATTGGCAGTTTGTCAGCCTCAACTTCCATGCGCAGTGCATCAGTGAACCTTTAAGAGTCTGTCGGAATAACGCCGAAGGCGTTCGCTAATTTCAGCCCAAGGTTTGGAGCATTAGCGACAACCTTGGGTTAGCAAATAAAATTAAGTCGAAACGCTGAAAGCGTTCGCCAATTGCCCAACTCTTTCAGGGTTCAAAATACATTTTGATTCGATTACCCAGGGTTCTCGCTACGCTTGAACTCTGGGCTGAAATTAGCGAACGCCTTCGGCGTTATTCCGACAGACTTCTTAACGGCGTGCTTCGATGCCGAGTACATGCCCTGTAGCGGCACGGCTGCATCTGAGGTTTCGCTGCCCAAATTTATCAATGCTCCGCCACGGTTTGAGTTGTGTTTGCCTTATTCCGCTCCCCTGGCTCGTTTCCAGAGAATAGTGCGTTGTTGTTGTCGCAAAACGTCTTGTGATTGTCTGGATTAACGAGGCGCTTTGATGAACTCTATTGTTCGTTTAATGATCTCGCGTGAACGGTCGTTATTGTCCTCGATGTCGAAGGCGTGATGTCCTGTAGCGTGATTGACAACCTCGACTGTGAGATTCCTGGAGAGTGCGAGTTGTACAAAGCGATCGATTCCGTCATTTAGTTCCTTATCGTCAAGGCCTGCTCTTGCGATGAAGATCGGTGGGACATTCTTCTCTTTGTTGCCCAGGTGGTGAACCGGTGAAAACTCTCGCAGCGTTTCGTCAGTTACAGACGCAGGCGCAGCCCTGCGCTGGTTCTGTAAATCCAACTCTGAATAGTAAGCAACGATGGAACGGATGTAAGGCGGCGACTGCTGCAACGGTCGGCTGAGGAAAATTCCGCCGGCTGAGAGCGCCCACAGAATGATTCGATCCTTGTCTACACCGAGCGATTCGGCGTTATCGCGGACGTAAGCGATGAGGTCCATTACGTCGCTTTGTGAGTCAGCGAGACTTTCCCACGCGTAGAAGCGGTGGTTGAAAGTGATGCCGACGAAACCTGATGCTGCGACGAGTTGCCCGAGGGAGACGTAGGCGCCCCAATCTTTCGGTGTCGTGAGTAAGTTTCGCGGGATGCGTCCACCATGAATGAAGATGACGGCTGGTCGACGCTGTTTCCCCAGCGGTGAGTAAACGTCGAGTTTCAGCTCCTCACCGGACATGTGCTTATAAGTCAAGTTCTTCGTCACCTTCACTCGCGTCATCTCCGGAACGGAGTAAACGATGCGCTTGAAAGCGAACTCCTTGAGCCACGGCGGGTCTTGCGGCTGCTGCGCGACACTGGTGCTTACCAGGATCGCGCACGCGAGCAGCATGATCGTCGTTCGAATCACGACTATCATCGATCGATTCCACGCCCGGTTTTTTGCTGTAACTCTTCTATGCGCTTAGACGCCTCCGCTTTTGTGAGATTCGGATCGACCTCTTCACCAGCTTCAGCAGCGAGCGTCTGAAGATACGACCACTGAGCGCCGGTCATCTCTTCATCCCCGGTCTTCCAATCATCCGGATCCTTGATAGCGTTCGAAACTTCGTCGTTGAATATCTGCGATTGACTCATAACTTAACAGCCTCCTGAGTTCAACATGCCAAGTGACTTTCACGAAGCTGTTTCAGAAATGAGACAGTATTTCAACTCTAGGCAGTGTTCTTCATTGCTCCGCGGATGTTCAGAAATGCAAGGCCTAGCTGGAGAGCGATGAGGGCGTAGGCCTTGTCGTGCCAGCCCCAGACGATCCAGAGCACGTTGCTCAACAGGAACAACCAGAAGCCCCAGTTGCGTTTGAACTTTTTCTGCGAGCCCACCATCCACGCCGCAATGACGGTGACTACCATGGCCGGCCACTGAATCCAATCAAGCATGTCTAATTCAATTCAACAGTTCAGAGTTCAGCCTTTAGGCTGCTGTTTCGAAACCGGCAAGCTAAAGCTTGAACTCTAAACTGCCGGCGCCACAGCGCGATGCGGCACTGCGATTTGCTCCTCCAGCGGATGAATGCAGTTATCACAGTTTCCGCAGCGCTCATCTTCCATCTCTTCAGCAAAGTAGTCGTGCAACAGTCGCCAACGGCACATCGCACTCTGCCCGTACTGCATCATTCGCTCCAGTTTCTCTTTGTCCTTATTAACTTTCTCCTCCGACAAGCGCGCGAGTTCTTCGATTTCGCGTTGCTCTACGTCAACTCTCAACAGGCGAAACTGACTACCACGCAGCTCCTTCACGAGCTTCAGTTCCTTCAGCAGCGACAAAACGACGCGCACCTTGCCGTCACTCACAGTGTTTGCGTGTTCCTGCACCGTCGACAGCGCAACCGGAGTCTCAGCCGCATTCAGTGTCTCCAACGCTTGATGCACGGCGAGAATGTCGTCGAACTTCGGATGCTTGCCGCCGAGAAAGAACTGCTGAGTGCGCCGATCGTTGAGTTGATAAAACAGACTGCACGTTGCAGGCTCGCCGTCACGACCAGCGCGGCCCGACTCCTGATAGTAGGCTTCGAGCGAACCGGGCATCTGGTAATGGACAACGAAACGGATGTCCGGTTTGTCGATGCCCATTCCAAAAGCGTTCGTCGCCACGATCGCTTTCAATTCATCGTTCATGAATGCGTCCTGATTCTGCTTGCGATCGCTTGCTTTCATGCGCCCGTGGTACTTGTCGACTTTGAAGTCGAACCCTTTCAACCAATCCGTCAGCTCCTCAACGGTTTTGACAGTCGCCGCGTAGATGATGCCGGTGCCTTCGTGTTCGTTCAGCATTCGAATGAGCTGTTCGTGTTTCTCACGCTCGTTTGTAACTCGCTTGACTTCAAACTGAAGATTAGACCGGTAAATACCCGTCTTCACCACTTGAAATTTTCCGAGATCGAGTTGCCTCTCGATGTCGGCTGTGACTTCAGGCGTGGCGGTCGCAGTTAAAGCCAACACGGCCGGCGAACCGAGCGACTTTATCGCAGCGCCGAGAGACAGATATGCGGGACGAAAGTCGTGGCCCCATTCCGAGATGCAGTGTGCTTCGTCGATGACGACAAAGTTGAGCGCTTGATCTCGTAACTCACCAAGAAATTCCTGGTTTGTGAAACGCTCCGGCGTGACAAAGATGAAGTCGCTTTTCTCGGTCTTAATCAGTTCGAGGTTTTCCTGATGCTCTTGCGTCGTTAGTGCGCTATTCAACTGCGACGCTTCGAGGCCGGCTTCTTCCAACTTATCGACCTGATCTTTCATCAGCGAGATGAGCGGCGACACGACGACAGTCGTGCCGGGCAGGTGCAACGAAGGTAATTGGTAGCAGAGCGACTTCCCTGCTCCGGTCGGCATGATCGCGAGCGTGTTGTTGCCCTCGAGCACAGAACGAATGACTTCGGCCTGGCCGCGGCGGAGTTTGTCGAGGCCGAACGTCTCGCGCAGCGTTCGCCGCATCTTTGTAAGTTCGCGTGTGACTTTTGGAACAAGAGCGCTCATAGATCCGCCGACGTGCATGCGTTCGAAACACCCTTGCACGTGCGAGACGCTCTCGGCAAGATGAGTGCCAGACGGGTTCAGTCTGTGAGAAAACGTCTTAGAGAGTTGGGAGGGGTTATTGGCAGTTCCGGTCTTGGCGCCGACTAAGCGCATTAACGGTTATTTCTCCAGCCGTCTTAATTCCTCCGACGTACTCGGAAAAATAAAACTGTAAACGGGATAACCTCTTTCATCAATATACTTCTTAAACATGTCCCTGCTAAACCAAAACTGACGGCCACCCGCTAACGAAATAATTAATGTGTCTAATTCAAAGTGTCTTCGTACCTCCGGCAGATACGCATCTACCGTCGCGTCGCCCGAAACCATAATGGACGGAAGACGCACAATCATTTGCGCCCCTAGAAGATCTGGAATGCCAAGAATTTTACCTGTGCTATTCCAGTATCGCGGATCGGACGGGAGGCTGCTTGCAGACAGGCTGAATTGCTTTGACTTTATGTCATAGTCAATCCGATGTTCTCCTGAAAGACCGCTGGAGAATCCACCGGCCACGCTGAGTTTCAAATCCGGCGTGATAGGAGTAGTCCGATACTCGAAGCTCACCCGATAACTGCTCGGGTCAATCGGTTGCTTGAAGAGTTCTAACTGAACTTCCGAGTAGCCAAGTATCGTGTAGGCGAGCCTTTCAGTCGTTTGGCTTGGAGCCAAAGGGGCGTCTGCACCAAAAGAAAACCGGCGATACCTTCTACTGTCTTCTTCGCCACTCCCGCCTTTAATCCAGGAGATGCGGGAATCGAAAGTCAGGCGCGGTAGAAGCGGAGTTAACTCTCGATCAAAGCGATCGATATATTTCTTAAGTTGAACATGATCGGTTGGTACACTAATCCAATAACCGATCGTGACATCCTTAATTGGATAAAGTCCACGGGTGACTTCATTCAACGTGCCTGTATTGAGGGTTAATAACTCACCTTGCTTTTTCACTGAGTTTGTTACGCCACTCAGGATTGTCTTATTCCCACTCACGACTAACTGTTGCGATGCAAGGCTGTTTTCCATTCCTGACGCTATGTAATCCGACCGTTCCAGGTTCCGACGTTGTTGGTCCAAGGTTTGTTCTAAACCAGCGGCTGTAGTTTGTGCGTTCGATAAAATATTCTTGAGCACATGAGATGTTGCTTCCGCTTCAGTCTTAGCCTTTTCTGCCGCTGCCTTCGCCTTCGACGTTTCGAGAATATACAGACCGAGCGAAAAACCTGACGAAAGCAGAATACCCGCCAGAGCGATCCGTCCCCATGTCGTGATCGTCCCTTTGTCATCTTTATATTTCGTTAGGAGACCTAATGCACCGAATGCACCGGTGGCAATCATCGATGTAATTTTAAGGATGCTATACAGCAGATCCATGTAGTTACTCCTGACCGAAGACTGGATTACGAGAATGACCCTCTCTGCTGTTATGGCGAAAAGCGAAAGAACATTTCGGAGAATGAGGGTATTAAGATCGAGGGCGTGGCCGAAGCAGCGCGCCGCTCTTGGATCGGAGTCAGTACCACCTGCGGTAGCGGGTGGGTCAACG
>JBIOUJ010000042.1:0-20910 GCA_044867025.1 Pyrinomonadaceae bacterium | reverse complement strand
TTTCTGTTTATAGCGGGTATGTTGAGCTCTGCCATTGCCAGTACGCAGCGGCTCACGGGAGGGCAAAAACCGGCTGAAGCATTATTGAGTGGCGCCATAGCTCTTTTCGAACAAGTGGGGCAACACGCTCGCGCGTTAGAGGCTGAGATCGAGTTGGCCGCTTGTTATTTTTGGGAAGGGCTTTTCGATCTTTCCCGACTCACCCTCCAGTCCACACTAAATCGGATTGTTAAGCCGCAGAAAAGCTTAAGAAGCGCTGCGTTATACCGTTTGGCCTTGGTCGAACGTCATTCCGGTCGACTTCAGGATGCTTTCAGCTTAGTTAACGAAACTCTAGATTTAATTCAGTCAGAGCGACCTTGGATAAAGGGTCGTATTTACTTAGAGTTTGCTACTATTCTGAAAGACCTTTGCGTGGCTGAAAATGATAGTTGCTACTGTGATCGCTCTCTCAGCTATTATCAGCAGGCACTTCTTGAGTTCGATGAATTGGGAAATCAGCGCAACACGGCAATCACCGAGAATAACCTTGGCTACCTTCTCTTGACGCTGGGAAGATTTGACGACGCCCAACAACATCTTCAGCGCGCTCGTATTATTTTCGAGAAATTCGGTGATCAGGTCAGAAGAGCACAGGTTGATGAGACTATTGCACAACTTTATGTGGGATCTGAGCGATACGACCTCGCAAACCGTTCAATTGAATTAGCAGTCACCGCACTAGAGCCTATGGGTGAAGATGCAATTCTTGCTGAGGCATTGACAACTCAGGGACTAGTTCTCTGCCGAATAGGGCATTCGCACCAAGCGAAACCAATCCTTGAACGCGCTCGGCGAATGTCAGAACGGTGTGGGAATCGAGAGGGTGCGGGGAGGGCGCTGCTGATCCTGATTGAAGAAATGTGTGACCAGCTCGCCGATGATGAGCGGCGGGAGATTGGGGCGCAGGCTAACCAGTTGCTCGCCAACTCGCAACAGCAGGCCACCCGGGAACGGCTTCGGAAGTGTCTTGAGACTATTGCCGAGGCGCACACGCGCCACGAGGCACAGCGCGAGCAAGAAATCCACGCGCAGAAAATGGCGGCCCTCGGCGAGCTTTCATTCGGCGTGGCGCACAACGTAAACAATACCCTTACAGGCATCCTGGGCCGGGCGCAGCTGATCCTGCGAAATAGCAATGACCCCGCCAAGATTGAAGCCGGCCTCGAGCTAATCATCAAGAGCGCTGAAGACGGCGCCCACATCATCCGTCGCATTCAGGACTTCGCACGCCAGCGCCCCAGCCGCGAATTCGAAATCATCTCCATCGCCGAACTCCTCAAGGACGCCTGCGAAATGACGCGCCCGCGCTGGGAGGCACGCTCCGAATTCGCTCCAATACGCTTCGCTCTCCACGCCGACTGCATAGCCCACATCAAGGGCGACCCCGTCGAACTACGCGAAGTGCTGGTGAACATGATCTACAACGCCGTCGACGCCATGCCGTCCGGCGGCGAAGTGCGCGTCGCGACTCAGGAAACCCGAGATCGCGTCATGATCTGTATTACAGACACCGGCACCGGAATGACGCCCGAAGTCAAGCAGCGACTCTTCGATCCGTTCTTCACGACCAAAGGCAAGGCCGGCACGGGCATGGGCCTGGCCGTGAGCTTCGGTATCATTCGCCGCCATGAAGGCTCAATCGAGGTCGACAGCGAACCCGGCCGGGGCACCACTTTCAAGATTTCACTTCCGAAAGTTTCGCCAACCTCAACAACAGAAGAAGGCGCCACGCCTGTCGAATCAGCAATTCCAACTTCCGACGACAAAGTCCGAGTACTCGTCGTCGACGACGAAACTCACGTGCGCGAAGTGTTAATCGAGGCGTTGGAAGCAGAGGGCTGCGAGGTAGTCTCAGCTCAAAGCGGCGAGATCGCTTTGGCCCTCTTCAACCAGTACGAGGGTAAGTTTGACGCTGTATTCACCGACATCGGAATGCCCGAAATGAGCGGCTGGGAACTTGTAACCGAAATCCGGGAACGCTCGAAGACGATGCCCATTGCGATTATCAGCGGCTGGGCCGACGCGATTAGCGTCCAGACGAGAAATGCCGTGAGGGCTGACTGGGTCGTCGCCAAACCATTCGACATCAACAAGATCTCAAGCATCGCCCAGGAGATCTCGCAACGTAAAACCGTCCAAATTTAACGGAATTTAAGCACTCACGCTGAGTTCGTGGCGCTCAAGCTTCAGGTAGAGGCCGCGTCGCGTCAATCCAAGCTCGCGCGCAGCGCGTGAGATGTTGCCGCCGTGACGGCGCAAAGCATCGGAAATCATTCGCCGCTCAACTTCGGCAAGCGCATCAGCCAAAGTACCGCCCGTGCTCTGCAAACCAGAGGCGGAAGGTATCGACGCAATCGACGCAGCCGATGGGGTCGTTGGAGAGGACGTTCGCTTCAATTCAGGCGAAAGGTGCTCGGGCGTGATTATCGTTCCATCTTCCGCGCGGGCTACGGTGCGCTGAATCTCGTTACAAAGTTGCCGCACGTTTCCAGGCCAATCGCTCACCATTAACAAGTCGACGGCCTGCGGCGTGATCTGTATATCCTTCCGCCCAAACTTCGCCGAGTAATGGTTGACGTAGTAATTGACGATCGTCGGAATCTCAGATCGACGTTCCCTTAGTGGCGGCACTCGCAATCGAATCACGTTGAGCCGGTAGTAAAGATCTTCACGAAAACGACCCTGCGCCACCATGTCTTCCAGATCAGTATTCGTCGCGGCAATGATGCGCACGTCGACTTTGCTGGGCCGTTGTTCACCGAGCGGCTGTATCTCGCCTTCCTGAAGGAACCGCAGCAACTTCGGTTGAACGTCCAGTGGCAAGTCCCCAACTTCGTCGAGAAAAAGCGTTCCGCCAGCAGCAGTTCGAATTACACCTTGCGAATCATGGACAGCGCCCGTGAAAGCGCCCCGCCTGTAACCAAACAGGTAACCTTCTGACAGCTCTTTCGGCACCGCAGTGCAGTTGAACGGCACAAACACCTTCGCACGTCGCGACGATATCGCGTGAATCGCACGCGCCACCAACTCCTTGCCCGTGCCCGACTCGCCCGTCACCAACACAGTCACATCCGAGGAACGAATCTTATGAACCTCCTCGACCAACTGCGTCATCGCGGGACTCGAATGGATGAACCCAGGCATCAAGCTCGTGCCCGTCATCTCATCTGCATTTTCGTGCGTGCCGCTCTTCTGAGCACCCGCTCTCAACGCGCAAACGTCCATTCCCAACTCGACCACACGCAACAACGGCTCGAGCGCCACTCCCTTCGGTAGCTGCGCCCGGTTTCGCGGCGCTAAATACATCTTTGCCGCCGGCGCATTTGAAGATTCGAGGAGAATGACTTCGGCATCGTGCTTCTTGCGATACCGTTCGCGCGAAGCGTCGTCCTCAACGGCGTCGAGATCTGTGGCGATCTTCACACTCTCCGCAGGCGTACACCCCATGGCAATCACGACTTTCGGTTCGCCACGCTCGCCGCGCTCCGTGATTATGACGCGCTGAGCTCCTGTTTCCTGACGCATCACCGCCGCAAGTTCCCGCAACAGCAGTTCGCGTGATGCAACAGCCTCAGCAAGACGCAGCGTCAAGAGCTGCGTCAACGCCGACTGTTCCTGCATCCGCTCCGGAGTTGAAGCGGAAAGATCCCGCAGCTCCTCTTCAGCGCGTGATAGATCAAGCCGTGCGCCGAGTTCTCGAAAAGTATTCAACGCTCGGCTCAGGTGCTCACCTGCGCGATCCGGTAGAATCGTCGCGTACGCGCGCCCCAACTCGAGATGTGCACGGGCTCCGCGATATCGATCGCCGAGCATGTCGAAGATCGAAACGCTACTGCCAAAATGCTGGGCCGCAGCAGCCGCATCGCCGCGCGCCATATTCAGCATTCCGTTGAGCCTGTGTGCTTCGCCAGTGAAGCCTAAATCGGTGGCTGAGTCGGTGGTGTCCGCAGCGACGCGCTGAAGCTCGCGACTGCACTCGTCCAGGTCGCGCATCAATAAATGTGCTTCGGCACCAATCAAGCGCGACTCGCAAATCGCCTGGCGGTCGCCGATCTGTTCCGCTAAAGCAAGGGCTTCCCTGGCCTTTTCCAACGCCTTTTCGGGATCTTCGATCGCGATGTAACAGCGTCCAAGCGTCCTCAACGCCTGCCCTTCGTACCACTTGTTTCCGTTTTCAGTCGCAAGTGCAACGGCCCTAATTAAATAATCCTTAGCCTGGTCCAGATCGCCGCGGAGCATGTGCAGCTCGCCCAGCGAGTCCAGAATCATCGGCACTTTCGCCCCGCGCTCATCGACTTCCTTCGCGAGTGAAAACGCGCGCTCCAGCGCCTCCTGGGCACGGTCCCACTGCCCGATCAGAATAAGATTGATACCTAAATTGTTGTAACCGTCCGCGGCGTTGGTCTTGTGGTCCGTCCGCTCGTAATAAGTAATCGCTTTCTTGAGGTAGTCGATGCCTTCCTGCGGCCGTTTGAGGAACCAGCAGGCGCCCGCCATGTTTGCGTAAGTCCTGCCAAGCACGTAAGCGGCCGGTCGATCACCGATAAGCTTCAGCGCCTGTTCGAGGTTTTCCAAGCCCGATTCGTAGTTACCTTCGTGAATATCAGCAACGCCAACACCAAAATACGACTCCGCCAATCCGCGCCATTCGCCACTCTGACGGAAATACTCCAAAGCGCGTTGAGCATAATCGCGCGCAATCGGATACTCACTGATACTTCGATAAGTGCGAGATAAAGCCGCGTAGATATGGCCCAGCTTGACGCCGCCGTTTTCAGCGTAGTCGCGCAACGTCGACTTCAGCATCGCTATCGCTTTCGGATGGTCGCCGTTGTAGTTGTACCCGAGACCGATCTGAACCCGCAGATAACTGACGGTCTGGTCGTCCAACTTCCCGCGCGATTCCGGCGCTTCATACATCGAAACCGCCGCAAGCGAATCGCGGTAATGGCCCTGTTGTTCGAGCGCAGTTGAAAGTGCACAACGTGCGAGCGCAAGTATCGGCGGATTTGAACGCGCGTTGGAGATGAGTAAGGCGAGGCGATCCTTGGCCTCTGTAGAGAGACCCTGGTCCAGCAGCGAACGGACTGCGTCCAATTCGAGCGTTAGCGCTTCGGGAGTAGGCTTCCGCGAGCGAATCCTAACCCGAGCATCGGCGAGATCGACCACACCTCGCTCTCCAGGGGGCTGTTGCTGGTCTCGGCCTGGGGGCCCGTGACCGACACGTTTATCCATGTAATTACCTATAAAAGATCAATCAAGCTGACTTTTCATGATGCTTTTGTTTATGGGAGGGGTCGCTCAAAACTATTCCGTTTACAGTTTTGCCGCGCCAAACGTGTTATGCGTTGAGAATTTAGCACATCAAACGAACGGCGTACAGTTTTCTTCCGTACAAATTGAATAAATTTTCGGTTACCCGACTGAGTCCCGATAGTTCTCCCGACACCGGATTAAGTTGTCAAAACACAAAGGTTACGGCGTGATTTATCGGTTTCTTCGCCTTGACACCCCCAAGGTCGGCCGCTATCATTTCCGTTTCCGTTCGCAGCGCGGAACTTCGCCTAGGGTTATATGTTTGAGTCGCTCTCGGATAAATTAAAACGCACGCTAAAGAATTTGCGGGGCGAGGGCGTGCTAACGAAAGAGCACGTCGACGCTGCGCTGCGAGAGATCCGTCTGGCTCTGTTGGAGGCCGACGTCAACTATAAAGTCGCCAAAGACTTTATCAGTTCGGTCCAGCAGAAGGCCGAAGGTCAGCAGGTTTGGCAGGAACTCAAGCCGTCCGAGCAAGTCGTCAAGATCGTTTTTGACGAACTGGTGGAGTTGCTCGGCGGCCAGTCGTCGCGGCTCGTTTTCACCAAACAGATACCAAACACGGTGATGGTGGTTGGACTGCAAGGTTCAGGAAAAACCACGTCGACCGGAAAGATCGCGCGCTGGCTGGCAAAAAATCAGGATCGAAAGCCGTTACTGGTTTCCGTAGACGTTTACCGGCCTGCCGCGCGTGAGCAGTTGAAGGTCATCGCGAAAGCGACAGGCCAGCAGATCTTTGAACAACCCGATACCAACGATCCGATGACGCTCGTGCGCGAGGCACAGAAGCACGCGCAGCAAACGGGCTTCGATACGCTGTTAATCGACACCGCTGGTCGCCTGCACATTGACGATGAGTTGATGGAAGAGTTGGTCAACATCAAGAACCAGACTCATCCGGTCGAGATTCTTTTCGTCGCCGACGCGATGACGGGCCAGGATGCGGTTCGCTCCGCTGAAGAGTTTCACCGGCGCGTTGGAATCACCGGCGTCATCCTGACGAAGATGGACGGCGACGCTCGTGGTGGTGCAGCTCTTTCAATCAAGCAGGTGACCGGGCAGCCTGTGAAGTTCGTCGGCGTCGGGGAACGTTACGACGCGCTCGAGCCTTTTTACCCGGATCGGGTGGCGCAGCGAATTCTTGGAATGGGCGACGTGTTGTCGCTCATCGAAGAAGTACAAGCGAAGGTAGATCAGGATGAAGCGGAGGAGCAGCTCAAGAAGCTTCAGAAGAACGAATTCACATTGGACGACTTTCGTTCGCAGTTGCGCCAGGTTAAAAAACTCGGTTCTTTCTCAAAGATAATGAAGTTGCTTCCCGATCAGCTTCTCGGTGGCATGGGAATGCCGCAGTTGGACGAGGAGCAATCGAAGATGATGGAAGCGGAGCTGAAACGCACCGAAGCCATAATCGATTCGATGACGTGGGAAGAACGAAACGATCATCGGATTCTGAATGCTAATCGGCGACGTCGCATCGCTCGCGGTTCCGGTACGGACGTGGCGAGCGTCAATCAACTGATCAAGCAGTACGTTGAAATGCGCCAGATGATGCGCCAGCTTACTAGCTCCGGGCTGTTTGGCGGCGGTGGGTTGAAGAGCAAGATGTTGAGAAAGATGACCGGAATGCCGGATATGGCTGGTTTTTCCGGCGACGGTGATGAGATGCCGTCGTTACCGGCTCCGCCATCAAGAAAGAAATTGAAGAAGAAACGGAAGAAGAAGAGGAGATAGACCTTGTTAGCGATTAAGTTAATGCGCACTGGCGCCAAGAAGAGCCCGTCGTATCGCGTGGTTGTGAAAGAGAAGCAGTCGAAACGCGACGGAGCCTATTTAGAGAATCTCGGTACGTACAATCCCACGCGGAATCCGGCTGAGATCAAACTCAACTTAACCAGAGTCAATTATTGGATCGAAAAAGGTGCGCAGCCAACCGACACCGTGAGCCGGCTCATCAAGGCCAGCGCCAAGGCTGAACAGGCTACGGCTGCGGAAGCCTAACTTTTTAAGCGATGCGAGACGCCATTGAGATGATCGTTAAGTCGCTCGTCGACGATAGCGAGAATGTGGACGTTCGTGAGATCGATCAACGTAACGGATCCACTCTCATAGAAGTGCGTGTCGCGCAAAATGATGTTGGGAAGATCATCGGTAAGCAGGGAAAGACGATACGCGCACTGCGGTCACTGGCCCGCATCGCCGGAGCAAAAAAGAATCGTCGATATCTTTTGGAAATCGTTGAGTGATCCACATGGAGGACGCTCACTCGGGTGAATTGGTGGTTATCGCTCGAGCCGTAAAACCACGCGGGCTGAAAGGCGAGATCGTCGCCGAACTTTTGACAGATTTTCCGGAGCGGTTCGAACAGATTGCAGAACTGGTGCTTGTTGCGCCAGGCGGCGAACGAAAAACAGGCCACCTCGAAAACCACTGGTTCCAAAACGATCGAGTGATACTGAAGCTGGTGGGTTACGACGACGTCGAAACTGCCAAAGAGTTGGTTGGATTTGAATTCGCTGTTCCGGAACAGGATCGTGTTCCACTTCCCGCGGATCACTACTACGACTGGGAATTGGAAGGTTGTAGCGTCAAAGCGGGCGATACAAACATCGGCAAAGTTCGGTCAGTAATTAAGACCGGCGGAACCGAGATTCTTGAAGTCATCGACGAAGACGGCAAGGAACGATTGATACCTTTGGTTGACTCGATTGTTGTTGAGATCGACCCTGCGGGAAAGACGATCGTAGTGGATCCCCCACAGGGACTTTTAGATCTTTGATTGCCTTTTAGCGACAAGAGGATGCTGCGCTTCGACATCATTACGATCTTTCCCGAGTTCTTTGACGAGGTGATCGATTGTGGGATTTTGAGGCGCGCGCGGAATGCCGGACTAGTCGAAGTAAAGGCCCACGATCTACGACAATGGACCACTGATAAGCACCACGTCGTGGACGACAGGCCGTTTGGCGGGGGTGACGGAATGATTCTGAAACCCGAGCCAATCTTCGCCGGAGTCGAAGCGCTGACCGGCGCTTCGCGGAAAGAGGATTTGCCGGCAAAGACGCGAGTGATGCTGCTGTCTGCACAGGGTGAGGTTTTTTCACAAGCTCTGGCGCAGGACATTTCGCAGAACCTGTCGCACGTCATACTGCTTTGCGGCCGTTACGAAGGAGTTGATGAGCGCGTTACCGAGGCATTGGTAACCCATGAAGTCTCGATCGGCGATTACGTGCTCTCGGGCGGTGAGCCGGCAGCCGTGGTCGTGGTCGACGCTGTCGTTCGATTGTTGCCCGGCGCTTTGGGAAGCGAAACTTCGGCTGTGTATGAATCCTTTTCGGAAGGCCTGTTGGACCATCCTCAGTACACGCGGCCGCCCGAGTTCCGTGGAATGAAAGTGCCGGATGTATTGTTGAGTGGGAATCACGCGGAAATCGAGCGTTGGCGCAAGGAAGCGGCGATCGAAAAAACAAGACGTAAACGTCCTGACCTGCTGAAATAGTTGAATTGAATAAGGAGCATTGAGAAATGAATCGATTGGATAAGATTGAAGAGACCCAGTTGCGTAATAATATTCCACAGTTTCAGCCAGGCGATACGGTCCGCGTGCATGTGCGGATTAAGGAATCTGAGACCAAAGAACGATTGCAGGCTTTCGAAGGTGTCGTGATCGCTCGCAAACACGGCGGCGCCCGCGAAACAATCACCGTTCGAAAGACCAGTTTTGGCGTCGGCGTAGAAAGAATTTTTCCACTTCACGCAACCATCATCGACCACATCGATCTGGTAAAACGAGGCCGCGTGCGACGCGCCAAGCTCTACTATCTCCGTGGACTTCGAGGCAAGGCTGCACGTATTCGCGAGCGCGATACGCGAGGTCAGCAGGGCGACGACGCCCAGGCCTCAGCCGCCAAGAAATAATTCGGGACTACAGGATTGCGGATCGCAATCGATGCTCATGCTGTTGGGGCGAAGCTTGGTGGTAACGAAAGCTACGCCGTTAACCTGATCGAGGCGCTGGCCCAGATCGACAGCGCCAATCATTACACTATCTACATCACGACTGACGAGGCGCGCGAACGCTTCCAAGGGCGTTGGCCCAATTTCAAGGTTCGCGCCACTCTTCCTCACACGCCCTTAATCAGAATCCCACTGACACTCAGCGCTGAACTGCGGAAAAATCCGGTCGACGTTCTGCACGTGCAATTCACCGCGCCGCCTTTTTGCCCGTGTCCAGTGGTGGTGAGTATTCACGATCTCTCATTTGAGCATCTGCCTCAGACTTTCAAGCGTCGGAGTCGAACGCAGTTGCGCCTAACAGTGCGGCATTCTGCCCGGCGCGCGGCGCGAATTATTTCACTCTCAGAACACGGACGCCGCGACATTATCGAAACCTACGGAATCACCGCTGAACGTGTAAGTGCTATCCCGCTCGCCGCGCCTGCACACTTCGCGCCGGTCCATGACAACAGGGAACTTCAACGCGTGCGACATAATTATGGAATAGATGGTGACTACATTCTCACCGTAGGTTCTATTCAGCCTCGCAAAAACCTGGCCCGACTCGTCCAGGCGTATGCTTCGTTGCGAGGAAACAAATCAGAAGATAAGCTGCCTAAGCTCGTACTCGTGGGAAAGAGCGGCTGGCTTTACGACGAGACCTTGCGTGCGCTCAAGGAAACGGGCGTAGCTGACACTGTAGTTTTGACCGGATATGTTCCACAGGAGGATTTGCCGGCACTGTATTCGGGCGCGCTCTGCTTCGTTTATCCGTCTTACTTCGAAGGATTCGGATTACCGCCGTTGGAGGCTATGAAATGTGGCGCTCCAGTGATCGTCGGTAATAAAACAAGCTTGCCAGAAGTTGTGGGCGATGCAGCATTAGCGGTGGACCCGTTTGATGTCGAAGCGATTGCGTCCGCCATGCAGAGGGTGATAGAAAGTCCTGCCCTTCGTGAGGAACTGAGCATTAAAGGTCAGGCCAGGGCCGAGACTTTTGACTGGCGTGAGACGGCTCGAAAAACTCTCGCCATCTACCAGGAAGTGGCCCAGGAAACAAGGGGGGTATCTTGATGCGCATAGCGATTCTAGGCACACGAGGTATTCCCGCCAGTTATGGCGGATTTGAAACCTTCGCGGAGCACCTCGCGACGCGGCTCGTCGCGCGCGGCCACGACGTCACGGTGTATTGTCGTGCGCACTACGTTTCACCGCGGCAATTGGAGTATCACGGCGTCCGGCTCCAAATCCTGCCGACAATCAAGCACAAATACTTCGATACCGTCATTCACACGTTTCTTTCTGCCATACACGCGGTGTCGGGCCGTTACGATGTGGCACTGATTTGTAACTGCGCGAATGCACCTTTTAGCCCCATCCTGAGACTCACCGGAACGCCCGTGGCGATCAACGTCGATGGCCTCGAGCACAAACGCAAAAAATGGGGCCGGCTCGGGCGTCGTTACTATCGATTTGCAGAATACCTGTCGACGTTGTTGCCGAATGAAATGGTGACGGACGCACAGGTGATCCAGGATTATTACCTCGCACGACACAACACGGCATCGACCATGATTGCCTACGGTAGCGAAGTGGAGCGACGTCCGGATCGCGCTGCCGTGCGTAAATGGCGGGTCGAGCCAAACCGTTACGTCCTGTACGTGTCTCGCCTCGAACCTGAGAACAACGCGCATCTTGTAATCGAGGCTTTTAAAAAGGTTCGAACTGCTTACCGGTTGCTGATCGTCGGCGACGCGCCTTATGCCGAAAGCTACATCAAGAGTTTGAAGGCCCAGGCTCGCGGGGATAAGCGAATAATCTTTACGGGGTTTGTGTTTGGACAGGACTATCGCGCACTTCAGCAGAACGCCTACTGCTACGTCCATGCGACTGAAGTCGGCGGTACGCATCCCGCGCTGCTCGAAGCGATGGGCTATGGAAACTGTGTACTCACGCTGGCGACCCCCGAGAACATCGAGGTTGTCGGTGAAGCCGGCGTTCCCTACATCGACGAATACGATCTGGCGGCGAAGTTACAGCGGGTTTTGCGTGACGGATCGCTGGTCCAGGCTTACAGGAACAGAGCGCAGCAGCGTGTCGAAAGTCATTACGATTGGGAAACAGTAGTTGATCAGTATGAGCAACTGTTTGCCCGGATGATTGGGCAGGCGGTTCCGACGGAAGTTGAAGCTCCAGAAGCAGAGCCCGCCGAAGTGTTACGTAAATCCGCCAGCTAAAAAGATCCACAGCTTAAAGTGGGGCGCCCCGCCGATTCGGGGGAATCGACGGGGCAAAGCGTATCGGGCAGGGTCGGGTAAAACGGGTGGCTGAACAAAGCATGAGAACAATCCACGGAAACCTAAGATCGTTCATTCGGGCGGCGCGCTAGCGGGTAAAAAAAATAAGAGCGAATAAGGCTAAGCAGACGCACCGTCCAATGGCCATCAGCCGCGTTCAAAAAGATCCAACAACCCTTGCTAATTGGTTGTGTGAGAATTTATACGATTGAATTGTGACCTGTCAAGCACAATTATTAAGGTTTCGAGAAATTCTCGCAACAGATCACGCGCAGTGCTGCGAATTACCTCACAACTTTGTGTCAAGATCGCTGTTCTATTCACCTGAGCGGACCTGCTGAAGCCGCTGGGCTTGGCGGCGCACGGCCTCCGAAACATTGCGGTTCTGCGTGAGATTTTGCAGGTCCTTGGTCTTAATGCGAATCAGGATGTTCATCACGGTAGGTATTGGCGTTCGTGGATTACGTGCAAGGTTGTGGATGATGGGGTAAGAGCGCGCCCAGCTACGATTGAGCGCGATTAAGCGAAGCACTTCATCTGAAATCGTCCTCATCGCTGCGATGTTTTCTATTTCCTGCTCGGTGATCCGCGGGTTATTCACGACTGCCGAACAGACCACCTTGTTTGAATCACGGATCAGAATGCTGCGAGCTTCGCGGTCGCCTTTCATCGCGAGCTTCATCCTGTCCTTGGTATTCATGAACATGATCTTTCGAATAAGCGAGACTCGCTCCGCACTGATGTCGCCCCTTTCGAGACGTTCATGCTCAATGATGCGCTGAACGTTGGAAGAAACGTCCGCAGTGCTCTCTAACACGAGCTCTTCGTAACGTTCAGCCGGAAGCCACGCGTCGTTGAGATCGGCATCAGTTACTTCGATGTGTTGCGCGATTAGCCACGCATCATCGAGGCTCAAATCGCCAGCCGGCGTGGTCAATTCTGCCGTTTCGAAAAACTCGGCCGCCGCCGTTTGCCCGCGCGCTCGAAGTTCGTCGGCAATCTGTCGTGCGCCGCGTTCCTTTTCGAAAAACTCCTTGCGCGTTTCGCGGGCTCGTCGTTCGGCCTCACCGCCGCAGGCCGGATTTTGCAGAATCGCATCTATGATCTCGGGACAACGAACTAATCGCTGCTGGTTGATCGTGATCAGTTCTAAAAGGGAGCTGTGCGAAGTTGTTGCGGCGAGCTTTGCTAAGGCCTGGTCGGGAGTCCGAGCGTTGAGGATCGTCGCTTCGTAAACTTCTGACGTTCCATCGGGCTGAGTTGCGAGATACGCCAGAACGTTTGGAGCAGTGTCTTCCGCCTTGGCGGCGAGCAAAAGATCCTCTGGGCTTTCAGATTTGAGTGTCTCCGCGGCGGCTGATGAAATCTGAGCGTCGTCGCTGGCGGTGAGTGCAACGAGAACTTCGAGCAGATCGCTTTGTTGGAGCGGCAACATTCCACGCGCTGCTGCCAGACGAGCGGGTTGCGGAGCTTTGCCACTGATGATGGCTTCAACGACTGGATTCACGAAGGAATTTTCACCACGGATGCACGCGGATTTTAATGGATTTTATCCGCATACATCCGTGTAATCTGTGGCTTCTAACCGGCGATTCCGTGGCACTTCTTGTACTTCTTCCCCGATCCGCACGGACAAGGTTCGTTGCGTCCAACTTTCGGCTGATCTCTGACGACAGTCTTCACCTTTCCGTTTTCTTCACCCGCGGGAGCCGCGCCCTGATTTGGTCCAGTGAATTTCAAAGCTGCCGGACGCGCCGCCATGCGTCGTCGCTGTTGCAACCTCTCCGGATCCTGTTCAGAAACGACCTGCAAATTGAACAACGATCGAATCGTGCTGGTGTCGATGCGGTCGAGCATCTCCTGGAACAAATCGAAACTCTGCTTCTTGTACTCGACCAGCGGATCTTTCTGACCGTAACCGACTAATCCGATTCCCTGTTTCAGGTGGTCGAGCGACAGCAAGTGGTCCTTCCATTGCGCGTCGATGATATTCAACATCAGGATGCGCTCGTAGGTGCGCATCGCTTCCGGACCAATCTGCTGTTCCTTCGCTTCGTACTTGACCTTGAGCCGCTCCCAAGTCTTGTCGATCACTTCCTGCGTCGTCATGTTGGGAATGTCGAGCTGCTCGCGATCCGCGTCAAAATCGTAAATGGTTTTGATTTGCAGCTTGTAGTTCTCGACGTCCCAGTCGTCCTGCGACACATCCGGATTCAGGTACTGCCTGGTCAAGTCTGACAACAAATCGTAAGCAACACCGGCCGACGGCGGATCACCCAACAGGTACTCACGCTGATCGGGCTCTTCCATCAATTGACGACGCAAACCATAAATCGTCTCACGCTGCTTGTTCATCACGTCGTCGTATTCAAGCAGGTGTTTGCGAGCCTCAAAGTTCCGGCCTTCGACCGACTTTTGCGCCGCCGCAATTCGCTTCGAAACCATCTTCGACTCGATCGCGACGCCTTTCTCCATGCCGAGACGCTGCATCAGCGCTTTGACTTTATCACCGGCGAAGATGCGCATCAGATCATCTTCCAGCGACAGGAAGAACCTCGACGATCCGGGGTCGCCCTGGCGACCGGCACGTCCGCGAAGCTGATTGTCGATACGTCGCGATTCGTGTCGTTCGGTGCCGATGATGTGCAAGCCACCGAGGTCAACAACTTCCTGATGCTCTTCTTCGACGATTCGCTTTGCCATCGCGAAGGCCTTTTCCCACTGCTCCTCGGTGGCTTCGTCTGGATCGATCTCTTCCTTCTTCAAAAACTCGCGGGCCATGAAGTCGGGATTACCGCCCAACAAAATGTCTGTACCGCGGCCGGCCATGTTCGTCGCGATGGTGACCGAGCCTTTCCGTCCTGCCTGCGCAACGATCTCGGCTTCGCGCTCGTGATACTTCGCGTTGAGTACGTTGTGCTCCACCTTTTCCTTCATGAGGCGGCGCGAAATCAACTCCGAATTCTCAACTGAAACCGTACCGACCAGAGCCGGCTGCCCTTTCGTGTGACACTCCTTGATCTCTTCGATCACGGCGTCCCATTTTTCCGGCAACGTGCGATAGATCACGTCAGAAAAATCGGTGCGGACCATCGGCATGTGCGTTGGAATAACGATGACGTCGAGCTTGTAAGTCGAAGCAAACTCGGCGGCTTCGGTTTCCGCCGTACCAGTCATGCCGGAAAGTTTTTCGTAGAGTCGGAAATAATTCTGGAGGGTGATGGTTGCGAGCGTCTGATTCTCTTTCTCGATCTCGACGCCTTCTTTCGCTTCGACGGCCTGGTGCAACCCGTCGGACCAGCGACGGCCTTTCATCAAACGACCGGTGAAGTCGTCGACGATGATCACCTCGCCGTCCTGGACCACGTATTGATGGTCCAACTTGTAAAGCGTGTGGGCTTTCAGTGCCTGCTCGACACAGTGCAACAGCTCCATGTTCCCGGGATCGTAAAGATTCCCAACTCCCAACAGTCGCTCAGCTTTATCCACGCCTTCTTCGGTGAGTACCGCTGTGTGTGCTTTTTCGTCGACGACGTAATCACCTGTCTTTTTGCCTTCGATCTCTTCACCTTTTTTCAGGTGTGGAATGATCGCGTCGGCGTTCTTGTATTTGTCAGTTGCTTCGTCGGATGGACCGGAGATGATCAGCGGTGTTCGAGCTTCGTCGATCAGGATCGAGTCGACCTCGTCCACAATGGCGAAGTAGTGACCACGCTGCACGCACGTGGCGAGGTCAAACTTCATGTTGTCGCGGAGGTAGTCGAAGCCAAACTCGTTGTTGGTGCCGTACGTGATATCAGCAGCATAGGCGGCTTGGCGTTCGAAATCATCCATGTCGTTCTGAATGCAGCCGACTTCGAGACCGAGGAACCGGTGTATCTGTCCCATCCACTCCGCGTCGCGCGAAGCGAGGTAATCGTTGACTGTCACGACGTGGACGCCGCCACGACCGGTGAGCGCATTCAAGTAAGCGGGCAACGTCGCAACCAGCGTTTTGCCTTCGCCCGTGCGCATCTCAGCGATCTTGCCCTGGTGCAGAACGATGCCACCGATCAACTGCACGTCGAAGTGACGCATTCCGGTGGTTCGGACGCTCGCTTCACGAACGATGGCAAAAGCTTCAGGCAAAAGTTCGTCGAGCGCTACACGCTCGAGTCGCTTCCGTTCATCCTTGTCGGTCGTGTCGCCGACCACGCTTTGGACGCGCTCTTTGAAAACAGCGGTGCGCCCACGCAGCTCGTCGTCAGAAAGCGCCTGCACCGACGGCTCGAGTGAGTTAATCTTTTCGACTATCGGTCCGATCGACTTCAGGAACCGCTGATTGCTGCTACCGAAAACTTTAGTTAGAAACTTATCGAAACTACCCATACTAAATAGCTGGCTCCAATCTCTGTTTTAGCCGCGGATTACGCGGCTAAAATTATACTCCCGGCTGCAACTGCCTCTTAATCATGTCCACCACGCTCTGCCGTGGCATTGAAAAGTTGACCACAACTTTCTTCCCATCGGGCGTCGCATTCGTGTTCTTCATCAAAACTTCTTCATCTTTTCCGGCGCGCGAGCCGGCGCCGAAGTAAAGCAAATTGTTGAGTGCCCGCGCGAGCGATTCAGCGCGCGCAGGTGAAGACGTTTCCGACTCCACCGACGCCAGCACTTCCTGCTCTCCCTGCTTCACTGTGATCGTCACCGGCGCGCCTGGATTGTCTTTGCTGATCGGCTGCAAGTAAACAAGAAATCCGCTATCGTTCAGCGCCGCAATCATTCGACCAAAGAGATCCGCGATATTCGGATCACCCTGTTTCGTGACGTAATTCCAGTTCTTCAATTTTCCGGTCTCGTCTAACTCCGCCGTGATGACTACCTCGAACGGTTTATTTAAATCGAGCTTGCCCTGGTTCTTTAAATCATTGGCGTAAGCCGCAAAGTCTTTCAGTGGCTTCTTATTGATTTGAGTCTCATCCGGCAGCGGCACGTCGTTCTGTGCGGCGGTCTTCTCGAGCTCCTTCTGTGCTTGCTCCGGAGTCAACGGCGAACTGTTCTGATTACTATTCGAAGGACTCGGACTCGGCCCTGCCGCAACCGCAGCAGACGGAGACGCCGAAGCAGCAGGACTCGCCGTTGGTGATGGACTCGAATCGGGACTCGGCGAAGGCGACGCTTCAGGATCGACGTTAGGAGTCGACCCGGCTTGCGAGATTATTCGCGGTGCAAATGGATCGTGACCGGCTGCTTGTGCTGGAAGTTTACCGTCGATTTGAGCTTCAAGCGCGAAGTAACCTTCGGGGTAGCGAAACTTTTCGTCCAACTGCACCATGTGCACGTCGCCAATCTGCGTCGCCTCGTAATCTCTATCGACAAACTTCGTGCGGGCAATTAACGCAGCGATGTTGACTGTGTCGCGTACGGCGGGAATGTAAATAACCATCCACAACAGCGTCAGGTGCACGACGAGGGACGCGCCGACAAGCTTCGACAGCACCGGCCATCTCGGAGCGCGATTAACCTCAAATTTTTCGAATAACTCCGCCATCCTGCTAATTCGGTGACCCGGACTTAGACGCCATTGTAACTCTCAAGGTTCGCGTAAGCACTTCGCAGGCCACAAAGGCGACGTTAGAATGACTTTGTGCGCCGAAATAACCGGAAAAATTGGGACAAACGCAAGCCCCGCGATCGGCGTGGCCAAGAAAAAAACCGCCACAGAACCAGTCACCACGACGCAAACGAACGAGCAACGCGGGTTGTTCCACTGTCAAGAGAAGTCAAACGGCTTCTCGAAGGAATCGGAACGCCACGCGCAGCGCCCTTCAAGCCTGACCCATTTCAGGTCGAGGCACTGGCTGCGCTCGAATACGAAGACGTGCTGGTCACCGCGCCTACGGGCAGCGGCAAGACGTGGATTGCGCGTGAGGAGATCCGGCGGCTTTTGGAAAGCGGACGTCGCGCCTGGTACACGTCTCCTTTAAAAGCACTCACCAATTCCAAGTATCAGGAGTTCATCGACGAGTTCGGAGCTGAGCGGGTCGGGATACTCACGGGCGATAGAAAAGAGAATTCAGACGCTCCGCTGCTCGTCGGCACAACTGAGATTTACCGCAATCAACTTTTCGACTCGTTGCGAGGCGGGAGTGAAGTCACCGCGGACCTCGTCGTGCTCGACGAGGCACACTACCTTGCAGACGAAGATCGCGGCCACGTTTGGGAAGAGGCGATCATTCTGACACCGCCGCGAATTCGACTGTTGCTACTTTCGGCGACCATCGGAAATGCGCACGAGTTTGCGCTGTGGCTTGAAGAAGTTCGAGGCGTGCGTTGCGGCGTGATCACGGGACCGTTGAAACGGCCTGTGCCTTTGCGCTCCGCCATGCTGCTTCCGGACAAACGGTTGCTGCCCTTGTTGAATGAAGCCGGGAAACTGAATCCCGAAGTTTTAGCTTTAGCCGCAGATGAACGCAGATGAACGCAGATTTACAATTATGAAGTTGCGTATGCCCGAGATGCCGTCAGCCACATTGGTTGCGGCGCTCGATAGTTACAACCTGCTTCCGGCAATCGTGTTCTTGCCAACCCGGCGGCGCTGCGATCAGGCCGCGTCTGAAGCCGCACTGACAAGACGCGATCCGAACGACAGTCGCCGTGAAGCGCGACGCGATTTCATGCGCGCGTTTGTGGAACAACATCCGGAAGTGCGTGGTCACCGTCATTGGGACACGATCATTCGTGGCGGTGTCGCATCGCATCATGCGGGTCACATTCCAGCGTGGAAACTCGTGATCGAGAAACTGATGAGCGCGGGGCTACTTGACGCCATCTTTGCAACGGCGACCGTGGCTGCGGGTGTCGACTTTCCGGCGCGCAGCGTTGTTTTGACTGGCGCAGATGCACGAACCGGAAGTGGTTGGCGTCCGCTGTCTGCGTCGGAGCTTCAGCAGATGACCGGACGTGCTGGTCGTCGCGGACGAGACAACGTCGGCTTTGTCATCGCCGCACCGGGCCTGCACCAGGATCCACAGCGTATCGCACAGCTTTTGAAAACACCGCCGGATCCGCTCGTCAGTCAATTTCGGGCGACGTACACAACACTGCTGAATCTGCTCGACGCGTACGGAAGTTTCGAACGCGTGCGTGAAATAGCCGAACGCAGCTTCGCGTATCGCGACTTTGCTCACCGCATGGTCCAACTGGAAAAGAGTCGCGACGAGAGCGAACAAAAGATCAAGGACGCGTTGAAAGCAGCAGGCTGCGAGATTCCGATTTCGGTGGTGCTTGGTTTGGAACGTCTGCTCGGAATTCGCGCGCGTTTGCAGGAAGCGAAACCGCAGACGCGCGCGGAGCTTTTTCACCGTTGGCTGAATGAGGTTGTGAAGCCGGGCCGCGTTGTCGGCGTCGGTCGCGCTGGTCGCAGGCTGGTGATCGTGACCGAAAAGCGTGACGGAAGCATTCGCGGCCTGCGTGAGGATGGTACGACCGCGAGTTTCCCACAGGAACGCATTGGACGCGTGTACGCACCCGTCTTCCGCCTGCGCGAGGAAGACATCGAGAACGCTTTTGAAGAGATTCGTCGACGGGGCAAGGAACTCACGCTCGCCGAACCGCGGCTGCGCGACGCCTTCGCCGAAGAAACAGAGGCATTGAAGATCATAGACGACTCGATCGAGAACCTGCTGCCGTCGCATGTCAAAGGTGACGGCACCGCGCGATGCACCGAAGTCGTTTGGGAACTGCACATGACGGCCGAAGATTTTGAGCGCGCGACGCGCAGGATCGAAGCGCTTCGAGAAGAAGTTTGGCTGCCTTTCGAGCAACGAGCGAAAGTGCTCGCGATGTTTGGCTATCTCGATTACAACGCGCAGAAAGTCACAGAACGCGGACGCTGGCTGGCCGATCTTCACATCGACCGTCCTTTATTAGTCGGCGAAGCGCTCGAGAACGGTCTGTTCAATGCACTCGAACCAAAACAACTCGCCGGGATCATGGCCGCGCTGACTGCCGATGAGGATCGCGATTACGGCGACCTCGAGTTGGACGACGACGTCGTGACTTCACTCGCGCGCTTCGAAGATATCGGATTCAAAGTCTCTGCCGAAGAGTGGAAGCACGGCCTGGAGCCGGCGCCGGAGTTGAACTTCTCAGCCGCAGGTGCGGCGGTCCGTTGGGCCGGCGGCACTGAGTGGTCGGAAATCGTCAGAGAAACTCGCGCTGAAGAAGGCGATCTGTTCCGCATGTTTTCGCGAACGGGTGAAGCGCTGTTACAGATTGCGGGGCTGTATCGCAGTCATCCGCAAGCGGCGCAAATGGCCGCGACAGTCGCTGAGATGGTTTTGCGCGAGCCGATTCGGTAGGATGGCGACCGCTGTAATACGATTCATAAAAGGAGAGATTTTTGAATGTCAATGCCAGCCGCCCAGCAACCCTCCCCACAGTTATTCTTCCAAACCATAAACGCGCATCAACGAACCGAAGCCCTGAAAGCCGCGCTTGAGCTCGAGGTCTTTACCGCGATCGGCGAAGGGAACACCACGGCCGCGGAGATCGCGAAGCGTTGTCAGACTTCAGAGAAAGGCATGCGAGTTCTGTGTGACTTCCTCACGATCATGGAGATGCTCACGAAACAAGGCGATCGCTATGCGCTGACGCTCGACTCCGCGACGTTTCTGGACAAGCGTTCGCCTGCATATCTCGGCGGCGCAACTGAGTTCCTGTGTTCGCCAATGGCAACGGACGGCGCGAAGCACATGGCCGAGGCCGTGCGCAAAGGCGGAACCGCGTTGGATAACGACGGCACTGTCGGACCGGACCATCCGATATGGGTGAAGTTTGCACGCGGGATGGCTCCAATGATGGCGCTGGCCTCGCAACTGCTCGCCAAGCTCGTCGATCCAAATGCGGATCGGAAACTCAAGGTTCTCGATATCGCCGCTGGTCATGGGCTATTCGGAATCGCGTTTGCTGCTCACAATTCGCAAGCCGAAATCACGGCTGTCGATTGGAAAGCGGTGCTCGAGGTGGCGAAAGAGAATGCGCAGAAGGCAGGCGTCGCTGACCGGTACAGCACGATTGAGGGCAGCGCTTTCGATGTCGAGTTCGGCACGGGTTACGATCTGGTCCTGCTGACGAACTTCCTGCATCACTTTGATCAGCCGACTTGCGAGACGTTGTTGCGCAAGGTGCGTGCAGCGCTTGCAGATGGTGGTCGCGCAGTGACGCTGGAGTTTGTTCCGAACGACGATCGCGTGACGCCGCCGGATGCGGCAGCCTT
>JBIOUJ010000041.1:0-19292 GCA_044867025.1 Pyrinomonadaceae bacterium | reverse complement strand
CGCAATTCATCATCAGGCCTTGCTCGATCTCATCAGCACGTTGACTGAAGAAGGCATCGCCGATCCCGCACGCATCTTTCTGCTCGGATTCTCGCAATCGTGCGCGCTCAACTACCGCTTCGCCTTCACACATCCCGAACGTTTACGCGGTGTGATCGGGATTTGCGGCGGCATTCCGGGCGATTGGGAAACGAGTGGACTTTATCGTCATGCGGATCTTGACGTTTTTCACCTGGCAGGTAACGCAGATGAATTCTATGCGCCGCAGGTAGTAGAGAAGTACGAAGATCAGTTGAAACAACGAGCGCGCTCAGTTGTGTTCAAGCTCTATGACGCTCAACACGAAATCGTTCCCAAGATGCGCGACGATGTGGTCCAATGGCTGACGCGCGCCACCGATGAACATTGATCCCACAGAGCCCGCTGCCTCTGCCGGCGTCGCTGAAGTCGAGCGTGATGTTGAAGAACGAAGTGCTGTCTTCAAAAAAGAGCTCGGACTCTTCGACCTGGTCCTGACGCAGGTTGTGTTCGTCGTCGGAACGTTCTGGGTCGGCTGGGCCGCGCGGCTGGGCCACGACCAAAACATCTTCTGGATCCTCGCGATCGTCACGTTCTACCTTCCGCTTGCTGCCGCCGTAATCTTTCTCAATCGCCTGATGCCGCTCGAGGGCGGTCTCTATCAATGGACCAAGATCGCTTTCAACGACTTTGCAGCGTTCATGGTCGGGTGGAACCTCTTCGTCTTCGCTATAACGATTCTGGCCGGCGCCGGGCTGGTAGTCGCCACCAATCTCTCTTACGCCTTTGGAGTGGCAAAGATGAGAGAGAGCTCGACGAGTATCACGCTCGTCAGCTTTCTGCTTGTAACGGGCATGGCCGTGGCTGCTACGCGCGGACTGGGTTTTGGAAAGTGGGTGCACAACGTCGGTGGAGTGGTCCACCTGCTGACGTTTACCACGTTGATTCTGTTGCCGTTCGTTGCGATCTCTGCGGCGACTGGCGCCGAGTACAGGCCCTTCTCGATTCAGTTTCCAACCTTTTCTGAATACAACATCAACGTCGCCAGCAAGCTCGCGCTGGGCGCTCTCACAGGCTTCGAATACATTGCGATCCTCGCCGGAGAAACACGCTCGCCGGCGCGGAACATCGGGCGCTCGGTCGTGATCGCGTCGCCGATCATCGCGCTGATGTTCATTCTCGGCACGAGCACTGTGGTTGCGTTTGTGCCGCGCGATCACATCGATCTGATCGGACCGATTCCGCAGGTGCTTTCGATTGGATTTGGAGCGATGGGTTGGGTTGGCACGATCGCTTCGATCGCGATTCTCGGCATCGCCGTTCGAACAATCGCGCTGATGAGTATTTACTTTACGGCCAACGCGCGTTTGCCGATGGTCGCCGGCTGGGATCGGTTGTTGCCCGCGTGGTTTAGTCGCCTGCATCCGAAATACAAGACGCCGATCAACTCCATTTTGTTTGTCGGCATTGTGACGTTGGTGCTCGGGCTACTTAGTTTGACCGGAGTGCGCGCGCAGGAAGCGTTTCAACTGTTGGATAACGCCGGCGGAGTCTTCTACGCGCTGACGTACCTCGCGCTGTTTGCGATTCCGCTGTTTGGGATGAAGGCCCTGGGCGTGCGTGCGCCGCTGTGGCTGAAGATCGCGTGCGCGTCGGGCTTCGTTGTTACGCTGGTCTACATCCGTTTCGCTATCGTGCCAATTACGGATGTAGTGAGTCCGCTGTCGTTTGCACTGAAGATTGCCGGCACGGTGTTGCTGGCCAATGTGGTTGGCGTCACGATTTATGTCCTTGGAAAACGCAAGTAGGCCGCAAAAAGGCACAAAATCCGCAGTTATTAACTGCTCGCAAGTCGTGACGCTGGCCGGCCCGGCACGGCCGCGTGTTGGCGCGGAGTTGCGCGAGGTTGGGATTGTTGAGAATGGCGGGTTGGTTGTTCGTGATGGGTTGATCGAGCGCGTGGGAACGATGGCCGAGATCGAACAATTAATTGAAACGGATACGACTGTTGTTGATGCGGGTGGTCGCGTAGTTCTTCCCGGTTTTGTTGACGCACACACGCATCCGGTTTTCGCCGGAACGCGTGTCGATGAGTTTGAAGAGCGAAGTCAGGGGGCGACTTACCAGGAGATCGCCGCGCGTGGTGGTGGGATTCAGTCCACGGTTAATCGCACGCGCGCGGCGAGTGCTGATGAGCTCGTCGAGGGATGCCGGCGGTATGCAGATTGGTTTCTGCGTGGGGGCACGACGACGATCGAAGCGAAGTCGGGTTACGGGTTGTCGCTCGAGGATGAAATCAAGATCCTGCGCGCGATCAAGCGATTGAACGATGAAACACCTTTGCGATACGTGCCCACGTTTCTTGGAGCACACAGCGTTCCGCCGGAGTATCGAACAAGACGTGACGAATACGTTTCGCTGATTGTTGAGGAGATGTTGCCGCAGGTCGCCGGGCAGAAGCTGGCGGAATTCTGCGACGTGTTTTGCGAAGAGAAAGTATTTACGACTGACGAGTCGTGGAAGATTCTGTCTGCTGCTCGTTGCCATGGACTCGGCTTGCGGATGCACGCCGATCAATTGTCGCTTTCGGGTGGCGCAAAGCTCGCGGCGGAATTGGGAACGAGCACGGCCGATCATCTCGAACACACAGACGCTGACGGCATCGCGGCGCTGAAGCAAGCGGGCGTGCAGCCGGTGCTCCTGCCCGGTTCGGTTTACGCACTCGGATCAGCACGTTATCCAGCGGCGCGCGAGATGATCGACGCTGGTCTCGCGGTTGTGCTCGCCACAGATTTCAACCCGGGATCTTCGCCGACACCTTCAATGACGATGATCCTCTCATTGGCTGCCACGCACATGAAGATGACGCCCGCAGAGGCAATCACCGCCGCAACGATCAACGCTGCGTACAGTCTGAATCGCGGCGATCAAATCGGCTCCCTCGAACCAGGCAAGATCGCGGATCTCGTGATTCACGACTGCGCCGACTATCGCGAGCTCGCATACTTCTTCGGCATCGAGCACCCATGGCGTGTTTATTTGGCCGCAGATTTACGCGGATGAACGCAGATCGACCTGCGTTCATCCGCGTAAATCTGCGGCTAAAAATACAGTTGACGATCTCTTTCTCGTACCTTATTATCGCGGCAACACTGGAAAGGAGGTGATTCTAAAATATATGAGTTCTTATCACAGTGAGGTGGCTGCGGCCTGACCTCTGAACCAGAAGACTCGTTGAGATCCTGGTCCTCAGGCCAATCCCAACAGTTCACCGAAGCCGTCCACGATGACGATCGTGGACGGCTTTCTACTTTCCACAAATTCCCGCAAAGAACCACAAGAAGGCGCAAAATATTGGAAAACCATCTGCCCCTTTTGTGATTCTTTGTGGCAGATGACTAAAGCCTCCGAATTCCCCGTCTTCCACGATCCCCTCGGCCGTCGCTGGCGACGCATTCGACGCATTTGGCTGGCGGTTTCAGTGATTGTCACCGCGCTGGCTGTGATCTTCATCGCCAGCGTCTTCGCAAAGCCCGTGCTACCCGGGTTCAACCTGAAAGCACTCAAACCAAAGCCGCCCAACATCCCTGCGAACCCAACTGAGCGCAAGGCCCGCAAGGCACAAGAGGATTTGCAACATGCGTTAGCCAAAACCAAATACGTTGCTCCCGGTAAACGCCGCTCCCATATCGCTGTCGTTCCCGCGCCACCTCCCGTTCCCGCGCCAATCATTCCCACGACGCGCCCATTGTCTGTTGGCTTTTTTGTCAACTGGGATGAGTCTAGCTATGAGTCGTTAAAACGAAACCTGGATCATCTCGACTGGGTCGTCGCCGAATGGGCGCACCTGCAGAATGTTCCTGACGGAACCAATCCGCTGGTGAGTGATGTGCACGCGCCGGCGCTCAACTGGATTCGACTAACGCGCCCGGAGGTTCGGATCCTGCCGATGGTCCAGAACGTGCTCAACGAAAAATGGCAAGGCGATTTGCTGGCACACCTCGTCGCCGACGAACCACACCGCCAAACGCTAATCAATTCGTTGACGTCGTTTGTGCAGGACAACAAGTTTGCAGGCATCTGCGTTGACTTTGAGGAACCGCCCGACGCCGCGCAAGGCAACCTGCTCACGTTCATGCAGGAACTTCACACAGCGTTCGCCGCGAAAGGATTACTGGTGGTCCAGGCGGTGCCGTTTGACGATCCGAACTGGAATTACCGCGCCTATTCCGCTGCCAGCGACTACCTGATCGTCATGGCCTACGACCAGCATTGGGCCAACAGCGATTCCGGTCCCCTGGCCGCGCAAGAGTGGTTTGAACAAAACCTCATCAAGCGGATGCGCGAGCTGAATCCGGCAAAGACCATCCTCGCGCTCGGAAATTATGGCTACAACTGGAGCGACGCTGACAGCAGCGCCGACGAAGTTACTTTTCAGGAGGCGCTGATAAGCGCGCGCGAGTCGGAAACAGCGCCGGCTTTCGACGCGACTTCGCGTAACCCATATTTCGAATATGACGAGGACGACGGATCGCATCACAAGGTTTGGTTTCTCGACGCAGTCACGGCTTACAACCAGATGCGCGCTGCGAGTGGTTACAAGCCGGCAGGTTTTGGTATCTGGCGTCTGGGTTCGGAAGACCCGTCAGTGTGGTCCATCCTTGGAACGCAGCAGAACAGTTCTGCGGACGTGCTGCGCACGATCAACTCTGCATACGAAGTCGACTTCGAAGGCAACGGCGAGTTGTTGAAAGTGATGTCGCGCCCGCAAAAAGGCGCGCGCGATGTTGAGGTCGATCCTGCAAGTGGTTACATAAAGTCGGAGCAATTCACTGCGATACCTTCATCGTATGTCGTCGAGCGAACCGGCGATCGGCCGGGCTTGCTTGCGCTCACGTTCGATGATGGCCCGGATCCGCGATGGACGCCGGCAATTCTCGACATTCTCAAACGCGAAAACGTCCCAGCCACATTCTTCATCATCGGTAAAAACGGGCAGGCCTACCCGGACATCGTTCGGCGCATTGCTGACGAAGGTCATGAAATCGGCAACCACTCGTTCACACATCCGAACCTCGGCGAAATACCGTTGTCGCTCACAGAGCTCGAGTTAAATGCGACGCAACGATTGATCGAATCCGAAGTCGGGCGCTCCACCGTGCTGTTTCGTCCGCCGTATTTCGGCGACGCTGAAGCCGATCGACCGCAGGAAGTCGAGCCCGCGATTGTGGCGCAGAACCTCGGTTACATCATGGTCGGAGTGCGAATCGATCCGGATGACTGGCAACTTCCGGTTACGGCCGATCAGATCGTCAGGCGCACCATCGATCGCGCGATGGATTCGAATCCCGAAACGCGCGGTCAGGTAGTTCTGCTGCACGACTCCGGTGGAGATCGCGCGGCTACGGTTGAGGCGTTGCCCCGGCTGATTCACGAGGCCAAAGCGCGAGGATTTCGGTTTGTTCCTGTTTCCGAACTCGCAGGACTCTCGAGAGATCAGGTGATGCCGCTGGTTCCTCCCAACCAGCGCGTTTACACACGCGCCGATGCAATCGCCTTCTTTGTTCTCTCGACCGGCGGCTGGACGCTTCAGTGGATCTTTTTGATCGGAATTCTGCTCGGACTCGCGCGATTGATTTTTGTCGGCTCGCTCGCGCTCGGACAGTGGCTCAGATCGCGGCGCAGAGAACGGATACACGCAGGAAGCGATTACACGCCCTTCGTTTCGATCCTTGTACCCGCTTACAACGAAGAGCTAGTCATTGCAAACACGATTCGAAGCCTGCTTGCTTCTCACTATTCAGACTACGAGATCATCATCATCGACGACGGTTCACAGGACAACACCAGCAGCGTCGTCGCCGAAAACTTCGACAACAACGAACGCGTGCGGCTCTTGACAGTTGAAAATGGCGGTAAGGCAACAGCGCTCAACACGGGCTTGCGACACGCGCGCGGCGAAATCGTTATCGCGCTCGATGCCGACACGCTGTTCGCGCCGCAAACCGTCGGCGCGTTGACTCACCGTTTTTACGATAAGACGCTGGGCGCGATTGCGGGCAATGCGAAGGTTGGCAATCGCGTGAACCTCGTCACGCGCTGGCAAGCACTCGAATACATCACTTCACAGAACATGGACCGCCGTGCATTTGCGAGTCTCAACTGCATCACGGTCGTTCCGGGCGCCGTCGGTGCGTGGCGCAAGGATCTGCTGGAGGAAGTTGGTGGCTTTCCCTCTGACACGCTCGCCGAGGATCAGGATCTAACGTTGCGAATAAGGCGGCTGGGTTATCGCATTGGCTATGAGGAATCTGCTATCGCATGGACCGAAGCGCCGCACAACTTGCGCTCGCTTGCGAAACAGCGATTCCGCTGGGCCTACGGGACGCTTCAGTGCATGTGGAAACATCGCGATGCGTTGCTGCGTCCGCGTTACGGCGCGCTCGGCTTTGTCGCGATGCCGAATGTGTGGATCTTTCAGATCCTCTTCGCGCTGATTTCGCCGGTGATGGATCTGATGCTGATTTACGTGTTGCTGGCGAGCGTGTTCGATCGCTGGCAACAGGGAACGGGCTACTCGTCGACAAACCTTCAACAGGTGATCTTTTACTACGCGTTATTTCTGGCGATCGATTGGATCTCCGCGTGTTTTGCTTTCCTGCTCGAACGGGGCGAACGTTGGCAATTGTTGTGGTGGTTGTTTTTACAGCGGTTCTGTTATCGCCAGGTGATGTACTACGTGATGATCAAATCGGTCGCGATTGCGATCCGTGGTCCGATGGTGGGGTGGGGCAAACTCGAGCGCAAAGCGACAGCCGAAGCCGGACCTTAGCCACAAAAATGCACAAAATGCTTTTGCGAATTCCTGGTCAGCTTTTTGTGCTTCTTTGTGGACTACTCCTCGTCGTCGCGTTGGGCTTTCGCCTGTTTATCGCGCTGCGCTTGCCTAATGACGAACCGGGCGATGGCCGAGTCTATTCACAAATCGCGCGCAACGTGCTCGAGCAGCATGTCTATTCTCACGAGCCTCAGCCGCCTTACATACCGTCGATAATTCGCCTGCCTGGCTACCCACTCTTTCTCGCCGCTGTTTACGCGATCTTTGGTCACGACAACAACACCGCCGTGCGCGTGGTCCAGGCAGTGATCGACACATTGACGTGTGCGCTGATCGCGCTGGTTGCGCTCAAGTGGTCCATCGATGAAGAGCGTAAACAGCGAGCAGCGATCGTCGCGTTCGCACTTGCCGCCGTGTGCCCGTTCAACGCGATCTATGTCGCAACGATCTTGACCGAAGTATGGGCAAGTTTTCTCGCGGTCGCGATGGTTTTGACAGCGACGCTTGCGTTCAAGGCAAGCGCGCGGAAGAGAGCGGTCTTCTGGTGGATCGTCACCGGGCTCATTGCCGGCCTGTCTGTGTTGATTCGTCCGGACAGCGGACTCTTTGCCGCGGCCATCGGCGTCACGCTCGTGCTTTCGGCACTTCAGGCTTGGAGGCACAGTACGCTCACTCGTATCTCCGAACTTTTTATTTCAGCAGTTCTCTTTTCACTCGCCTTCTGCATCGTCCTCGTGCCATGGACCATCCGAAACCGGCGAGTGTTCCACGTTTTTCAACCGCTTGCACCAGCGCATGGTGAAATGCCGGGCGAGTTCGTGCCACGCGGCTACCTGCTCTGGCTGCGAACGTGGGTCGACGACTGTCGTTATATCGGTCCAGTGCTGTGGGCGGTTGACGAGCGTCCCATCCACGTTAGCGACTTTCCCGCAAGAGCGTTCGACTCAACGGAAGAACGAGAACGCGTAGCCGCCCTGCTCGAAAAATATAATCACGCACCCGACGAAGAATCTGCTGAAGATCAAGACACCTTAGACAATGAATCACCTGACGACGAGGAACAAAGCGACGAGGCAGAGGAGCCGGAACAGGAAGAACCGCCCGCACCGGAAGAGATCAACGTCGAGATGACACCTGACATCGACGCGGGCTTCGCACAACTCGGACAGGAACGACGCGCCCGATCACCGTTTCGATACTACGTCATCATGCCATTGAAGCGAGCGCGAACACTCTGGTTCGACACACACTCGCAGTACTACCCATTTGAAGGCGAGCTGCTGCCGCTAAAAGATCTCGATTACGACATTCACCAGCAGTACTGGTTGCCGTTGTTCGCCGGATTGACGTTCATCTACTCGCTTCTGGGCGTGATTGGAGGATGGCTGCTTTGGCGTTCGCGAGATGGACACACGCGCAGATGGTTATTGCTCGCCGTACTCTTGATCGTCCTGCGCGTCGGGTTTTTCGCAACGCTCGAAAACCCCGAGCCGCGCTATGTGGTAGAGGTCTTCCCGTTTCTGATTATCCTCGCGGGCGCCGGTGCGTCAGTGCTCAAGGGCTCGGAGGCGTCGGAGAAGGCGACGGTGATGGACTCGGACTTGGACGTCCTTCAGACGGTGGAATGACAGCCGGGTTTGGATTGTCTGACGACGAGTGCAGGTGAATTGCTTTCCACGCCGTTCCGACTCGCTTAAACACCAACGTCATGCGCCCGGAAACAGTTTCCGGCGTGCCTTTGTAATTTTGTGATTGTGTCCAGATACAAGTGACGACGGCTCCGTCTCGTCCAAGCATCGTCAACGACACGTCTCGGACGTCGAGCTTCACGTCTTTGATTTCGGGATATGAGCTCTGGCGGTTCGCGCGGACCTGCTGCCAGCCTTTCGTAACCGTGCCGTTGTAGTTGAAGAGATTGAGCTGCGCAGAGTTCCAGTAAACGCCCATCACTTCGTTCACGTTGGCGTGCCTGATGCCGTCGAGCAGCGCATTGAACGCCGCGAGCACGCCTTCCGCTCCAGGCGCCTGTTCAGCAGATGCGGGCGTTTTCTTTTGCGCCGGAGTCGGCTTTTCTGTTTGGGGTGGCGCCGGCGGCTTAGTGCGATTCGTGTTCGTCTGTCGCGGCCGTTCGGTAGTGGTCGATGAGTTTGAGTTTTGAGCAGCAACAACTCCACAAAGCAAGAGAATAAGAATCATTGGTTTGATCATCATTAACTCCAGGGAATACCGCTTCTCAATCGTTGTACCGATGCTTCGCGACCGAGCACGTCGAAGATGTCAAACATGGATGGACCAACAGCCTGTCCTGTCAACATCGTGCGCGATCCATTTATCAACAAACCGGCCTTCACGCCTGCTTCTTCCGCAAATTCACGCAACGCTGCTTCGGCGGTTTCGACGTTGAATGGCTCGACTGTTTCCAGCTTGTCTGCCAGACCGTTCAACAGCTCTCGTAAACGCGGTTCCTTCTTCAGGTTCTTATTAACCGCTGCTTCGTCGAAATCAAAATCGTCAGAGAAGTACGCGCGTCCCTGCTCCGAAAAATCTTTCAACGTGAAATAGCGCTGGCGAATCAAGTCGACAGTCTTCCGGAACCACTCGCTGTCGTCGTCATCATACTCCTCGCGCCAGAGTTTGTTTGCACGAAGTTCAGTTTTGACCATCGGAAGCAACTCGTCGAGCGGCATCGTGCGGATGTATTCGGAGTTCATCCACAGCGCCTTGTCGTCAGTCCAGCGTCGCGGGTCGTTCTCCTGGAAGTTGAAGATCGCATTCGCGCGGCCGATGCCTTCGAGCGAGAACTTCTCGACCAGCTCCTCTTTGCTGAGCACTTCCTTGCCGTCAGGCGGCGCCCATCCCAGCAGTGCGAGAAAGTTACGAAATGCCGCGGGCACAAAACCGCGATCGCGATAAGTCGTCAGCGAGACGACCTCGCCGTGCTTGCGTTTTGAAAGCTTGCCTTTGTTCGGCGCGAGTATCAGCGGTAAATGCGCAAAACGCGGCACCGGGGCTCCGAGCGCCTCATACAGCAGTACCTGCTTGTGTGTGTTGGTGAGATGGTCCTGCCCGCGAATCACGTGTGTGATTCCCATCGAGATGTCGTCGATGACGACCGACAGGTTGTAAAGCGGATGCCCATCGGAGCGAAGCAACACGAGATCCTCGATCTCTGAGTGGCTGCGCTCCTGAGGTCCGTAAACAATATCGTCAAAGCTCGTCTTACCCTCGGGTGGCACTTTCAAGCGAACGGCAAACGGCTCGCCTGCCGCCGCACGCCGGTCTGATTCTTCTTTAGACAGGTCACGGAAAGGGATGCCGCGATGGTCTATGCCTTCGAAAGATTTCGCACGCGCGCGTTCTGCTACCTCCTGCTTCACGTCCGAATCGTCGCGCTGCTCTTTCGGTGTGAAATCGCGATAGGCTTTGCCCTCGGCAAGGAGACGATTTGCTGCGTCTCTGTGTTGCGGCGCATTTTCCGACTGGAAAACAAGATCCTCGTCGTAGTCGAGTCCGAGCCACTCGAGGCCTTCGATGATCGAGCGTGTCGATTCGTCAGTCGAGCGCTGCAAATCCGTGTCTTCTATGCGGAGCAAAAACTTGCCGCCGGTTTTTCGTGCGTAGAGCCAGTTGAAGAGAGCGGAACGTGCGGCGCCGATGTGCAGGTAGCCGGTCGGGGAGGGTGCAAAGCGAACACGAACAGACATAGGCCTCAAAAAGTTGTAAGCCACAAAAAAGCACAAAAGTCACAAAAGATCCAGCGCATCTCATTTTGTGCTTTTTGTGCTTCTTTGTGGCTAGATTTTTTGGCGGAGATGACAGGATTCGAACCTGTGAAGGGCTTTTGACCCTTAACGGTTTAGCAAACCGCCGCCTTCAGCCACTCGGCCACATCTCCGTGCCGCCAAAACAGGCGAAAGCTAATTCTAGTCGCGAGGCGCAGATTGTCAAGGTAGGTTCTTTGCCAGCCACTCGCGGACCTCGCTAAACATCTTCGCCGCGTGTGGATCGGAGGGCTTTACGAGGCGGTAGTGACTCCATCGTCCATCGCGACGCGCTGCGACGAGGCCCGCGCGGCGGAGGTATGCGAGGTGACGAGAAATCTTTGGTTGATTTACCTTGAGAGTTTCGACACAAGAACAGACGCATACTTCTTCGTCACCGATGAGGTGAATCAGACGCAGTCTGGTGTGGTCCGCGAGGGCTTTGAAAAGCGTTTCAAGCTGGACTTCCTTTTGACGCATCCGCGGTGATAACTACGATCCGCGAGGGAAGTCAGTTCAGAGTTCAAGCTTTAGCTTGCTGCTCAAAACAGCAGCCTAAAGACTGAGCTCTGAACTTTTCCTTGACACTGAGAGCCGAGCAGAGTACTTTACGGCATAGAGTCAGGCTTGATTAGGCTGAACTCTAAACGGGACGGACCGTATAGAAATGTTAATGATTGGAGTACAATGCCGCCACGATGACGCTTCTTGAGAGTATTAACTCGCCAGCCGACCTACGTGCCCTTTCACCCGATCATTTACGAACCGTCGCCGACGAAATTCGCACCTATATCCTCGAGACGATGTCTCGAGTCGGCGGTCACACGGGCGCTTCACTCGGCGCCGTCGAGCTTGCCGTCGCGATGCACTACGCGTTCGACACGCCACGCGATCGTCTCGTTTGGGACGTCGGTCACCAGGCCTATGCGCACAAGATCCTGACCGGCCGGCGCGAGCTACTCCCAACCATCAAACAGTACGGCGGCATCAGCGGTTTTCTCCGACGCGACGAATCTGAGTACGACACCTTCGGCGCAGGACACGCTTCGACTTCTCTATCCGCCGCGCTCGGAATGGCCATCGCGCGCGATCGAAAAGGCGAGGACCATCACGTCGTAGCGTTGATCGGCGACGCATCTCTCGCGGGCGGCATGGCTATGGAAGCGCTTAACCAGGCGGGTCACTTGAAGAGCAGGCTCATCGTCGTGCTCAACGACAACGAGATGTCGATCGCACCCGCGGTTGGAGCGTTAACGGGTTATTTGAATCGCATTCGCGGCGCACACGGCTATCACAGGTTCAAAGACGAAGTGGAAGAGAAGCTGTTGGCGATTCCTTCGGTCGGCGAGCGAATTCATCACGCCGCCAAGACGATGAAGGACGCGATCGCAGCCGCCGTTTTGCCGGGCGCGCTGGTGCATGAGCTTGGCTTCAAATACATCGGCTACGTTGACGGCCATAACCCGCGTGCGATCGTTGCCGCGCTGGAAGAAGCGAAACAGATCAAAGATGGTCCAGTCATCGTCCACGCGCTGACGACGAAAGGAAAAGGGTTTCCGCAAGCGGAGCCTGATTACTATCGCTGGCATGCAACCGGGCCGTTCGATCTCGCCACTGGCAAGCTACACAAGAGCTCCGCAAAGGCGCCAACCTACACAAAGGTGTTTGGCGACACGCTTTGCGAACTGATGGAGAAGGATCCGAAAGTCGTGGCGTTGACAGCGGCGATGCCCGACGGCACTGGCGTTTGCACGGCGCTCGAAAGATTTCCCGATCGGGCTTTTGACGTCGGTATCGCCGAGCAGCACTGCGTCACTTTCGCGGCGGGTCTGTCTTGCGAAGGACTCAAACCCGTCTGCGCGATCTACTCAACTTTCCTACAACGCGGTTTCGATCAGATCGTGCACGACGTGTGTATTCAGGATCTCAACGTTAAGTTTTGTATGGACCGTGGCGGGATCGCCGGAGGCGACGGACAGACGCACCACGGTCTGCTCGACATCGCTTACCTGCGCGCGTTGCCAAACATCATTCTGATGGCGCCGAAAGACGAAGGCGAGATGCGCGACATGTTGTTCACGATGCTCGAGCACACTGGGCCTGCCGCAATGCGTTATCCGCGCGGCAACGGCGTCGGCGTATCGATCGATCGCGAACCGGACCTACTCGAGATCGGCAAGGGGGAAATCCTTCGAGACGGCGGCGAGATCGCCATCGTCGCGTATGGTTCCATGGCCCATCCGTCCCTCGAGGCTGCGGAGCGTCTGGCGAAGGATCGCATCGAGACCACAGTCGTGAACGCGCGATTCGTCAAACCGCTCGATACGTCGTTACTACTGGCGCTGGCCCGGACCAAGCGGCTGATTGTGACGGTCGAAGAGGCTT
This sequence comes from Pyrinomonadaceae bacterium, assembly GCA_044867025.1. Classification (GTDB taxonomy): domain Bacteria; phylum Acidobacteriota; class Blastocatellia; order Pyrinomonadales; family Pyrinomonadaceae; genus PSRF01. The sequence continues at coordinate 6,290 of JBIOUJ010000041.1, read as the reverse complement.
ACCTGGCGGGCGGGTTCGGATCGGCGGTGATGGAGCTGCTCGAGGAGAATGGTCTACAGGACAAGGTGCGTGTGGTCCGAATGGGAATTCCGGATCGTCTCATCACGCATGGTGACGCAAAACTGCTCCTCGCGAAGTATGGACTCGATGCTGACGGCATCTACAACCGTGTAAGAGAAAGCATCGAGGTGCTTGACGACCGACGCGCCAAAGCCCGCCGCGGCGCGTAACGCAGATATCTCCGTTCAGAGTTCAACCTTCAGGTTGCTCTTCTCGAAAGAACAAGCTAAAGCTTGAACTCTAAACGTGGCTGCTAATAACCCGACCGCGTTGTTTCCGTGCACCAAAACGGAAGGTTTCCCATCAAAATCTTCCGAAAAATGCCCGCCTGGCGGTGTCTAACCTTTGGCCTCGTTATTGCAACCAATTTCTCCTCGTACAACTCCCGACCGTAACGCTCATTGCAGTTGAAAATGAAAGAACACAGTTTCGATAGAGATTTTGCAACCCCTGCGCTGCCGCACTTCGACGATGAACTCACCGTGCTGTCGGCACGCCCAGTCGTGCCTCTCGAAAAGATCGAGGCGAAGGAGAGACACCGGCGACAGTGGATTCTCGGGGGAGCGTTTGCCATCGCCATGATGCTCGGCGCTGCTTCAGCCTTGCTGGCCTCTTATCTGAAACTGCGAAATATTCCAAGCTCGACGAGCGAGATCTCGGAAGTTGAGACTCCGGTAACTCCACTCGCCGTCACAGACACAATGGCGAGCCAACTCCCGCTGGTTGAAAACGGCGGCGAGATCCCGACGATCGATGAGCTCATCAATCCAGTCACGCCGAAGAAACCGAAGCGCAAACCCGCAGTCAGGAATAGCTCAGACTTCACACGTCCGCGTGTCGTGCGTGAGGCGGACGAACAGGACGAGCTAAATCGAATTCGAGAAGCGGTACTTTTTGACTCGTGGCAGGAACGACGTGCGCGCCGTGCGTTGAGACGAGAGCGTCGCAACGGAATCGATCATCACAACAATCGCGACTTGTCTAACCTGGACGAAATCTTCGAAGGCCCACGCAGAAGGCCGTACTAGAACGTGGAACAAGTGCCTTCGGCCAGTCTCTGCGAAGCGTCAGCCGGCAATTTATAGTTCCAGCCGCGTCTCGTCCAAACCGAACCGTCCGTATACTCAATCTTATTGATCACTACCTCGCCGTCTTTCAGCGCGTTCGAACGCTCGTCGACATTTATAACTTTGACTGGCGCATACGGCGTCCACAGCTCGAGTAATTTCTTCTCCTTGGGCTTCACTTGCAGCGCGCAAAGGTACTGTTTCGGCTCATAGTCTTCGGGCATCGCGGCCGGTTTGAACTGCCACGCCAGGCTCCTGACGACGTTTGTACCCGTGTTCTTGAGCTCGAGCCGCAGTTGATAACTGGGAAGAGGTGCTACGGCAGCCGACTTCTCGGCCTTCTTCTCCATGCTGCGCAGGTCACCAATTCGCGAATTATGATCGCTGGCACCCGACGGTATGGGTGTGGTAATTGGCCCGCCTGGGTTTTGCGCACCGCGAATCACCGAGATCTTTTGCTTTTCTTTCGCCCAACTGAACTTGACGACCGACAGGTCAGGCTCTTCGCGATCGACCGTTTGTTGCTGCAAAGTCAAAGCGAAGGCGAGCAGGACGAGAAAGAGGATCGATTTTGACATCGCAAATTCGCTTTCCGGGAGAGACTTCCGGTAGATAAACGCTGAGTAATATCTGCCTTTGCCATGCGCGTGTCAACGATTTAACCGCGTGGTCAACATGTTTGAAAAGATTGTATTGACCGAAATGTGATCGAGTGGCATCATCACGGAAAGCGAATGGGTCTTGCTCGAAGACTTGTTATCTCGCTTGTCCTGTTTTACACCAACACATTTTATAGAACCCCGACATTTGATTTAACAGTCCTATATTTCGCGCGATGCGGCGCGGGGAAATATGGTGAACCACCATGAAGAGGCAGATGTTTCGCGAGCGAGAGTGTATTCATAGAGAAGAAGGCGCGGACGGCGATTTCTATAATGGGGCATTTTACCTTCAGGCTCTGCAACGATTGCGCGTCGACGATGCAGTGAGGATGGCGGGGAAAGTGACTTCGTTCTTTTGGTCCGATGCGCCACAGATTCTCGTCTGGCTCTGCCACGACTGCGCAAGCGAACTTCACCTGGATGCGCCACGCGCGCTGACGCAGGCTTCGCGACGGGCTTAATTCATGTAATCTTCTTATGTGAAGCGCGAGCGGATAGATAAGCTGCTTGTCGACCATGGTCTGGCTGAGTCGCGCACAAAGGCGCAGGCAATGATCATGGCCGGCGTCGTCCTCGTCGACGAGCAGCGCGTTGACAAGCCTTCCCAGCAATTCGATATAAATTCTTCAATTCGCGTTAAGGGCGGCGACGACCCGACGAGCCGTTACGTCGGACGTGGAGGTCTGAAACTCGAGGCAGCGTTACGCGAGTTTCAGATCGACGTCGAGGGCTTCGTGTGTCTCGATGTTGGCGCTTCGACGGGTGGGTTTACGGATTGTCTGCTGCAACACGGTGCGAAGAGTGTTGTCGCGATCGACGTCGGACACAATCAGATCGACTGGCGATTGCGAAACGACCGCCGGGTGGAAGTTAGAGAAGGCGTGAACGCGCGTTACTTGCACCCGGAGGACTTCTCGCAAGGGTTTGATCTGGCGGTGATGGACGTTTCGTTTATCTCCGTGACCAAAGTGCTGCCGGCGATCGTTCCGCTAGTGCGCGAGAGCGCCGCAATCATCACGCTGATCAAGCCGCAGTTTGAAGTCGGCCGTGGCGAGGTTGGCGGCGGTGGAATCGTGCGCGACGCTGCTAAGCGGTTACGCGTGGTTGAAGAAGTGAACGCGGCTGCGAAGGCGCTGGGATTGAATGTCGTGAGCGTCATCGAATCGCCTCTTCAAGGCGCTGAGGGGAACGTAGAGTATCTGGTTCTTTACATGAAATCTGTGTAATCTGTGGCTCAATGTCGTCAATCACGCGGATAGGCATAGTCCTTAAACCGCATCAACCCGAAGCCTTAACCACCCTCTGCGAGCTCGTGTTATGGCTTGCGGAGCGAGGCATCAAGCTTGTCGGCGGGCCCGAGATCGAACGCGAGCGAATCGAGCACCAGACGGGTTGCCCCGTTGACGAAGTTTCGACGCAAAAGCTCCCGACCGATGTTGACTTGATGCTGGTCCTTGGCGGCGACGGCACGATGATCGCCACCGCGCGAATGATTGGCGACCACGAAGTTCCAGTGCTCGGCATCAACTACGGCGGGCTCGGATATCTCGCAGAATTCAGAATTGAAGAGCTTTACAGTGCGCTGGAGTCGATCCTTTCCGGCAACTACCGCCTCGATAAACGCGTGACGCTCTCCGTCGAGTTGTTACGCGATGAGGTTCCTGTCACAACGAATCGTGTTCTTAACGACGTCGTGATCAACAAGTCAGCGCTGGCTCGGATAATCGAGATCGAAGCGTTTTTCAACGGCCAGTTCGTGAACTCGTTTCGCGCCGATGGTCTAATCGTCTCGACACCCACGGGTTCGACCGCGTACAACCTCTCAGCGGGTGGACCAGTAATTTTTCCATCGATGAATGCCGTGGTCATTACTCCAATCTGTCCGTTTACGCTCTCTAACCGTCCGATCGTCGTGCCTGACGACGCTGAGATCCAGTTGACACTGAAGACAGACCATGAAGAGGTTGCGCTAACGCTCGACGGTCAGGTTGGTTTTCCGCTGAAGGTCGAAGATCGAGTGAAGATCAGCAAGAGTCGCACGATGTTCAATCTCGTTCAGCCCAGCAACCGGAACTACTTCGACGTGCTGCGCGACAAGCTGCGTTGGGGCCGTTAAATCTCGAAGGAGGTCAGTTCAGAGTTCAAGCTTTAGCTTGCTGCTCAAGACAGCAGCCTAAAGGCTGAACTCTGAACCTAATACGAACAACAAAATGCCTGAAGACAAAAACGACAAACACTCCTCCAAGAGTCGCGTTGAGCGAGACGCATTCGAACGGGAGATCAGTACCGACCTCGATGAAGAGACTCCAGACGAACCCAAAGGCATACCGCTTCACACGAAGATTTTGATCGGCCTGGCGGTCGGCATAATTGCCGGTATCGCCGTCAATCGTTTGGTGGGCGGCGATCATCCGAGAGTCGTTTGGATCGTCGACAATTTCACTCAGCCGGTGGGCCAACTGTTCCTGCGACTGCTGCTGATGATCGTGGTCCCTCTGGTGTTCTCTTCGCTCGTCGTTGGCGTGGCAGGCATCGGCGACATCCGCAAGCTTGGGCGCGTTGGTTTGAAGTCGTTTGGTTACTGTCTGGTGATCTCTGGAATCTCGGTCGTCATTGGTCTCACTCTCGCCAACACGATCAGGCCCGGCGAGCGAATCGATCCGAATACGTCGGCGGCCCTGCAGGCACGTTACGCCACCGACGCTTCGAAGACCGTCCAGGCGGCGACGCAATCGAAGGGTACGACGTCGCCTTTAATGCAGGTGGTGGAAACGATAGTTCCGAAGAACCCGTTTTTCGCAATCTCCGATAAAGAAGATCCGAACATGCTTCACCTCATGTTTTTCGGATTGATCGTTGGAATCGCGATCACACTCCTTCCGGTGACTGTCATCACGCCGTTTCTGCGCGTGCTCGAAGGCGTTTATGAGATCACGGCGAAGATCATCGAGATCATCATGAAATTTGCGCCGTACGCAGTCGCGTGCCTGCTGTTCAACAACACCGCGCGCTTCGGGTTGGACCTGCTTCAGGCGCTCGGGTGGTTCGTGTTGACTGTGCTGCTCGGTCTGGCGCTGCACATGTTTGGCGTGTACTCACTCTCCGTCTATTTCTTGTCGCGAATATCGCCGCTCGAGTTTTTCAGACGAATCAAGACTGTGATCCTGACTGCGTTTTCAACGTCGTCGTCAAACGCCACCTTGCCGACCGCGCTACGAGTCTCCGAGCAGAACCTCGGCGTGCCGCAGGAGATCAACAGTTTCGTTTTGACTGTCGGCGCCACGGCAAATCAGAACGGTACGGCGCTTTACGAAGGCGTCACTGTTTTGTTCCTGGCCCAACTCGCAGGCGTCGACCTGAGCCTGGGCCAACAGTTGACGGTGGTCTATCTCGCAATTCTCGGCGGTGTCGGAACCGCAGGTATTCCATCAGGATCGATTCCGTTCATCATCGGCGTGCTCGTAACGATTGGCGTCAATCCGGCGCTGATCGCAATCATCCTCGGCGTCGATCGTTTACTCGACATGTGCCGCACGACACTCAACGTCACCGGCGATCTCACAGCCGCGACTTACGTCGCGCGTTCCGAAGGCTACGAATTATTGAGGCCGCACGAGTCCGCGCTGGTTCACGCAGGCGTGCCAGCCGCCAATCGCGCCATTGATTGAGACTCGCGGCACAATCTGTGCATACGGAGTTGCGTTTCGAATCCAAATGTGAGGTGCACGGCCCATGGTTTTTCCACTGTATGATGACAACTCCGACAGGCACTCAACACCATGGGTTAATTACCTGTTCATCGCAATCAACATCCTTGTTTTTGTTTTTCTGCAAGGGCTTGGAACAAACGAACGATTCACCTACGCATTGTCGACCGTTCCGTTTGAGATCGTTACGGGGCGGGACGTGCTTGTTCCGACACCTGTTCCACTTTACTTTACGCTCATTACCTCGATGTTCATGCACGGCGGCATCGCGCATATCGCCGGAAACATGCTCTTCCTTTGGATCTTCGGCGACCAAATCGAGGATCGGCTGGGGCACATCAAGTATCTGCTGTTCTACCTGGTTTGCGGCGTGCTCGCGTCGCTGGCCCATGTGTTCACCACTGCTCTGCTCGCAGGTAACGACCAAAGCATGATGATTCCGAGTTTGGGAGCTTCGGGAGCGATCTCCGGAGTTTTGGGTGGATATATTCTGCTCCATCCGTCTCGGCGCGTGACCGTGATTCTGTTCCGGTTTCTGACGCAGGTTCCGGCGTACGTTGCGATCGGGATCTGGTTCGTGTTCCAGTTAATCAGTGGACTCGGGATGCTCGGCGAGGGATCGCAGCAGGGTGGAGTTGCGTATGCTGCTCACATCGGTGGCTTCATCGCAGGCGTGGTGCTGATCAAGCTTTTCGATATTGGTCACAGAGATCGCGTACCGTCGTATTAACGCGGCTTAACGCGGCACAGTGCGTTGTACTTGGACGAGGTCAGTACCACCTGCGGTAGCGGGT
>JBIOUJ010000040.1:0-19066 GCA_044867025.1 Pyrinomonadaceae bacterium | reverse complement strand
TTTAAATGGTTTTCAAGAGTAGGAGACAACGAGGACCCCAAGCTAAAGCTTGGGGAGAATGAGAAAGGCCGCTTACAACCGGCTCGGGAAAAAACAAACTGTAAAGGATGTCATGATAATGAACAGGATACCCGCTTAAACCAGTCGTCCTTTTCGCTCGGTAACTTCAGGAGTCAACAAAAAAACCTCCACCAAAAAGCCTCGACCGTATAATGTGAACCCTCGCTACTGAGGCATATGCAAAAGTGATGGAAGCAGAGGAGCAAGATTGGGGGGCATGGAGTCAGGAGGCCGTGCGACTTATGCAGACGCGAAACCGCGCGGTCACGGAGAAGTTCGACCTCGACGGACGGCCTTATCGCTGGAACCTGGAGCACGCTCAGATCGCCTTCCTTTTCCCTGATCACGCTGTAGTGGCTGACCTCTGTGACGTCGGCTCAGTGTCCGAGTGCGAAGGGACCTTCTTATGGGCATGGGCCAACGAGGCCGTTGGCGACCGGGCCAAGGCTCGCCTGCACGAAGTGCGAGAGTTCGGTGACAAACATGATCTCGGCCTTCTCACAACTGCGGAATGGCAGGCCGACCGACCGGCTGGGCTGGAGATGCTGGCAATAGCGGGACGCATACTGGACGCGGACAGCGTGTGGATCGATAGCCAAGCCGGGCTGACGATGTTCTTCACATTACATCGATTTCGCATCCTGCCTTTGAGGGAAGTGCCCTGGTTAACCGAGGCGTGTTAATGCGGCATGGCTTTGCCTAAAGTCCGGAGACTGACATTTATCCAACGGCATCTTAACGACTAGTTAACCTTCTGGTTATCAGATCGTAACGTCGACTGAGTACGCTCGGGTTGTAAAACTATGAGCAAGGAATACAAGATGAACCAAAAACCAAAGGCGTTCCTGGTCCAGTGTATCTGGTGTGGAGCAAAGATTCGCGACGATGAAGAGGAAGAGGCGAAGGGCGTTTGCCTAAAATGTTTTTATCAGATTCTGAGCAACCATCTACAGGCTCAGAAGAGATCCGCGTATGGGGAGTTCGTGAGTGATCGATAACCCGCGTTCACTCCTCTGACAACTCCTTCGGTGTTACAAACCAATCAAGCTTTCCCGACTTTGCCGCGACATCTTTCCACCTCACGTCAAACTTTATCTTCGCTAAAGCAGCGGTCGGCATGCGCAAACTCTCACCGGTCAGAAAAGCCAGCAACTCCTCAAATCCGGGGTTATGTCCGATTAGAATCGCGTCCTTTTTATCATCAGGAATCTCCGTCACAACCTGCAACAGATCGCGCAGTGAAGCCTCGTAAATACGCTCGTCCCAACGCTCCTCAACACGCAACTTCGAACTCTTCAACACGAGTTCCGCAGTTTCGCGTGTCCGCACCGCAGGCGAACAGATCAACATGGGATTCTTTAACTTTTCCTGGGCCAGGCGCTCGCCGACGAGTTCCGCAGCCTCGCGCCCACGACGCTTCAGTGGCCGCTCAAAGTCGCTTAACGACGCGTCTTTCCAACTTGATTTGGCATGTCGTAAGAGGTACAAAGTTCTCACAGTGATTTCCTATGGCGAACACAATTTTCCGGGCAAACTCTTTGTCGTCGAAGGCACCGACGGCAGCGGTAAGTCGACCCAACTGGCCCTGCTTTATCAATGGTTGAAAGCTGAAGGGTACCCAGTGTTCTTCTCCGAGTGGAACTCGTCGCCGCTGGTCAAGGATACGACAAAACGGGCCAAGAAGCGTCATCTCTTCACGCCGGCAACGTTCTCATTACTTCACGCGACTGACTTTGCGGACCGCACCGAGCGCGACATCATTCCACCGCTGAAGGCCGGTGCGATCGTGCTCGCCGATCGATACATCTACACCGCGTTCGCGCGCGACGTCGCGCGCGGCTGCGATCGCGCGTGGGTGAGAGACGTTTACTCATTCGCGGTGAAACCTACGGTTGCTTTCTTTTTCAGGGCGCCACTCGACGTCGCCATGGATCGCATTGTCTCCGGTAGACCAAACCTAAAATACTACGAAGCAGGAATGGACGTCGGTTGGTCCGATGATCCTGAAGAGAGTTTCAAGATGTTCCAGGGTAGGATTTTGGAAGAATACGATCGCATGGTTTCCGAATTTGGATTGACCGTGATCGACGCAAGCCGTTCGATCGAACGTCAACAGCGTGAGATGCGGCTGCTGATCAGCCATCACCTTAATCAGACGAAGTGGCGAGGTAAATCTCATTAACCAGAAGCACTCATACGGCACGCCTTTACCGGGCGTCGAACAGGTTGATTACAGCGGCAAGCTCATCGTCATCGAGGGCACGGACGGCGTGGGCCGCTCGACGCACATCGCGTTGCTGCGCACGTGGCTCGAGTCGCGTGGTCACGCCGTGCTCGACACCGGTATGACGCGATCCGTGCTCGCTGGTCGCGGAATCAAAGAGGCAAAGACCGGCCACACGTTGGGCCGCCTTACGATGCAACTCTTCTACGCCACTGATTTCATCGATCGACTTGAAAATGAGATGTTGCCCGCGTTGCGTGCGGGCTTTGTGGTCCTCACCGATCGTTACATTTACTCCGCAATGGCACGCGCGGAAGTGCGCGGGATCGACTCGGCTTGGATCCGATCGATCTACAGCATGGCCTTTGTTCCCGATGCAGTCTTCTACCTGCGAATTTCATCGCCACAAAAACTCGTCGAACGCGTTGTCAATTCAGGTCGTGGTTTCGACTACTGGGAATCGGGCATGGACCTGGGACTCGGGGAGGACTTTTACGACAGCTTTATCGCCTACCAGTCAAAGATGCTGAAGGTCTTCGATCGCATGAGCGCCGAGTACGGATTTCAGGTGCTGAATGCTTCGCGATCGGTTCGCACCGTTGGGGCGGACCTGCGCCGCGCGATTGCAAAAGTGATCGATGAGCCCCAAAAGTCGACGGAAGAAAAAGTCAGCCATCTGCAATCGTTGCGAGACACGCAGACTCCTGCAAAAGCGAACGCAAACGTAGTAGACCTCAACAAAGAGGCACTGTCTTAGCCACAAAAAAGCACAAAATGAATTAGCTGTGTTTTGTGTTCCCAGCCAGCAGATCGAGGGCGTGCGAAAGCACCGGCGCGATAACGGAGAAGCTTTCCTTTACAGCTTTAGGTGAGCCGGCAAGATTGATAATCAACGTTCCCGAGCGCACGCCGCAAACACCTCTCGAAAGCATTGCCATCGGTGTTGCTTTGAGTGACTCGACCCGAATCGCTTCGGCGATTCCGGGTGCTTCGCGTTCGATCACCTGCTTAGTTGCTTCGGGAGTGTTGTCACGCGGGCCCAAACCGGTGCCGCCTGTCGTGATGATCAGATTTACATCGTCGCGTTGTGCGTAGTCAGTTAAAGATTGGACCAGTGGATCGAGATCGTCGGAGAGTATTTTTGTTTCTACGATTTCTGCGCCGAGTTCAGTAAGTAACTGCACCAGCGCCGCACCAGACGTATCTTCTCGCTCACCGCCCGAACAGGCGTCGCTGACTGTGATGACTATGGCTCGGATATTAGACATGATTTACAAGATTTCCTGTCCCTACCTGAACGCGCGCCTGTGTTCCTTGAGCCAACAACGATCCATCACGACCAGCAACCCCGCGTCGAGCGCGCGCTGCGCAGCATCTCGATCGATCACACTTTCCTGCATCCACACCGCCTTCGCTCCGACAGCAATCGCTTCGTCGACAGATTTTCCTGCTTCGTCAGAACGCCGGAAAATGTCGACGAGATCGATCTTCTCCGGAACTGCGTGAAGATCCGGATATGCCTTTTCCCCAAAGACCTCGGTCTCGTTTGGGTTCACAGGGATCACTCTGTACCCAACGCGTCTCATGTAAGCCGAGACGCCGTTTGAAGGCCGCCATGTATCAGACGAAAGTCCCACAACCGCAATCGTGCGACATTCATCCAGAATGCGTTGAATTGTTTCGCTTGAATTAATAGACATTACCGTTCGGCAGTCGCATGCACTGCATGAAGATCTTGTAGTGAATGCACGTCGGGAGTGCTTTGTGCGCGGCACGCGGCGATGGCTTCGACGAGCGCTTGCGCACCCGTCATCGTCGTCACGCACGGCACGTTGTATTGCAACGCCGCGCGTCGAATTGCCTGTTCGTCGTAGTGCGAAGCACGACCAAGGGGCGTATTGATTACGAGGCAGATGTCGCCTTTTTTAATGTGGTCCACGACGTTGGGTCTACCTTCGTTGACCTTGAAAACCGTCTCGACATTCATTCCCACTTCGAGCAGCCGCGCTGCCGTTCCCTGCGTGGCGATCACTTCGAATCCCAGGCGCGACAGTTTGCGCGCGAGCAAAACCGCTGCTCCCTTGTCGGCATCGTTGACACTCAGAAATGCCCTTCCGGAAGACGGCAAACTCACACCAGCGCCCATCATCGCTTTCCCATAAGCCTCGCCGAAGGTGTTGCCGATTCCCATAACCTCGCCCGTCGAATGCATCTCCGGACTCAGCACCGGATCGACTCCGGGAAACTTTGCGAACGGAAACACCGGCGACTTGATGAAGAAACGATTCACCGTCAACTCTTCCGGCAATCCGAATTCTTCAAGCTTTCTTCCGGCCATCACGAGCGCTGCGACACGCGCAATCGGCACGCCTGTGGCTTTCGAAACAAACGGAACGGTTCGAGACGCTCTCGGGTTCACCTCCAGAACATAAGCGCGATGATCCTTGATCGCGAACTGGATATTCATCAATCCGCGAACTGACAACGCCTTCGCAAGTTTTCGAGTGTAATGTCGCATCGTCTCGAGATGCTCGGGATCGATTCGCACCGGAGGCAACACGCACGACGAGTCGCCGGAGTGAATGCCTGCTTCCTCGATGTGCTCCTGAATGCCTGCGATCACGACGGCTGTTTCGTCGGCGAGCGCATCGACATCAAACTCGGCCGCCTGTTCTAAAAATTTATCGATTAATACCGGCCGATCGGGAGTAAAGCCAACTGCATTGCGAACGTATGTCTCGAGTGCTTCCTGATCGTAGACGATGGCCATCGCGCGGCCGCCGAGAACGTAACTCGGTCGCACCAACACCGGATAACCGATGCGCCGTGCGACTTCTCGAGCTTCCTCCACCGATGCAGCCATGCCGTTGTCGGGCTGCGGGATGCCGAGTTCTTTCAGCAGCGCTCCGAATCGTTTGCGATCTTCGGCGAGGTCGATCGAGTCGGGTGATGTTCCGATCACTTTCACGCCCGCTTCCTGCAAACGCATCGCAAGATTCAGCGGTGTTTGGCCGCCAAACTGGACGATGACGCCCTCGGGGCTCTCGACGTCGACGATGTTCATCACGTCTTCGAACGTGAGCGGCTCGAAGTAGAGACGATCGGAAGTGTCGTAATCGGTCGAGACTGTTTCCGGATTGCAGTTGACCATGATCGTCTCGAAGCCGGCTTCGTGAAGCGCGAATGACGCGTGGCAGCAACAATAGTCGAATTCAATTCCCTGCCCGATGCGGTTTGGTCCTGAACCCAGGATCATGATCTTGCGTTTGTCCGTGGGAGCGGCTTCGTCTTCAGTCTCGTAAGTCGAATACAAATAAGGGGTGTGAGATTCGAACTCGGCGCCGCACGTGTCCACGCGTTTGTAGACAGGTACAATTCCCAACTGCTTTCGGTAAGCGCGTACTTCGTCCTCAGAACGTTCTGTCAGATACGCCAAGCGCCGGTCTGAGAGCGCGACTTCTTTGAACGCGCGCAACTCATCAGCCGAAATCTCTTCGAGCTTCGACCCTTCGACGTCGCGTTGAATCTCCATCACCTGCTGGAGTTGATCGAGAAACCACTCATCGATCCGTGAGAGACGGTAGATCTCGGAGATGGGCCAATCGTGCTGGAGTGCGTACGTGATGTAGGAGAAGCGTTGCGAATTTGGACGCGCCAGTTTGCGTTGCAGTTCGTCGTCAGAGATGTCTTCGAGTCGCAAAGGTTTGACTGCTTCGAGCGAGCGCAGCCCTTTGAAGAGTGCTTCTTTGAACGTCCGACCAATGGCCATCACTTCGCCAACCGACTTCATCTGCGTTCCGAGAACGTCTTCCGCTTCGCGAAACTTTTCGAAGTCCCATTTCGGAATCTTTGCGACGACGTAATCGATCGTCGGCTCGAAGGACGCCGGTGTCTTTTTCGTGATGTCGTTGGGAATCTCGTCGAGCGTGTAGCCAACGGCGAGTTTTGCAGCGATCTTCGCGATCGGAAAACCGGTTGCCTTCGAAGCAAGCGCGGACGAGCGCGACACGCGCGGATTCATTTCGATGATGCGAATGTCGCCGTTGTCAGGGTCAACGCCGAACTGAATATTCGAACCGCCCGTTTCGACACCCACCTTGCGAATCACGCGGATCGCCATGTCGCGCATCAACTGGTACTCGCGGTCAGTCAGCGTCTGCGCGGGCGCAACAGTGATCGAGTCGCCGGTGTGTACACCCATCGGATCGAAGTTTTCGATCGAACAGATGATGACGACATTGTCGGCGAGGTCGCGCATCACTTCCAGCTCAAACTCTTTCCAACCGAGAATGGATTCCTCGATCAAGACCTCGTGAATAGGCGACGCGGCGAGCCCGCCGCGGATGGTCTCTTCAAACTCTTCGGGGTTGTAAGCCGTGCCGCCACCGGTTCCGCCGAGCGTGAATGACGGTCTGATGATCGCCGGATATCCGGTTTGAGTGACGATCTGTTTTGCTTCATCCCAGGACTTCGCGAAACCACCACGAGGCATCTCCAGTCCCGCTTCGTCCATTGCTTGTTTGAACAATAAACGATTCTCAGCGACTTTGATCGCATCGCGATTCGCACCGATCATTTCGACGCCGTACTCCGTGAGGACACCTGCATCCTCGAGCGCGATCGCGAGATTGAGCGCCGTCTGTCCGCCGACAGTTGGCAGAAGCGCATCGGGGCGTTCGCGACGAATGATTTCGGTGACAGAAGCGACTGTGAGTGGTTCGATGTAAGTGATGTTTGCTGTTTCGGGATCGGTCATGATCGTCGCTGGATTGGAGTTGACCAGTACGATTTCATAACCTTCCTGTCGCAGCGCTTTGCACGCCTGCGTTCCCGAGTAGTCAAACTCACACGCCTGGCCGATCACGATCGGGCCGGAGCCGATGATTAGGATTTTGTGAATATCAGTGCGTTTAGGCATTCAACAGTGTCTTCAGCGGCGACGAACGTCCAACCGTTTGCGGTAGTCTTCGCCGTCCATCACAACTTTCGCGCACATCTCATAGAGGCGACTTCTGAGCCGCGTGCCGATCCGATCTTCCAGCACCTGCTCCTTCTCCGAGCGTGGCTTGTCAAAATAGTTCGTCGTAAATATCGTCAGCTTGTTGTCGTTGTATCGCCTGTTAATGATCTGGTACATCGTATCGCGTACCCAATCGGTTGGGACAGTCGCGCCGAGTTCGTCGAGCACGAGTACGTCGGCCTGGAAAACGGGTGCCAGGACTTTCAACTCGGACGACTTGGATACGGGATTGTAAGAGTCTTGAATCTGTTTGAGCAGAGATCCGAACTCGCAGAAAACACTTGCAAACCCCTTTTCAGTCAGATCTCGGATGATCGAAACTGCGAGGTGCGTCTTTCCGACTCCGGCGGGGCCCATGAAGATGAGGCCGCGATCGACCGCTGGATACTCGCGAGCAAGCTGGTGTGCCTGAAGTAATGCGTTTTCCTCTGAAGTGCCAGGTTCGCAGTTGAAGTTTGCGAATGAACACTTCTCATAACGGCGTGGAATGCGCGCCGCGACAATCAATTTCCGCGCGCGATCGCCCCGGAGACAAGGACAAGGAGTCGCCCCTTTTACCGGATCCACTTTGGTTCCGGTGCCGAAGCAGTCTTTGCAAACTTCTGTATCCTCCGTCTCGCGGAGCTTGCCCTCGTCGATCATTTATCACCTAAAGGTTTGCTTAGGTTAACCCAAGCCGGCCTGATAATACCTTATAATGCCTTCGCAATATGAACGGACCAGTTTTACGATAAAACCATATGAGCTTGTGGCAGTCATTTCTTAGAAAAATCGGTGTGACGTCAATGGACGCCGAACGTCATCCGATTCGTGTTTTTCTTCTTGACGACGATGAACGGCGGCATCGCTGGTTTACGAGTCGCTTCAAAGGCGATTTTGTTGACATAGCGAACAATGTAAGTGAGGCGATGCAGTTGTTGAGTAAAGGTTCGTACGACGCGATCTTTCTCGATCACGACCTGCATCCGGAGCATTACCACGCGGAGTCGACGGACGACGAACGCACCGGATATGCGGTTGCAGCGTGGCTTTGTTCAAACCCGGACTTGCAAAAGGCGTCGACGATACTGGTTCACACACGCAATGCTGACGGTGCGATGCGAATGGTGGGCGAGTTGCGGCGAGCGGGGCGGAGTGCGGACTACGTTCCGTTTCCGTTCTTGGCGGAGCGGATTAAGAGGTATTGGAGCCGTTAAGTTGACAGTGATTTGAGCGTGTTTCTATACTACGCCTCTTTTCCCGCCAATTGGCCAGGTAGCTCAGTTGGTAGAGCGCGGCCCTGAAAAGGCCGGCGTCGGCGGTTCGATTCCGTCCCTGGCCACCAATAATTTCAATAACTTACAGATAGCCAAAAACATTCAAAAATCCTCGCGCGAACAATACGCGTACATCGGTTTACCCTACAAGACAACCAGACTGCATAGCGGGCTTGGCCTTGGCCTGGCTATTGTTCGCCAATTGGTTGAGTTGCACGGCGGCACAGTTAACGCGCACAGTGATGGGCCAGGACGTGGCGCGACCTTTAAATTGCGACTGCCTGTTCTCAGCATCAATAGTGTGCCCGGCAGCACGACCGCTGCACACGATTCAACACTGACAAGAGCGAGAGTCAGGGATGGGCTAAGCATCGAATGCCCGCCCCGACTTGACGGTGTGTGCGTGCTCGTTGTCGACGACGACTCTGATACTCGTCAGATGTTGAAGGCGGTGCTATCCGAGTGTAAGGCTCACGTGATCATAGCCGCCTCTGCTGCGGAAGCTATCGAGGAGATTGAGCGACGAAAACCGGATGTGCTGATTAGCTACCTCGGGATGCCGGAAAAGATGGCTACGAATTGATCAAGAAGGTCAGGGGGATGGAATCCGCCGACAACACGGCGAGGATTCCCGCCCTCGCGCTAACGGCATATGCTAAAGCCGAAGATCGAGTGCGTGCCTTAGCAAGCGGATATCAAGTACATCTCTCAAAGCCCGTGGAGCCGGCCGAATTCGTACTTGTGGTCGCAAACCTTGCGGGCAGAAGACAGAGTAGCTAAGCTCTCACGCTGCAACATCGAGCAAAGTCTGAATCCACGATTCGTTGATCCCTCCGAGCGCAAGCCAAAATAACTTAATCCCTAAACCATCAGGCATCGAACTTGCTTCGTCACGGCAGACTGCAAATCGACGTTCGAACTGATTCATTTGAGTGCAACTCAACAAGGGGGATAAATGACAAACAATACATTGCTCGCAAATGTGCCTGTAGATCTGATGTACCAGGCTCTGGAGACAGAAAAAGGCGGAGTGCAGATATACACGACCGCCCTACGCCTCGCGATTAATAAGGACCTGAGGGAAGAATGGAATAAATATTTGGAGCAGACCAAAAACCATGTGCAAGTTGTGTCGGACATACTGACGGCACTCGGCCTTAACCCTGATGCTGAAACCCCGGGTCGCAAAGTCGTTCGCTATCTGGGCACTTCCCTGGTAAAGACGATGGAACTGGCTTCGAGATGCGCTGATCCTCAAACCGCGCAAATTGTGGCGGCAGAATGTGTCGTGCTGGCTGAAACCAAAGACCATCTTAATTGGGAGCTGATGGGAGAGTTGGCGAAGAACGCGACGGCCGAGGAGTCTGCACTCTTAACGCCCGCATATGAGCAAGTCGAAGGTGAGGAAGATGAGCATCTTTATCACACAGCCGGTTGGACGCGTGAACTCTGGATCCAGGCTTTGGGAATGCCTGCGGTGCTACCTCCGCCCGAGGAAATAAGGAAAGTTGACACCGCAATCGAAGCTGCCCAGGCCAAGAAGTCCAGAACCGCGAATGCAAAAGTAACGACGAATACAAAAGCTAAAAAGGCGAGTGCAAGATAAGGGAACGAAAGGAAGACAATGATCAAGGGGAAGACTAACGCAAGAACTGCCGACAACAACGTGAAGAACAATCAACAGACTCCCGATCCGCCGACCAACGGTGGTTACGGTGATGAGAACAGTAAGCTTGACGATCTTGCCAGGAATAAGGAAGACGCTGCCGGTGAATATCTCACCACCAATCAAGGTGTTCGCGTAAACGATAATCAGAACTCGCTTAAAGCAGGTGATCGTGGTCCAACGCTGTTAGAGGATTTCATTCTTCGCGAAAAGATCACACACTTCGATCACGAACGCATTCCCGAACGCGTTGTGCATGCACGCGGCTCAGCAGCGCATGGCTATTTTCAGGTATATGAATCGATGGCCCAGTACACGAAGGCGGATTTCCTTCAAGACCCGTCGGTCAAGACTCCTGTTTTCGTTCGCTTCTCTACAGTCGCAGGATCTCGAGGCTCAACCGATCTTGCACGCGACGTACGCGGGTTCGCGGTGAAATTCTACACGCAAGAAGGAAACTACGATCTAGTTGGCAATAACATTCCTGTCTTTTTTATTCAGGACGCGATCAAGTTTCCTGATCTGATCCATGCAGTAAAGCCCGAACCACATAATGAAATACCGCAGGCCGCGTCGGCCCACGATACCTTCTGGGACTTTATCTCGTTAATGCCTGAATCAATGCACATGATTATGTGGGTGATGTCAGATCGCGCGATCCCCAGAAGCCTGCGAATGATGGAAGGTTTCGGCGTTCATACTTTCCGGTTCATTAACGATAAGGGAAAGGCGCGTTTCGTGAAGTTCCATTGGAAACCGTTGCTCGGTCTGCACTCGGTCCTCTGGGATGAAGCACAAAAGATTTCCGGTAAGGATCCTGACTTTCACCGGCGCGACCTATGGGAAGCGATCGAGAATGGCGATTATCCGGAGTGGGAGCTCGGCGTTCAGATCGTCGAGGAGAAAGATGAATTCAGTTTTGACTTTGACCTGCTCGATCCGACGAAGGTCATTCCGGAAGAGATCGTACCCGTGCGTCGTATCGGCAAGATGACTCTAAATCGGAACCCTGACAACTTCTTTGCGGAAACCGAGCAGGTGGCCTTTCACATTGGCAACATTGTGCCGGGAATTGATTTTACGAACGACCCGCTGTTACAGGGCCGTCTCTTCTCATACCTCGACACACAGTTGATTCGTTTGGGGGGACCAAACTTTCATGAAATCCCGATCAACCGGCCAATCGCTCCCCTGCACAACAACCAGCGCGATGGCTACATGCGACAAACAGTCAATCGGGGTCAGACAAGTTATGAACCCAATAGCCTCAGAGGCGGCTGTCCCTTCCAGGCTGGATCCGACATGAGTGGTTTTGCCAGTTATGCCGAAAGGATCGATGCGCGGAAAATTCGTGAGCGTAGTCCCAGCTTTCACGATCACTTTAGTCAGGCTACGCTTTTCTTTAAGAGCCAGTCCGAAATTGAACAGAATCACATAATCAAGGCTTTACGCTTCGAGTTGGGAAAAGTGGAAACAGTTCCGATTAGGGAGCGAATGTTGTTTCTGTTGGCCCAGGTCGACAAAGGGCTTGCTAACAGAGTAGCCGAAGGACTCGGTACGACTATTCCCGCCAAGCTGGAGAAGCCGGTAAACATGAGCGTTCCCGGCGATGTCGATCCAAAGAAGGTTCAACCAAAGCGTGCGGTTCAGGACATGGATGTCTCTCCCACGTTGAGAATGATCGACAACCCTAATTTTCCGAACGATACGATCGAGACCCGCAAAATTGCTTTCCTGGTATCGGATGGATTCGATGACACTGCTCTCCTGGAAATGAAGCAGACGTTAATGACTGCTGGTGCCGTGGTCATGACTGTTGCGCCGCGGCTCGGGGTTTTGACAGGAGCTAATGGTACGGCGGTCAAGGCAGATTTTAGCTTTCTTACTGGCTCGTCAGTTTTGTTCGACGCTTTCTATGTTCCTCACGGAGAAGCCAGCGTGGCGTCGCTCAAAGGCGAACCTGAAGTCGCTAACTTTTTGAACGAGGCTTACAAGCACTGCAAGACGATCGCTGCCGGCGGAGCCGGCGTCGAACTTCTTTCGTCTGCCGGTATTGTGACTGCCGCTGATGAAATTTCTCGAACAGACAAGCTTGAATTTCGACCGGGACTCGTCGCCAGTCGCGAGGCTTACGTCCAGAACCTTGGGGATCAATTCGTTAAATCGATCGCCAGACATCGTCATTGGGAGCGTGAACCTGCTTTATGAAGAAAGAAACATCATCGGTTAGTTTCGCTGGAACCGCTAACGGGAATCGGCCGGCTGGTCCATCTGCCGAGCAGTTGACAGAGCAGAATGTCGAAACCGTAACAAGACTCGAAGAAGCGGCCAGAGAACAGCGCACACCCTCAGATCGCATAGCCGAGAAGATCGCGAGTTTCTGCGGCAGCATGAAGTTTGTGTCGGTGCATGTTGTCTGGTTCGGCGGTTGGATTCTTTTGAATTTAATTCCGGGCATACCGCATGTCGATCCTTTTCCTTTTACTTTTCTGACGCTCATCGTTTCACTGGAAGCAATCTTTCTCTCTACTTTTATTCTCATCAGTCAAAATCTCGACAGTCGCATTAGTGAAAGACGCAGCCACCTGGACCTTCAACTAAACCTGCTGAGCGAACAGGAAAACACAAAGATGATCGTCATGTTGCACGCAATCGCTGCAAAAGTGGGTGCCGACTTGACTCAGGATCCTCACTTAAAAGCATTAAGTGAGGAGACGCAGCCGGAAAGACTGATCGAACAAATCGAAGCGCGGGAAAACAACTAAGCCTGGGGGGTAGCAATGAAACAGGTTGGCATTATCATATTACTTCTTCTCTTTTCGTCAGGCTGCGTGGTCACGGGAGGTTATAGCAGCGGACGCGGATGGTTTATCTGGCCGGGAACCGTTGGAATTCTTCTGGTTGTTGCGGTTCTGTTTCTTCTTTTAAGGCGACGCTAAAGCGTGGTCTCCTTAATCTCAATGCACCGATTGCCAGGCTCCAAAGTTGCAGGAGTGGAAGTACGCATTAAACGAAGTGATATAGAAATCGAGAGATTCATTCACTTAATAGCAATCAATTAGTTAAAGGAGAAACATGGCAGAGACATCAGCATCAAGAACAGCACAGTCAGGTATGGTTACCGGACTATTCCCAGACAGGGACAGCGCTGAGCGCGCTTACGGATCTATCGTGGAGCGAGGTTACGGACAAGATGACGTCAACCTCATTATGTCGGACGAAACACGAAAGAAACATTTCGCAGTCGACGATCGGGAAACTGAACTCGGCAGTAAGGCGCTTGAAGGCGCCGGGACTGGTGCGGCGATCGGTGGAACCGTGGGAGCAACGTTGGCCGCAATCGCAGCAATCGGAACTACGTTAGCCTTACCAGGGCTAGGGCTACTTGTTGCTGGTCCAATCGCAGCAGCGTTAGCAGGAGCCGGCGCGGGCGGCGCCACGGGTGGATTGATCGGCGCTCTCATAGGTTCAGGGATACCAGAAGAACGCGTCAAGAATTATGAAGAAGGAATCAAAAAGGGCGGGATCATGATGGGCGTAACACCGCGTAATCCTGAAGATGCTTCTTACTTCGAGGAAGATTGGAAGAAAAATCGCGGCGAACAAGTTTATCGCTAAACAAGCGCCTCGAAGGAAGGAATAGATGAAGCGAACTTTAATCGTTATGTGTCTGCTTGCGGTGGTTGGTCTTGGAGGTTGCAATAGCACTACTTCCAACAGTAACTCCGCGAACGTCAATTCGAACCTGAATTCGAACACTGCACCAGCGAATGTGGGTGTAGTGCAAAACAACAATGGGAATCAGAACACTTCAGGCGTTCGTCCCATAAACTCGAACAAGGCGAATAGCAGTGCGAACAGCAACGCATCGCCCGGCAACCGGAATAATTAGCTAATGTGAAAACATTCCTTGCTGGGAAGACAAGGGCAGAAGGCGGAAGCCTTTTGCCTTTTCGTTTATAAGGAGAAAACTGATGGGCCTGCCTTAATTGACAGACTCCGTACTGCTCGAAATCACCAGCTCAGCAGCGAGCTCTTTTTTCTCGACTTTGATTATGTAGTGCGATTCAACTGATCTCTAAACTGTCAAAACTAACAATCCAGCAAGACGGAAAAGAACTCAGGCAGGGGCGATGACTTTCCCCCGGAAGCTTTCTTTTATTGGCACTGTCAAAACTGACAGTTCTATGGCTTGCCTGTTAACCGCTAGACTCGGGCTAAATTTGAGAGGATTGAACATCGCTACCCTGAAGCCTTCTTAGTGGCCCCTCGCGCCGAATGAGACAAAAGCGAATCAAGGATGAGATTTGGATATAGCTGCCAAGGGTGTGGCTGCGCAGTCGCGGACAGGCCGCTTAGTGGCGCGCGACCACGATCGACAAGATTCGATGGCCCAGTGAGATCGAGGTGAATTGAAACTAATGAACAAAGAAAAGACTCGATCGATGAAAGCAAAACACGCCCGTAAGCTCATAACAGGCGCACTGCTATGCGCGGGACTCGCCGGAAGCATGGTCTGGCTGCGAGTAGGGACTCAACAGCAAATGCCAACGGATGCCGGCACGCTCGACAAAGCGACCGCAGAAAAATCTTTCCCCAACAAGCCGCCATACTCGCCCTACGCGGGCCGAAATTTTCCTACACGGCCGCTCTTCGGCGATACGCACCTGCACACTTCGTTTTCGATGGACGCGGGCGCATTCGGTTGCCGACTTGGACCAAGGGAGGCCTAAACGCACAAGCACATCAGTGTTCGTCGCGTTGAGACCCGCAATATGAATTCTGCCGCCGATAAGCCCGCCCGCGCACTTCACGGTCCAGCGTTCGGTGAAGGCGTTGTTGGCCATCGAACCACGCGGTCGGGTGAGGTTAGTGCAAACCGATGGAAGTTCCACGTAGAGTCCGAGGCGCGGGCACATTTTCGAGCGGCCGACCTACGGGCCGGGACTCGCGAAGCACGTACAATACGCGTACATCGAAGACCCCTTAATCAGCCCAAATCATCCTACGCCATCCTAAAGTGCCTAGGATCCTCAGGTACATCCGTTGATTTCAAACCACTTCGGCGATTCGGTAGGCGGCGCTGAAAAGGCCGGCGTCGGCGGTTCGATTCCGTCCCTGGCCACCATTAATTTCAACAACTTAGCGTCGCCAAAAAAGCGTGTACAAATTTCTTACGCGCACAATACGCGAACATCGGTTTGTGTTGTTTTCGGTTTTGGCGTCGCTCGTTCAAATAGCACCCACATTTATCGCGCCGTGCTGCTAGTTCTGCCAATGTGGTGCCGCACTTCGTCTGGGATGTCTGGAGGTTGATCACAAGCAGCTGATTGCCTGAAGTATAGCGAACTGGCGGTTATCCACAAGGACACGAGTCGTTGCACGTGGGAGTGACCGTATGCTATAGCGGTCAGCCGTCATCCCGAAGCCGTGACGACCGCCTATGCTCAAGCAGTACAAAATGCTTTTCTAACGGCGATACATGAGGCTGGGCTCGACCCAAGCATGTTCGAAACAGAAGAGCGTGAAAAGGAGGAGCCGGACTCCCTCTATCCACTCGATAAGGTTGGCAAACCGATTCTCATCATAAAGCTCAAGAACTCGCCTCTCAAGTTCTTGGTTCGGGAAGTGGCCACAAGCTTTCATAAGTTCAGTCACAGAAGCACGTTCTTTGCTCCAACGTTTATTCTAGGCTTCTGGTATGAGGACGTAGAAGCTTCTAAAGTCCTAGCCAAGTTCAAAGAGTGGCTTGAGGACGTTGCTAAAAAGTACATCGAAGACAATAACCTGCGGGACTACTGGTCTCAGATGAAGATGTACGGTTCGCTGGCCCTTAACGCTGACCTTCCAGCCGAAGAGGGCAGTGATTTCACTGAGGAAGAGAAAGAAGAAGCACGTGAATCCGTAAGGACGTTCAGCGCAATGATTGCCGAGGAATTCAATCCGACGCAAGAGCAGTTACAGTTCATCAGTGAACGTTTAGACTACCTTGCAAAGGCAGTGGACCGGCTGAACCGCTTCGACTGGACCGGGCTCGCCATCTCGATCGTCGTGAGCATCGCGGTCAACCTGAGCGTGGATACCGAAGGCGGCCGGGTTCTCTTCACGCTGTTTAAGGCAGCGTTCCAAGCCACAACAAAGCTTCTGAAATAGCCCTCACGCTCCCAAGCTCGGATAGTACGGCGGGACCATTACCGTCGCCGCGGCGTGGTGAGCGACCTTCTTCACTTTGTTAATCGCCATAATGTATGTGAGCCCGATCGCGTGGTTCGCCTGCTTGCCCCACATCGGTTTCTGCTCGATGCCCATGTCGGTCTTCTCACCTTAGTTGCCTTAATCTACTCAACAAGGCTTGACGCCATACGGCTCTGCCGTATAATCTTGGAATGTATAGCTTCATTGAAACGAGGTTGTTTTCGCGGCTCGTGGCGGATGTCCTGACCGACGAGGAGTACTCAAGTCTCCAGAACGCTTTGATCAAAGATCCCGAGGCTGGTGATCTTATTCCCGGTTCAGGTGGTATCCGCAAATTACGCTGGGGTGTGGCCGGTCGCGGCAAGCGCGGTGGTATTCGAGTGGTCTACTACGCCCGCGTTCGCCGAGGACAAATATGGATGCTTACACTTTACGCGAAGAACGTGGTGGACAATATCTCCGCCAACGTGCTTCGCCAAATTAAGGAAGAGATTGATGGCTAAGGCAAAACGTAATATAGGATTGGAAATCCTTGAAGGCATTCGCGAAATCAAGCGCGGAGAGCACGGTCGCGTGATCACTGTACCGCCTGTAAGTGCCGTCCGTGACAGCACCGGGCTTTCACAGTCGCAGTTTGCTGAGTTGCTTGGGGTCTCAGTACGTACGCTGCAGGACTGGGAACAAGGTCGTCGAGCCCCTTCGGGCGCTGCGCGTACGTTGCTCCGGATTGTGGCGAAGAATCCTCGAGTCTTGCGGGAAGTCGCCTAGCTGCGCGACGGTGTGCATGCACATGCCAAATTTTGTCGAGCAGTTCAGTTGCTGGCTTAAGCTGTCTTCAGGAGTTTCATGGAAATGGCTATGCCGAATGAGACTGGTGCAGGGCATGATTCGACAACCGCGCGCGAACAATACGCGAACATCGAGGAGCCTAATATAGACCAAACGAGCCCACATCAGCCTAAAGCGGCGCTGACGTAAGCTCGTTAGAGTCAACAAGATCCGTTGATTTCAAACCACTTGCGCGATCCGGTAGGCGGCCCTGAAAAGGCCGGCGTCGGCGGTTCGATTCCGTCCCTGGCCACCAATACTTTCAACAACTTACAGATAGCCAAAAACATTCAAAAATCCTCGCGCGTACAATACGCGTACATCGGTTTACCCTACGGCCTCTTTCTCGCCGATCAGTTCAAGTAACTTCCACATTTCGCGAGCGGTGTTGCTGGTTCTGGCAATATGCTGCTTCGCCAGCTTCGCAACGCTCGGTCATCTTAATATTCGAGTGGCCCAAGATCTTCTTCACGCCGTTTGCACGTGATCGGCATACACTCTTTTCGGGTGAGTTTTCGAGCAAAACGTCAAAAACCGGCAGGCGGAGCACTCAAGCTCCGGCTCAAAAAAATTTCGCGCGCTGTCGAATTCCCCGCCGCCCATTCGATTAATAGGTGAAAAGGCAAAAAACACGCTCTAATTCGAAATTTAAGGAGATACGAAGATGCGAGTGCTGGTCATTATCAAAGCGAACAAGGAATCAGAGGCGGGAGTCATGCCGAGCGAGGCGCTGCTCAACGCGATGGGTAAGTTCAACGAAGAGTTGGTGAACGCCGGAGTCATGCTGGCGGGTGAAGGATTGCACCCGTCGTCGAAAGCGAAGCGAATCAAGTTTTCCGGCGGCAACCGGATCGTGACGGATGGTCCATTCGCGGAAACACGCGAGCTCATCGCCGGTTTCTGGATCTGGAAAGTGAATTCAATGGAGGAAGCGCTCGAGTGGGCGAAGCGCATTCCGAACGATCCCGAAAGACCGGACGAAGGCGAAATCGAGCTGCGTCCAATCTTCGAGGCAGAGGATTTCGGTCCGGAGCTCACTCCGGAAATGCGGAAACTGGAAGAACGCCTGCGCGCTAAAGCACAAAAACTTAACCAATCCTGATCCGCGTTGTCCGTTTAGAAAGCGGCTAAAAACCGACCGGATCTGGACTTGAATACGACGATTACCGGCCGTGGCACTGCCGCTTGGTCCAAAACCAAAACCTCCCGCGGTCGAGATCGATTCACCAAAACTGCGACGAACTGAGACTGCCAATCGGTTGTGCGCAATGAGAAAACCTTGCGGCGATGCGATTAGCAAAGGTTGGGGATCAGATCAGTAAGTTTGTTCTCCACTTTATTCGGGAGCACCAGTAACCACGTAGCTGCGCCGGGACCGAACGTGCAGTCCAACTCGGCGCGAAACAACCTCCACGCGCCGGATGTCTGCTTCGGATTTGAGGGCGACGCCTGACTTTGGCCGATAGGTGACTATGTACTGAGAATCGATTTCGCGGGCGAGGTCATCCATGAGCGTCGACAGTTCATCTTCCGAGGCAGGCAAGATGATGCCTCCTCCTGTTTCCTCTGCGACCCAACCCAGCAAAAGTTCATTCTGCTTGAGAGTTTTCAATTGGTCCCTGCTATGTCGCCACATAGGAAAGTCGAGGTTGGGGCCCGCCGGGTATGAACCTTCCAGGATTATGCGGAGGGTGCTCTTGTGTTTCAGTTCCTCGGCCAGCTTCTTGTCAGCATTGGGAAAAATCGGCGCGACGGTTGTATCCAGTTTATTCTTCCGCCTGACGGCAATCGGGATCACCGGGATTTTGGGATGCAGC
>JBIOUJ010000039.1:0-13894 GCA_044867025.1 Pyrinomonadaceae bacterium | reverse complement strand
AAATCAATACCGCTACAACATCCGCGTTGTTTCAAACAGCTACGGCAGCGCGGGTGCATTCGATCCCGACGATCCGATCACGATCGCCTCAAAAATGGCGCATGACCGGAACATCACCGTCGTCTTCGCAGCCGGAAACGACGGGCCCACAAAGGACACGTACAACACTTATGCAAAAGCTCCGTGGGTCATCGGCGTTGCGGCTGGTTCGAAAGAAGGCGATCTCGCCGACTTCTCTTCCCGGGGAGTTAGCCGTGATATTCGGCTGAGTAACAACGATCCGAACGATGACTTCAATGCTCCCACGATCACCGCTCCAGGCACGGGCCGCATATACGAAACCAACGCCGGTAAATTCACGGCGGCGATCGTATCGACACGCTCGACCGTCAATCTGGTAGCGAACGGGCTCGACGCCGACGCCGAGCTTCCGCCCGGATACATTCCGTTCTACACGCAGATCTCCGGCACATCGATGGCGACGCCTTACATCTCCGGTGTCGTCGCTCTGATGCTCGATGCCGATCCGACGCTTTCGCCGGATCAGATCCGAGAGATCCTTACGTCGACTGCCAGCAAAATGCCGGGCCGCGAGGAATGGGAAGTCGGGGCGGGTTTCGTCAACGCACACGCAGCGGTTGATAAGGTTTTCAACCGCTCCAAACCATATAGAAACATTCAGGATGCTATGTATAACGCAGTTTTTGACATGGAACATCCGCCCGACCAGAACTTCCACATCGATTTCAGTCCAGAGGTCTCGGGGCCGACATCCACGAACGCGAGAACGTTCACCGTCGACCCTAACATCAACGTCCTTGATGTCTTCGCGACAGTCGACACGGCTGCCGGAGAAGGAACCGGGAACCTCGTCGGGATGCGCATTACCAGCCCGAGCGGAGTGAACTATTCAACCGCGATCGAGTATCCGGTGATCGGGACCGATAAGCGACAAGTCATCGTCCAGAATCCCGAACCGGGAACATGGACGCTCGAGATACGCGGAGCGCGCGGTTTGACCGCCGCGCCACAGGTCTCGTCGCCGATTCAGGTCGCGGCTCCAGGGCCGGTTGATGGAAACATTACGCAAACGCGATTCATTCTGCCGGTGATAGCGGACATCCAGGGACATCCGCAGCAGGCAGTTATCGAAGCTGCGATAAAGAGCCGGCTGGTCGACACTTTTGCTGACGGAACCTTCCGTCCGAATTCGACTGTCACTCGCGAGGACCTGGCGCGTTCACTCGCCCTGAACACGAGCCTTCGCCAGACGCTTGGGTCGACGCCGAAGTTCACCGACGTAAGCGGCGAACTCCGGTTGTTCGCCGAGGCCGCGACTGCCCGCGGATCAACGAATCGCGACTTCGATTTCACTCCCACGGGCATGATCGTCGCTTCAGGCACGTCGTTCAATCCGGCAGGTTCAATAAACCGTCTTGACCTCGCGGTCGCGATGGTGAAAGCACTCGGGCACGACCCTGAGGCACGCGCGCTTGCAAACACGACCGTCACGTCAAACGGTGCGGCGCTGAGCGACAACGCTCAGATACCCGGCTCGCTCCGTGGCTACGTGCAGATCGCAATCAATAAAGGTTTGTTCGAAGTCTTTCCGGCTGAGATTCGTGAAATTGCTCCGGGACAGTTCGTTGCGATTCCGGGACCGCGATTCGAGCCGGCTACAACGGTTTCTCGCGCGGTACTTGCCGGGAAACTCAACATTTATCACACATTGTTTACGACAGGCGGCTAAAGGTTTTCACCCCGCGCAAATGACCGCTCGGCGAGTTGTTCCCGACGGTTTCTCGTTCCTGCCCGTGACTGGAACGAGTTTTAAAGCGGCCTCCCGACGGGATTCCTGGCCGCTTTTTTTTTTCAAGTCTGGCTCAACCGCCGGCACTTTCGCGTCAAGAGTTTCTCAAGCAGTCGCTACTACGCTCATAAGCGAAGTTATTTACAACCATTTTAAGAAGTCTTTGGAGGAAGAATGAGAGACACCAACAAAACACGCAGGGGAAAGGGCATTAGGCGCTTCGCGATGTTACTTTTCGCGGCTGCCGCGATCTTGGGAGCGATGGTTTCGCTACCGTTCGAAAAAGGCAAGGCGGCGCCCGGAGCGTCGGAAATGGTGAAGGATCTGTACAAGCGTCCCGCTCCGAATTTCGATCTGAACGCCTCGCTGCATTTGCCGAACGCCCGCCAGGCAACATCCGAGCAGCTCGCTGCTCTCAACAACCTAAAGACATCCGTAAACGCTCCGAGTATGACCACCCGCTGGAACGATTTCGGCGGATCGCCCGACGTGATGTACGACTTCGCATCGCACCCGTATTCGGGCACGCCGGAAGAAGCGGCACGCGCGTTCGTCATGCAGAACGCGGGCCTCTTCGGTGTAACTGAGTTGAATAACTTCCGCGTCTTCAGCTCGCGCGACGCGCTCGGTGGACATCTTGTCAGGTTTCAGCAGACGTTCAACGGCGTCGCGGTTGAAAACGGCGGCATTGGCATTGTGATGAACGCAAACAATCAGGTCATC
This sequence comes from Pyrinomonadaceae bacterium, assembly GCA_044867025.1. Lineage (GTDB taxonomy): Bacteria > Acidobacteriota > Blastocatellia > Pyrinomonadales > Pyrinomonadaceae > PSRF01. The sequence goes on along the minus strand of JBIOUJ010000039.1, from coordinate 11,361 downwards.
ATGGCGTCAGGCCCGTTCTTTCGCGATGTTGCCGTCAACACTCAGCCTTCTCTGAGCGCACAACAGGCACGGGCGGCGGCTGACAACGATCTGAAGCAGTTCTACGTTGCGCTGCCTGCCGCGGCGACGAATCTTCTGAACAATGGTTTATCGATCCTTTCACAGCAACTGGCGGCAGTTGAGAGTATTCCTCCTACTCTCTCCATCTATCCAACGGCGAATGGCTATCGTCTCGCCTGGAAGGTCGCGAAGTTTTCGACGAATCCATTCGGCTTGTATATGGTCACTGTCGATGCAAACTCCGGTGAGATCCTCGGACGCAAAGACTTTGCAGCATTTCAAACTACACCCGGAGCGGAAACCGCGGACATTTATCCGAAGTATCCGCAGATCGATCAAAACCTGAAGGACAACAGCATAATCGCCTCTTGCTCAACACCAGATGGCGGTGTTGCGCCGTGCGGACAGGAACGTGTCAGTTTACGTTCTTTCGATCCGACGAACCGAGTGACCGGCGTGAATGGCACACTGACTGGAGCGCACACGATCGTCAACAATGCGCTCGCGACAAAGCTGCCGTTCGGACAGGCCGCCCTCGGCACCTGGCACTTCCGCAAGGACGATCCCGCAGCACTGGAAGCTCGCACTAACGAACAAGATCAACTCGCCGAGCCCGCCGAACATCAGGACGAGATCAATGCGTTCTTCTTCGTAACTTATCTCGTCGAGTATGTCGACTACCTGCATGTCGGCGGCGATAACACGGCCATCGGCGGCGGCGCTTTCCCGGACGAATATCCAAATAAGACGACGCCGCTTCCGGCGACGGTCCACATTCCCAATTTCTATCTCGCGTTAAATGCCGCAAACGGTTCATTGCCCGATCCGACGGATCCTGACTTCGTCCAGATCGTTTTGGGCCTCGACAATGCCGTCGCATTCAATCTGACGTCGCTGATCGAAGGCGTGACAGGCACCAAATCACCAGTCGTCGTGAACCCGACTGTTTACGGGCATGGTTACTTATTTAACGACCTCGCTCTCGAGGGAACAGTTCCGTATCACGAAGGGATGCACGCGATCACATCGCCCATCGCTGGACTCGAAGGCGAGGAAGGAAGCGCCATGAACGAGGGCCAGGCAGACATGTGGGCATTCACCATCACTGATAATGCGAGCCTTGGCGATTATGTCGTCAACGCAAAGGGTTTCCGCCAGTTCTTCCGTGACCGCGGACGCGATCCGGATTCGATCGGGTACATCCGCAGCGCGCGTTCGACTCTTAAATATTCCGACTACGGAACTCTCGGTGCCGGCCAGGTTGAAGAGCATCGCGATGGCGAGATCTATATGTCGACGATGTGGGACATTCGCGAAATGATGAATCGCGTTTATCCGGACGACACGACGTATAAGCGTCCGCTTGCCAAGAACGGTTTGCCGCAGAAGTCCATCAGCCGCGGCACCAACATCTTCGAACGCGATTTCCTTGGCTCGATGTACATCCTCGGCACTACGTCGCCGGATACGATGGTCAAGGCCCGCGATGCTTTCATCGTCGCGGACCAGATGCTGTATACGTCGGATTCGACCGATCCGGATGCGCCCGGAAAGCATCGTGCGATGATCGAACAGATCTTCGCTGCGAAAGAGCTCGGCATCAATGCCCGCGAAGTTACTGGCGGACAAGCGACGATCTCGACGCAGGTTTCGCACTTTGCCGGTGAACAGGCAGGTCCGGCGGTTCCGCAAAACGTGAAAGTCACCCCGGCTTCGACAAAGAGCGTAACCGTTACATGGGATCCGGTACCGGGCGTGGTTGCATATGAAGTTCTGAAGCGAAAGACGGCATTTGCCGGCCAGCGTGAACCGAACGGCAAGCGCGTGTATGCCGATGGCGATGCCTCGACGACAGGCTATCGCCACGCATTCTTCGCCGCAGGAAACCAAACCTCGTGGGAGGACAAAGGGCCGATCTTTGAGGTCTTTGTGCCGACCGGCCTGAAAGACGTGTTCGACAGCGAATATGTTGTTCGGGCGATAGGTGTGAACTCGACGGGCCAGCTCGGATGGTCCAATTTCTCGGGTTCGTCTCGAGCACTACAGACGCGTCAGGACGTTACCGCTCAAGTCGATTCAGCCATCTCCAACATCTCGTTTGCGAATGGCGTCATGGCTTTTGACAATCGTCTGACAAATGCACGCGGTGCATTCTCGACAGACAAGACTCTCTACAAACCGCTCGAATTCCAGATCGTGAGCATCTCGAATCCGTCCGTAACAGTTCGCAATGCGGACGCGAACGGCAACACGTTCATCTACAACGAGGCGCTCACTCTCGGGCAAACATCCGCCGCGAAACGGATTGAATTCAACGACGCGACGGCGCAGATGTTCAGCTTCGACGCGAAAGTCTATGCAAACGCGTTTGCAGGCTCGACCATCGGCACGGGTTCGCAAAATCCGGATGGTACTTCGAATCCGCCTGCGCCAGTCACGTATTCGATCTTTACGGAAACGAAGACAGGAGCATTGCTTGCCGGCGAGCCGACTGCCACAGGCGGCACGAGCGCCACGTGGGGCTAACCTGAGTTCAAAGGCATCACGTGGGACGATGTGCTCGTCACCACCAAGTCCGATGCGTTGGCCCTCGAGGGCCAGCTCACCTCCGCTACGGCGGTCGATCTGGACTTCGAGCTGCGAACTTTGGACGGGCAGGTGTTGATGCGTTCGGCAGGAGCAACGGCGACCGAGTTCGTCTCTTCCGCTGTCCAGCCGAACACAACGTACGTCTTCCGAGTACTAGGGTTCGCGAACGGCCCGAGCACGTTCCAGATCGTGTCGAATCAACTGCTTCCGCAGGGCTCGCCTAACGAGAACGGCGGTACGCGAACGGTCGGAGGAAGCTCGACGATTTCGGCGACGACGAGTGTACTCACACGTTTGGTCCGGTTCACAGTGAATCCGCTCACCAGAACCGTTTCCATCCGAATACTGTAACGCAGATAAACGCGGATGAATGCAGATCGATCCTGATCTGCGTTCATCCGCGTTTCCTCAACCACAACTCAAGTTAATCTCAAGCCTCCTTAAGTAAGCTCGGGCTTGATAAAAACAGGAGGACGCCCGATGAGAGTTCTCGTAAAAGCGTTGGCAGTGTTAGTCATCACCGTTGCAGCATCCGTTTTTGCTGTTGCAGCGCCGTCGGTCGACGGTCTTTTGGCCGCCAGGATCAATGCATCGCCTTTGTCGTTAACACCCGTTGTGATCACGTTCGATCACAGCGTGACAAATAGCGACTTCCTGATGTTGCAGTCGCTGGGTATTCCCGGCGGACGCTACACAAAGGCTTTGCCAATCGTGCTGACCTCGATCAATCGAACACAGTTCAATGCGTTGAAGACAAAGTCCGGCGTTCGATCGCTTTACGCCAATCGCACGTTTCGTCTAATGGATCTGGAAGGCCGGACGATAACGGGTATCGAGAATCTCATCCGCGACACTCAGGTAACAGCGCTCAACAACGCGCTGCCCGTTACAGGCAAGAACATCGGCGTTTCGTACATCGATACGGGCATTGACGCGACCCATCCCGATCTGAAGGACAACGTAGCGCAGAACGTCTATTTCGCAACTGCTGATGTGCCGGTCGAGCTGCCTGCCGGATTTCTTCCCGTTGTACCCGTCGAGAATGTGCCGATATCGGACGTCGAGGGCGGACACGGTACTTTCGGTGCGGGCGTAACGGCAGGCACTGGCGTCGCATCGGCCGGTCTCTACAAGGGAATGGCGCCGGGTGCGAAATTGATCGCCATTCGTGCAGGTAATGATGTCGGCCTCACGACGTACGCGATCATTCAAGCCATGGATTACACGCTTGTAAATCAATATCGCTACAACATCCGCGTCTGCAACAACTCGTGGGGGTCAACGCTCGCGGACAATCCTTACGATCCGAACGACCCAATCAATACCGCCACGCGCATGATGCACGACCGAAATATCACGGTCGTTTTCGCCGCCGGCAACGACGGCGACGCTCCTGACATGATCAATCCGTTCTCGGTCGCTCCGTGGGTGATCTCAGTCGCAGCCGCTGAGAAGCAGGGTCTCGGTACACCGGCCGGATTTTCTTCGCGTGGCAACGACAACGGTACGGGCAGCGATACGGCCGGCCAGCCTGCCGATCCTGCAACCGCTCCGAATCTGCGGCCGGACATCACCGGCTCCGGAGTCGATATCAAGAGCACACGCTCGAAAGCTCCGGGTGTGACGAATATCGCGGGCACGCTTCCGATCTTTGTCGGCGCCAACGACCTTTCGACGATCCCGCCTGCGTATCTGCCGTACTACACGACGTCGCAGGGAACCAGTTTCTCGACCCCGCAGGTCACGGGAATCGTCGCCCTGATGATGGAGGTAAATCCGCTTCTGACGCCGGACCAGGTTGTCACGCTGCTCCGGCAAACAGCAACGCCGATGCCCTACGAGGAACGCGTCGTTGGCGCCGGCTATGTCGATGCGCATAACGCTGTGCGTGCCGCGATGTCGTTAACAGCGGTGCCGCATCCTGCAAACCTGTTTCCGTCCAACGACCCGAACGCGCCGCAGATCGTCGACGCTCAGGACGACCAGCTTGGAACCACCGCACAGGATATTCGTGCTGGATATTTCAAATACGATCCCGTCGCGAACCAAATCGTTTACCGGTTGGTCGTTACCGACGCATCAGTCCGAACGCCGAATATGCGTTGGACGTTGACATCGGCGTTTGGCGCGGTCGAGGTTTTCGTCACGGCATCGGTCGACGAGACCGCTGTCACATTCGAGTATGGAAAGATCACGACGCTCGCTACGGGTACGCAAAATCAGGAGACGATCGGCGCGGCGGACTTCGGCGCAATCGACGGCAATGAGATCACGATCAAGCTCGGTCTTGACAAGGTGAACGCCGCGGTCGGACGCGACGTGCTTGGAACGACTTCGACGAACACGCAGGCCGAAGCTCAAATACTTATCGGTTCATCGCTGTCCGGTGGACTGCTGCTGAATGCCGATTCGGGAACCGGTTCGAGTTTTGACGTCGCTCCGGCCGCGTCCGACCCGACACCGACACCGACACCAACTCCTACTCCGACACCGACACCGACACCGGCTCCAGGTAACGACTTCAAGGAGCGCTACTCGGGTACGATTCTGCCCGGGCAAGCATCGGTCGAGATTCCTTTTTCGCTTCGACGTGGCGGGTTCGATGCGAAGATCAACCAGAACCAGGGAAATCAGCGGATCTCTTTGGAACTGCTGGATGCAAATGGGAACGTGATCGCGGTCGCTGAGAACGACAGGCTCGAATTACGAAACCTTGCGCCCGGAAACTACGCATTCCGTGTTCGCGGGGACGTCACGAAGGCTGTCGATTTCACCATCAAATGTGAACAGGCCAATTGAGAATCTATTTTGCCGCGGATGAACGCAGATAGACGCAGATCAGCATCAATCCGCGTTCATCTGCGGCTCAAAGTCTTACTTGATGAAAAGCTCCTCCGCGTTCCACATCGAGTAAGGGAACATCGGGCTCGGGGAGAAGTTTCCGACGCGTGAGTTCGCCGCCGAAACAACGTGACGGGTGACGATTGGGATGATTGGCGACACATCAGCCACGATTCGCTGGATCTCCCGAAACTGCGCCTTCCGTTTTTCACCATCGGACTCGCGGGCCTGCTCGCCGAAAAGCTGGTCGATCTTCGTTTCCCATTCGCTCGAAGGTGACTTTTGATTCGGCCTCCATTGATGCACCTCGCCGCTGCTCAATATCATGTTGGCGTAGGTCGATGGCTCAAGATCCGAAACGGACAGACCGAGCAGTATCGCATCGTAGTCATATGACTTGGTCCATGCGTTCGTGACGGCGGCGAACTCGATCGGTACGACCTGCATTTTTATGCCAAGCTTCCCCAGGTCTTCCTGGATCACTGCTGCCATCAGCTTGCGGGGCTCGTTCTCAGCGGGGACCAGCAGCGAGAACTCGACACGATTGCCTTGCGCGTCAAATAGTTCCGGCGCATTGGCGGCGCCGCGTTTGGTGAAGCCGGCTTGTTCCAACAGCGAAGCTGCCTGAACAGGGTCATACGCAATCTTTGGTAGATCCGGGTTGGCCCAGATGCGGTTCGCCGGGGATACGATGCCGTAGAGAGGCGTTGCCAAACCCTGAAGCGTCGAGTTGGCGATCGAGTCGCGGTCGACCGCCATTGAAACCGCCCTTCTAAACCTCACATCCGAGAACCATGCAAACTTGACTGGATTCTGCTGCGAGCCGTCCGCCTTGGTGGGATTCAGATTAAACCAAATATAATCGACTCCAAGACCCGGGCCGAGATCGAAGGCTCTCACTGGTCCGCCGGCGTTCAGCAGCGAAGCGTAATCCGTCGGGCGCATACGGTCCACGATATCTATCGCGGCCTGGTCCAACCCAACGCGTGTCTGATTAGCGTCGGGGACTACCGCGAGCGTCAGTTCATCGAGATATGGGAGTTGCGTTCCCTGTGCGTCACGTTTCCAATAATAGGGATTGCGTTTGAGGACAATCCTTTCGGCGGCCGCTGCTGACGCGACAACAAACGGACCGCTCGAGACCACCGATGCCGGCGGCGCTGTTATCTTCCACGCCTCAGAGAGCAGGCCCGCTTTTTGATCCGCTTCGAGAGCATGCCTGGGCAGCACAGCAATGTTATAGAGGTAATTGTCAGGAGCCGGTATCGCTTCAGGAAGGAGAAATTGAAGATTTCGGTCGTCGATCACCTTTACAATTATCGGTCTGCCGTTGATAAGGAGAGCGTCGCCGAACACCCCTGCTTTGTTTCGCTCATCGTAAGTAGCCTCCAGCGTGAACGCTACGTCGCTGCTCGTCAGAGGTTGTCCGTCCGAAAACTTCAGACCATCTCGAAGCCTGATGTCGACCGCACGACGATCGGAACTCATGGTCCAGGCTTCTGCGAGGCCGGGCACGTAAGTTTGTGTCGAATGATCGAACTCCACCAGCCGGCTATTGAGCAGGAAGAATGCCGTTAAGATCGACGACTCGTCATTTGCGAGAAGATAGTTGAAAGTTTTGGGCGGTGAAGATACACGATAGACTAACTTTCCGCCGCGTGTGCCGATTCCTCGTTGTTCGGGCTTTGCAGTTCCTGTCGTCGTGTTTGATGACGGCGGTTGCCGGCACGAAAACAGAAATGGAAGCAGCAGAAAAGCGAGGAGTCGGGAGTATTTGTACGGGCGCATGATGCTATTCTCCGGGAGCAAGTCTGGGGAAGCCGAAATCCGAAGGAGTAGACCATCGAGAGTGTAAGAAGTTTTGTTTGGCAGATCAAAGAACAATAGTGCAGAGATAGGTCTCTCAATTGAAATTTCTTCTCTGCGTACCTCTGCGTACCTCTGCGCCTCTGCGGTAAATGTGTGGTAAAGAACTTTAACCGCAGAGACGCAGAGGAACGCAGAGATCCGCGGAGCCGCGTTCCTCACAACAGGCCAGAATGATCAAGTTGCTGCTGAGAAAATGTCTGCAAGGCCTCATGATGATAATGATCGTTTCGGCAGTGACGTTCGCGTTACTCGGTTTCGCGGGCGGCGATGCCCTGACGCAGTTGCAAGATAACCCGCAGATCTCAAAGGAGACGATCGAGCGCCTTCGCAGCGTTTACGGCCTCGACCAACCACTTCCGATACGGTACTTTCGATGGCTTTCCGGCGCGGTCACCGGAGACTTGGGCGAGTCGACCTACTTTCGTGTCCCTGTAAGCGGCCTCGTATGGGCGCGTTCGATCAGTACGTTTCTGCTCGGGACCGCCGCCTTTGCAATCGCCATCACTTTGGCCGTGCCGCTTAGCCTCATCGGCGTGCGCTACAATTCAACGACGATTGCTGCATTCATCGATTTTTTGATCCTTCTGACAGCCTCGACGCCTCGGATCGTCCTCGCGCTCGTCGCGCTTGCGATATCCGTCCGATTGAGTGCGTCCGCCATGGATAGTTCTTCGGCAGTTCTGTTCTGGCTGGCTGCGTTGGCCCTATCGGCGCCGATGATTTCGGCTTTTCTGGCGCAGTTTCACGGCGAATTACAGCGGACGATGCGAGAGGATTTCGTCAAGCTCGCACGTGCGAAAGGCTTAAGCGAAGGTAACGTGATCCTTCGACACGCGATCAGGCCTGCACTCAATCCGGTCCTGACAATCGCCGGCCTCTCACTTGGCGGTGTGCTGGCAGGCTCTGTTATCGTCGAATCAGTGCTCGGTCGTCAGGGACTGGGAACATTGATGGTTTCAGCGGTGCGCGCGCGCGATCTGCCGTTGGTAATGGGAGTCGTTCTATTTACCAGTACAGCGGTGTGGCTCGGAAATGCCATTGGCGAGTTGTTGCAGGCGGTCAACGACAAGCGGATTCGCTTTTGAACGAATATTTATCAATAGATGGTTTTAGCAGGCGGCGAACCGATCGCGTTGCGGTCTTTGGTTGGCTCGTTATCGGGCTGTTCGCGTTGTGCGCTGTTTTTGCGGACTTTTTTGCACCGTACGATCACAGCGCTCAATCACGATTTGAGCCATCCGCGCCGGCGACCACGATCCACTTCAGCGGTCTGACACCGATCATTCATGCGAGGCGTGTCGAAGATCCGCTTCGCCGCACGTACACGGAAGACACGTCAGTCGCTTTTCCGGTGGGATTCTTCGTGCGTGGGTATTCATACAAGTTGCTCGGCGTTCGAGAAATGGACATTCATCTATTTGGGGTTAGAAGCACTTCGGGCAGCGCTCCCAGGATCAATCTTCTGGGAACTGACCCACTAGGACGCGACCGTTTCTCCCGCCTGCTTTACGCGGTGCGGTTCTCGCTCATCGTTGCGTTGACCGGCGTTCTCGTCGCCTGCCTCGTTGGTATTTTGATCGGAGGGGTGAGCGGCTATGCGGGACGGCTCATGGACACGTTTCTGATGGGCGTGACGGACGCCATGCTTGCCCTGCCGACACTGATCCTGATACTCGGCGTGCGTGCTGCTTTTCCGCTGGAGCTGCCAATGACGCGGGCGGCTTTGCTTCTTCTACTCATCTTCGCTTTGACCGGTTGGGCCGAAATGGCGCGGCTGACACGCGGGCTCGTGTTGTCGTTGCGAAAACGCGAGTTCGTTGTTGCGGCGGTTGCTTTGGGCGTGAGTCAAACGAGAGTTTTGTTTCGCCACATTCTTCCAAATATTTTGCCGTCGCTACGAACGCGGGCGTTCCTGCTGCTGCCAACGTTCCTGCTTGCTGAGGTTGCTCTCTCATACCTCGGCGTCGGGCTTCAGGAACCGGAACCCAGTCTTGGAAATATGCTCACCGCCGCAAGCGATCTCGATCAGCTTCGTATGCAACCCCTCAGCGTACTGTCGCCGGCACTCGCGGTGTTCCTGTTCACCCTCGGGGTACGACTGATCGGCAGAAGCGAGCGGGCGTAAGGCGTTCGTACTCAAGCGTACTCACTCGGATACCGTCACTTGCTAGAGTCCAAAGACCCATATAAGAATTAGCCTACCGTTCGGCTCGGATATGAGTTTACATCCGGCCCGTGCAGATTAGTCTTATCATGGACCATATTTGGTTGTGGGTTGGATTTAACGTCTTCGTGTTGTTGATGCTCGCGGTCGATCTCGGCATCTTCCACCGCCACGCGCATCAAGTCTCGATCAAGGAAGCAGCCGGGTGGAGCACTGTCTGGGTCGTCCTCGCACTTCTATTCAACTACGGCATATACCACTTCATCGGACCGCTGGCAGGTTTGGAGTTTCTTACCGGCTACCTGATCGAGAAGGCGCTCTCGGTTGATAACATCTTCGTCTTCGTTCTCATCTTCGCCTACTTCCAAGTGCCGTCGAAGTATCAGCACCGCGTACTCTTCTGGGGCGTGATCGGCGCGCTCCTGATGCGTGGAGCGATGATCGCCGCCGGTGCTTACCTCATCAAGCAATTCCACTGGATCATCTACATCTTCGGTGGGTTTCTAGTCATCACAGGTATCAGGATGGCGACGCAGACGGAGCACGCGATAAAGCCGCAGTCGAATCCCGTGATACGACTCGTGCGCCGTTTTATCACGGTAACGAACAATTATCACGGGCAAAATTTCTTCGTGCGCGAAGGTAACGGCCCGGCGCCGCTGGTGGCGACGCCACTCTTCGTCGTGCTTGTGTTAGTTGAGACGACCGATCTCATTTTCGCGGTCGACTCGATCCCGGCGATCTTCGCCGTCACCGAAGATCCTTTTCTGGTTTACACCTCTAACGTATTCGCGATTCTCGGCTTGCGCTCGCTCTATTTTCTGCTCGCGGGCGTGATCCATAAATTCCATTACCTCAAACTGGGCCTCTCACTCGTGCTTGCATTCGTAGGCGCGAAGATGCTCCTGACCGACGTGTACAAACTACCTATAGGTCTATCTCTTGCCATCATTGCGTTGGTTCTATTGCTGTCGATTATCGCGTCGCTCGTCTTCCCCAAAAACGCGGAGGCGCATTCGCCTGTTGACGGAAGGGCAGGTGAGGGTACTAAAAAGAGTTAAGATTGAATGTTCATTCAAGGAGAACTGGCATGAGTAGCAGAAATGAGTACGAGTCCACAGGTTCGATCACCGACAATTCCAGCCGCCGGAACAACGTGGTCAGGCGCTTAATTCTTTATGCAGCGGTGCTGCTCGTTGTGTTTCTGGCTGGACTCGTCCCGATGTGGTGGAAATCCCGCACGTACACACGCGAGCGCGACTCAGCACAAGCCTCGTTGCGAATTAGCAACTTGCAGAACAGTCTGGCGAACGCCGCGCTTGACGCTCGTCGTGGCGAATATGAACCAGCGCGGCAGGCCGCCAGCGACTTCTTTACGAATCTCGGAGCTGAGGTCGCGCGTGGGCCCGATTCAGTCTTCAACGAAGGGCAGCGAACCGCTTTGCGTGCTATGTTCGACACGCGCGACGACACGATCACTCTGTTAGCGCGTAGCGATCCGGCTTCCGCCGATCGGCTGGTTGACCTCTACACGAAGTACCGTCAGGCGACTGCGGCCGCACCATCGCGTTGATCCAAAGGGGATCGGCGACTCTGGTGGAGCTCGGCGAAATCCAGAATTTCTGATTTCGTTTGCGGCGCGGAGTTGGCTGGCTGACTTAATCATCATACGTGCACACAATCGCAAAGACTTTCGAAGGCGGTTGCTCGGGAGTGTGGCGAAATCAGGGGCTTGGACACAGTCAGTACAGGGAGCGGTCAACGATGGAGGTCACGAATGGTTAGAAAAATCCATAGAAGAGAATCCCAATTCCCATCACTAACGCGGAGATTCCAGC
>JBIOUJ010000038.1:0-16346 GCA_044867025.1 Pyrinomonadaceae bacterium | reverse complement strand
TCTGATCCGCGTTCATCTGCGAAGATCTGCGGCTTAAATCAAGCCCCCTGGCTCGCGCGCCGCTCAACCTTGCCGGGTCCGTTGATGTTTTTGTTAATAACCGGATCGCCTTTGTAGGTGACAGTTGAGGGGCCGTTGACTTTTACATCCAGTTCGTCGGCGACGAAGAGATCGACGATTGTCGCGCCGTTGCACTCGACGGTTCCTTTCGAGGCGCGAAGATTGTAAGTGTCGATCTTCCCTGCTCCGTTGGAGCCAATGTGCAGCACCTTCGTATCGCCCGCGACGGTGATATATGGAGCGCCTTCCGAGTCGATCGCGAACGTGTCGCTCTTCATCTCTTTAATGTCAACCTTCCCCGCGCCCGACACCGTAAGACCCTCGAGGTTAGGAACTGTGATTTTGAATTTCACCGGCTCGCTGGTCGAGTAGCCCTTGCTGTTTTGCAGATGCAACACGTTGTTCTTCACTTCAGTGCTTACTAACTGTAGAACATTGTCGTCGCCTTCGACTTCCAGGCTCGGTTCCTTCTGACACGTGATCGTGATCGTGAACGCACCGTTGGTTTCGATCGACGTGAATGCCGGTATCTGACGTTTTTCCGACACGCGCTTACCGGAACCCCTGACCTGGCTGATCATTCCATGATGGCAGGCCGATACGACGAAAGGCACGAGTAAAAATAGCAACGCAAATTTTCTCATCGATAGTTCCTCCTAGCTGTGTTCGCGCCGTGCGTACTCGAGCGTGCGCGTGGTGTTTTCAGTGACGCTTGGAACGGGTTCGCCAAGCGGCGTCGCCTGCGGCAGACGCAAATCGTGCGGCAGCGGCTGCGGCAGGTATTTGGGACTTTTCGTCGTGCCGGTGAGTTTCGAAAGGTTTCGGACCAGCATGAACTCCGTAACGCTGACGATCAGAAACGTGAACAGCATAAAAAAGCCAATCATCTCCTGACTGAGACCAGCCTCCTTGCGCAACACGAGCGCCCCGCCAAGCATGATTCCTAAACCAATCACACCCAGCAGCGTGATCGCCGTGAGAAACGCGCCGATCGCGGCCGTTTTTGTTTCCGTGCGTTCTCGCAGGTTGACTCCGCAGCGGTTGCAGTAGCTCAGACCCTGCGTGAGAGGCGTGCCGCAATTTGCGCAATACATTTTAGGATCCTCCAGTGATGGCAGTCCGAGAGGTTTACGATTTTTCTTCTGATTCGTTTCATCCGCGTTATCCGCGGCTAATTATCGTCCCGGGACGTATGTGAACCAAAAGTAAATTGCCTGGCCAACGCCGATGAAAAAACCAATTATTGCGCCGAATAACTCGATTGTCTTGAGGTGTTGCTGCGCGACCGAAAGTACCAGCTCTTCAAGTTTCGCCAAAGGATAGTCCGATACCTTCTTGCGCACCAGCCCGCCGACGTCAAATTCCGCGATCGCGAACGGCAAACGTTCGCGCGCGACCTCGGTGATTTGCTCCACCAGTGCCGAACTCGCACGTTCCATCGCCCCTCGCGAAACGTGATCGCCCAGACGCCCAATCGGCGCGATCAGCAGTCGCTCGATCTGCGCGCTCAGGATCGCGTTGATCGTGCGCGCGGTGTCGTCGCGCGAAAGCAGGCTCAAAAGACTCCTCGTTAAAAAACCTTTCGCTTGCGTGGCAGTGTTTGAATCGACTTGCTGGAGCACTTCGCCGAGTGTTTGCGGACGCAGACGATCGACCGCGTCGGAGAAATGAATCGATATCGAAGTTGTCAAAGCTTCGCTGCGAAGGATCTCAATCAAGCGGTTGCTTATTTGTGACTTCAGATCCCCGAACCTGATCGCATCGAAATTTCCGATCAGCTCATCCAACGGACGCCCCAACACGTTGTCGATCGTGGCGTTTAGAAACGTTTCTGCTTCCTGTTCGAAGGCTGGTCCACGCAGGTATTCTTCAACGCGCTTTGGCAGCGTCTTGTTGACGAGCTCGTCGACCTCACGGTGAATGCGTTCGCGAGAGATGAAGATCTTTTTGAACAGCGAGAGTTGTTCGTAATACTCGTCGACCTCTTTTTTGATCAAACCACCGATCTGTTTCCGTGTTGTTTGACTCGTAGCGATCTCGGCGAGGTGATGAACGATCGGCGGCACCTGTTGATCGATGCGGTCTTTGATGAATACGACTGTCTCGGGAGTGAACGTCTCTGCAAGTGTCGCTTCGCTGTGTGCCAGTTCATCCAAACGTCCGGAAACAAAGTCATGTACTTTCGTTTCGAACGCTTCGCCCGCGATCAGCCGTCGCACGTTTTGTTCGACAAAGTCGAGCGCGCGATCGAGCGACTTGTCGCTGACCATGTCGCCTACGCGACGGTCCAGTAACTCGTCTACCTGTTTGTCGACGAAGTGCTCGATTGCCTGAGCCGTTTCTTCGCTCTTCAACATGTCGGCGATGTACTCGGCAAGTCGATACTGGAGCGCTGAGATCGTGTCGAGGATTGGCGCGCGTGCCTGTGACGGCAGCGCATCGATGAACGACGGGTACACGCGCGCGAGCAGATCGTTGGTGTACGTCCCGACGAACTCTTCCACCTTGCGTTGAAAGAAACTCGTCTCAAACAACGCATCGAAAACTGTCTGTTGTGAAACGAGTTCGTTGCCGACGGCGTTGCCTATCGACTGCGCCAGCTTTTCGCGGTGGCGAGGAATCATCCCCTGCGGCCAGACGGTGATGCCGAAAACCTTCACCGGCTTGTAGGGATGGAAGAGCATCCAGATTGCCAACCACGCCGCACCGTACCCGTGAATCGCCGCGACGACGATGATGGCGACCGCAATAAGGATTTTGAACGTAAGCGGATCGATAATGCCCTCCTGGTTTAAGCCGCAGATTTTCGCAGATGAACGCGGATCAGATCGGCGTTCATCTGCGAAATCTGCGGCTGAGTTATTCTACGGGATAGCCGGCGTTAATCCATGCGCCTGTTCCACCGGAGACATTGAGGAGGTTGGAAAAACCATGTTTCTGTAACAAACTCGCCGCCGCGCTCGATCGATACCCGCCCGCGCAGATGACCGCCGTTAACTTGTCTTTCCTGAGCGGCAATGGACCAAGACTTTTATCGAGGCTTGCAAGCGGCGCATTGAGCGCGCGTGGCACGTGTCCGTTGCCGTATTCCCCCGGACGTCGCACATCCACGATCTGCAAGTCGTCGTTCGCCAACTGTTCCTTCAACTGCGCCACCGTAACCTGTTCGATCGCATCGACCGGAAAACCTGCCGCACGCCAGCTTTCAACGCCGCCTTCGAGGAAGCCTTTCACGTTCTCGATTCCGACGCGTGCGAGACGAACAACCGATTCGTCGACCTGCGCTGATGTGTCGGCGATCACGACGATGGCGGCATTCAAAGGAATCAGGCTGCCGGCCCACATCGCAAACTGTCCGCCGAGTCCGATGTTCATCGAGCCGGGCACGTGAGCGGCGCCGAAGTCTGCTGCCGAGCGTACGTCGAGCAGAACGTGTCCCTGATCCTGCAATTCACGAACTTGGTGCGGTTTAAGAGCCGCCGGAGGCTGCAACTCGGAGAGTCCGCGCGCGCCGGAGCGATTAATCTCGGCGTCTTTTGGAAAATAGACGGGCGCCTCGGGAAGATCCGCGGTCATCATCGTTACAAATTGGTCTTTGCTCATCGGCTTGAGCGCGTAGTTGAATTTGCGCTGCTCGCCAATTGTGGATGATGTTTCCTTCGACATGTTTTTTCCGCACATCGATCCGGCGCCGTGTGCTGGATAGACCTCGACCTCGTCCGGCAACTTCAATAGTTTTCCGTGAAGCGTGTCGTACATCATCTCCGCCATCATTTGCGGCGTGTAGCCTTTGCCGCCCGCGAGATCCGGGCGGCCGACGTCGCCGATAAAGAGCGTGTCGCCGGTGAGGAGTTTTTGCGGTTCATCGGGAGATGCGGTGTCAGTTACGAGGATGCAGATGCCCTCGGGAGTGTGACCCGGCGTCTCGAGGATTTGCAGGACCGCTTTGCCGATGCGGAGCTCTTCGCCGTCGCGCACGGCGCGATGCGCAAACTGAACGCCGGCTTTTTCGCCGAAGACAATCTGGGCGCCCGTGCGTGCGGCGATTTCCTGGTGGCCGCTCACGAAATCTGCGTGCAGGTGTGTTTCGATGACGTACTTGATCTGGAAACCGTGCGCCGAAGCTTCCGCGAGATATTCGTCGACGTCACGTTGCGGATCGACAACCACCGCCTCACCATCGGAGCCAATCAAATACGACGCGTGCGCTAAACATGCGAGATAGAACTGTTTGAAGTACATGGGGAGACCTCTAGGGCAATTTATAAAACTCTCTCGCAGGTTTCAACGGGCGCAGCATCCAGTAGGGCCGGCGCGTGCCGTCTGGCGAAAATTGATCCGCCGGGCGCGTCATCGCGAGCCACTTCTTGTAGACCTCGCGCGACTTCGCTGTATCAACAAAAATATCGCCCGGCTCATCGCCCGGCTCAGCCGCGCGGACACGCACGGCCTGATGCCAGCAGTGCATCCCGGAGATCGGATCCGGATGCACCGGAAACGTCATGTTCTGGTGTACTCCGGCATCCTTCCACCAGATGCGCAACGTGTCAGGATCTTGCGACTGGTAAGGCTCGATGCCTTTCTGACGTTTCAGCTTCCACTCGTTTCCGTTGTGGTCCAGCTTCACCGTCGCCATCAACTGTCGTTGACCTTCGTCAGTCAGCTTCCAGCGGCCCATGTGATGACTGCACGCGACGATGCCCGGTTTAATTCCTTCCGTCACCCACGCCGGCACGACGTAGTACCCAATCTCAGTTTCGACGCGCACCAGATCCCCGGTGCGCACGCCGAGCTTCGCCGCGTGCGTGGGATAGATCCAGAGCGGGTTTGTGTGCGCGATCTCATCGAGCCACTTCGCGTTCGCGCTGCGCGTGTGAATCTGCACGGCGAGGCGAAACGTCGAGATCAAGATCGTCTGGCCTTCTTCGAGATTGTCTTTGTGAACGTGACTTTTGAAGTATGCCGGTATCGAAAGCTCCGGCCATCCCCAGCGACTCAACGTCGATGAATAAAACTCGAGCTTCCCGCTCGGTGTTGGAAACCCGCGTTTGATCTGTCCATTGATGTTGATGCCGGCCAGGCGACGTCCATCTTCATCACCATCGGGCGACGGAAGCGGAACGATGTTTGGTCCAGCCGGTTTCGCCGCGCGCGTAAAGACCC
Source organism: Pyrinomonadaceae bacterium (assembly GCA_044867025.1). Lineage (GTDB taxonomy): Bacteria > Acidobacteriota > Blastocatellia > Pyrinomonadales > Pyrinomonadaceae > PSRF01. Next base: position 11,123 of record JBIOUJ010000038.1, on the reverse strand, counting down.
TCCCGAACGGATCTTCCTGCACGTCGTCCAACTCTTCAGGCGCGACAGCTTCGTCGTAAATCTTTCCGATCTTTTGTTTGACTTCGAACGCGCCGTAGCGTCGCATGAATTCGAGCGGGGTCAAATTCTCTGCGGCGGCTCGCTCCGGAAGCCCAGGAACAGAGTTGTCGAAGATCCATTCGTAATACTCGTCGATGCCGAGTCGCGTGCCGGGGTTCTTTTTCGATTCGGCGTACTGGCGGATTCCGAGTGTTCCGTCCTTATCGATGCGCCACGTCAACTCGAGCCAGAACTCGTTTTCCTCCCACACCTCGCCCGGATTCACCTCGCGTGTGTCGTCGATCGTTTCGCCGTTACGCTGGCGCGCGGCCTTCATTACCGGCTGGCGGAACCCAAGCCACTGCGAATCGTGCGTCTCGTAAGAATGAAGATCGTGACGTTCGGAGCCGACTCCCATCGGCAGAACGTAGTCTGCGTAGTACGCAGTTTCGTTCCACGTTGGTGTGAGCGCGACGTAGCAACCGACGAGATCCGGATCGGTCAACATCTCGATCCACGAAAACCCGTCCGGGTTGGTCCATACGGGGTTATAGACGCGGGTGAAATAAACGTCGAGTTTCGCGCGGCCGTCTTTCAGCAAATGCGGCAGCAGGAACGACATCTCGTTCATCGACAATGGATACTCGCGCGGCCACGTGGTCTCGTTCCACATCTCCGGATGCGGCGGCGTGTAGATCGGCCGCGGCACGAATTTATTCCACGCGTTTGGATAGACGCCGCCTTCGGTCGCAACCGCGCCGAGCAGCGCATTCAACATGAAGAGACAACGCGCTACGGTCCAACCACCGCTAACACCTGACGCAACGCTACGCCAGTTATGACTTGAAAACCGCGAACCCGCGGAAGCGACAACCTTCGCAATCTCCTCAATCACCTTCGCATCAACGCCCGCTTCGGCCGCCGCAAATTCAAACGTGTACTCCTTGTAGATCTGCTTCAATCGCGTTTCAAAATCCGTAAAATCTGTGGCTGCTCCCTCCGCGGCGAGAAACTCTTTCCAATTCCACCACTGCTCGACGAATTCACGATCGTAGAGATCGTTTTGAATCAAATAATTCGCGATCGCGAGCAGGATCGCGGCTTCGGAGCCGGGATATGGCGACACCCAGTAGTCGGCGTGCGTCGCTGTATTCGAGAGTCGCGTGTCAAACACAATCAACTTCGCACCGTTAGCTTTACCGTCGATCACGCGTTGCGCATGTGGATTAAAGTAATGTCCGGATTCGAGATGTGCGCTGATCAGAAGTATGACTTTCGCGTTTGCGTGATCCGGACTCGGACGATCGAGACCCATCCAGAGTTGATAACCTTCGCGACTGCCGGACGAGCAGATGTTCGTGTGTGAGTTGTGACCGTCGATTCCCCACGCCGCGAGAATACGTTCTGTGAATCCGTCTTCACCGGGACGTCCGACGTGATACATGATTTCGTGACGGCGGTTTTCGAGGATCGCGTTGCGAATACGCGCGGCGAGTGTATCGAGCGCTTCATCCCAGGTGGTCCGTTCCCACTTTCCTTCGCCGCGTTTTCCTGCGCGTTTGAGTGGATAGAGAATGCGGTCCGGATCGGTTACCTGATTGAGTGTTGCGGGCCCTTTGGCGCAGTTGCGCCCACGCGAACCAGGGTGTTCCGGATTCCCTTCGAACTTCTGAATCTCACCGGTGACTTTGTCGACGTAGGCGAGCAGCCCGCAAGCCGATTCACAATTGAAACAAGTCGTGGGAACTAACGAATAATGCCTTTCCTTCCTCTGCGGCCACGCCTTCGGATCCAACTCCGTCCAATCATCCCAACGCTCCTTCGGCGGAAACGCCGCCAGATGACTCCGACTCGGCCCTGGATAGAAAGTTTCTTGTTCCGTTTTGTGCATTTTGTGGCTCTAAGCTAGTGGTACGGACTGTGCGGCCTGGACGTATGCGTTTTCGAAGAGCATCAAGCCCGTCAGAGCGAGTGGGGCTCCTGCGATGCCCATCGACGCGCTCAGAATTTCCAAGGCAGCCAACAGCGGCAAGAGGCCGCCGAGTACTGACATTGCCATACCTAAAGAAAATTCAAACTTGTAACGGCCCTTCACCATCTCCCAGATTGCGAGTCTTGAGTGTGCCGTGGGGTGCGTTAAAGAGACTTCACCCCAAACCATAAACAGATGAATAAAACTCGACACGGCCAGAAGCCACATCAGGAAGCGCGCTTCAGGTTGCATGAAGCCCATGAAGCGCTCGACCGCAGTGACGTTTCTCATCAACACCATCAGCGGCAAAAGAATCGCTGAACCCAACAGCACCGCCTGGAAAAAGAGGTGCGGCGGCAGCAATGGGTTTTGCCACATGTCGCGCGCCTTCGCCTGCGCGAAGAGATACGCTGTGTAAACAGCAGTCAGTATCGCCAACGGGATTCCCGCGATCATGAGCCTCGTCTGAAAAGTTCTCCATCCAACCCAACTTGCAACGAAGTGCAGCGCAAGCACAACCGTATAGCCCGCGATGATAAACGCGCCCTTCACGAGCCAACTGCGCCACTGCGGTCGCGTGAAGATCAGGTAGAAGCGTTCCGGATGCTCGAGGTCCCACAACAGAAGCCCGCCGGTGATCGCCAGAAACGCGCCCGAGATAACGGGCGTGGCCCACAACCAAATCGAATCCGTAACTCTGAGATAGCCCAGCATCACGAGCAGTGCAGCAACGAGGTAAACACCGGACGCGATTCCCTTGGTCCAGGTGTAAAGACTCACACGCCAATCCCACGGAATCGAATGCGCGACGTCGTACGAGAGCAACGCCGCTGCCGAAGAGTTGTTGAAGTTTGGATTGCCGGAAGTCACATAACCAGTGCCTTCCTGTTGCTCACTCCACATAAACAACCCGCCTTCAGGACGCCTTGCGGCAAGCGGATCGAGCGTCGCTTGATGCGCGCCTTTGTAAAAAAGTTTCGGCAACGTCTCCTTCTCAGGACGGCGCACGGCAACAGTGTCGCGGTTGATGATTTGCGCAACGTAAGAATCCGCGTCGTTCATGTCGCCGACGAGTATCGCCTGCGTTGGACAAACGACGACGCACGCTGGTTCGAGTTGCATGTCGATGCGGTGCGCGCAGAAGTTGCACTTCTCAGCGGAGTGATCGTCAGGGTTGATGAAGATTGCGTCGTACGGGCACGCGGCCATGCACGCTTTGCACCCGATACAGATCGACTTGTCGAAATCGACGATCCCATCGGCGCGCTTGAACATCGCGGTGGTCGGGCACGCAGTGACACACGGCGCATGCGCGCATTGGTTGCAGCGCGTCACCTGGTGAGCACGGCGCGCCTGCGGAAACACGCCGATGTCGACGTGCTTGACGTAAGTACGCGTGACCGAAAGCGGTACGAGATTCTCAGATTTGCACGCGGTCGTACACGCGTGACAGCCGATACAGCGCGTATGGTCGATTACCTTCGCCCACTGAATCGTGTCCGAGGTTTGCGTCATAAGAGTCCCTGGTTGGGAGTCGAAACTATAACATCCTCGCCGGTGAGATTGACAAATCTGAGCCAGCGTACGACATTAATCGAACCCAAACTAACGGAGGGTCTTATGCGTCTTAAATATCTATATCCGGCGATGATTTTGATGGCCGCTGTGATTTTTGCGGCATGTAACGCCGTTGACACCACCGTCAAGAGCCACTCACAGAACTCAAATGCCAGTCCGGAAACGATTTACCCGGATGGCGCGCCGCGCGTGACCACTGCTGAGCTCGAAACGATGATGAAAGAGGGGAAGGCTTTCGTTGTTGACGTTCGATCGCAGGACTCATACGACATGGGACACATTCCCGGTTCGAAGCTCATTCCCGCCGGAGAAATCCTGAATCACTTGAACGAACTGCCGCGCGACAAGATGATCGTCACGTACTGTTCTTGAACGAAGGAACATACGTCCGCCGGTGCGGTGGTCCAACTCAAATCTAAAGGAATTCAGAACGTAGCAGCGCTGCTGGGCGGCTTTAACCTGTGGAAGCAGGAAAACAGGCCGGTGGATAAGAAGCCGGAGCAGAAGAAGTAATTTTGTGCCTTTTTGTGGCTACGTCTGCGGGACGATCTGCGTCACCAGCGCGGGCAGCGGCGTCACGACCCTGGCTGCTGGAACGCATAACACCGGACACGGTGCGTTTCTGATCACTCGCTCGATCTCAGATCCCAACACCTGACTATTTCCAAACAGCGATCCGTGAACTGCCGTTCCGATCACGATGAGATCCGCGTCAAGCGTCGTGGCGAGTTTCACGATCTCCTGGTACGGCCTGCCTTCCGCGATGTGCGACGTGGCGCCGCCAGTGCGCGAGAGTTGGCCCATGCGCTCCTGCACGTAACTTCGTAAACGCGTCAGCGCTGCCAACCCGCCTTCAGGAAACATCACCGAGATCTGTTCCAAGTAATCTCCAATCACGTAGACCGCGTGCAGTGTTGCACCCAACTGATTCGAGATCTGCGTTGCAAGCTGAGTTGCGGCGACGGAAGATGGCCGAAAGTTCGTCGCCAGTAGAACGTTGTTCAGCCGGATCCCACTCTGCTGAACGAAATCGCGCTGCGGTGGACGGATCGCAAGTACCGCGCAAGGCGATTCAGCCACGATCTCTTCCGCGATAGAAGCGCCGAACGCGCGCGATAGTCGATTACGCTCACGCATCACGACGGTTGTGAGATCGATGTCGTGATCGATCGCCGCCCGCGCGATCTCAACCCTCGGCTCGCCTTCGACCACGATCGGTTCCGTATCAACGCCATTCAACAGCGGGTCGGAAAGCAGCTTCTTCATCTGCTCCGGCAGACCCGCCGGAACCCTGGCGTCCTGCGCATGAAAGAGGAAAACGCGGCCGCGCCCATGACGAGCAAACGCTGCGGCGTATTTGAGCGCCGCATAAGCGTGCGCACTAAAATCGGTTGGGAAGAGAATGTTTCGAAACGGAAACATTACCCGAACACTACCACCAGCCCCGCATCCTGTAAATTCACGTCAAACATGCCTTGAGGATTTACAAGACTCGGAAATCCATGCCAAACTCCGCAAGCTTTCCCAACTGCAAGTAACAGTTATCGAAAATCCACTCCCGGAGGCGAACACTTGCTTCAAGGAATTTTTCGTACCAAGAGTCTTGACGAAATTCTCGCGAGCGTTGGCGGCCCGCAAATATCACTGAGGCGCACGCTCACGGCCTTCAGCGTCACGCTTATAGGCATTGGAGCAATCATCGGCGCCGGAATCTTCGCCACGGTCGGCACCGCTTCCGCCGGCACAGCCGAACGCGCCGGCGCGGGTCCATCGCTCATGCTCTCGTTCGTCATCACGGGCATCGTTTGTGGTTTCACTGCGCTCTGTTACGCCGAACTCGCGTCGATGGTTCCGATCTCAGGTTCTGCTTACACGTATTCATACGCGACGCTCGGCGAGCTCGTCGCGTGGATCATCGGTTGGGACTTGATCATCGAATATGCGATCGGCAACGTCGCTGTCGCCATTAGCTGGGCCGAATTTTTCAATCGACTAATGCGCAATCTCGGCATTCACATTCCGGATTGGCTGACGTCCAACTATCGCACTGCGAGTGCAGAAACACTGGCGGCCGCGCCTCATATCGGTGGTATTCCGATAGTTTTCAATATCCTCGCGTTTGGAATTGTTGCGCTGATCACGATCGTGCTGGTTTGGGGAATCAGAGAGTCGTCGGCATTCAACGCGGTGATGGTGCTGATCAAGATTCTCGTGCTGCTGTTCTTCATCGGACTCGCGCTTTACTACGTTTCGCCGGCACAAATGACGGAGAATTGGAAACCGTTCCAGCCCCAGGGATGGATGGGAACACTGACCGGAGCCGCAGTCGTCTTCTTTGCTTACATCGGATTCGATGCCGTTAGCACAGTCGCAGAGGAGACTAAGAATCCTTCGAGAGATCTGCCCATCGGGATCATCGCTTCTCTGATCATCTGCACGATTCTTTACATAGCGGTGGCTGCTGTGTTCACGGGAATGGTGCCGTGGAAGACGATTGTGGGTTGGACCTCCGCGCAAAGAGGCGAGTCGCTCACCATGGCTCTCGAAAGCGTTGCGCCGCAAGCGTTGTGGCAAAACACAGTCATCGCTTTTGGATCCGTAGTCGCGCACACGGCCGTGCTTCTCGTATTCCAACTCGGCCAGCCGCGCATCTTTTTTTCGATGGCTCGCGATGGACTGCTGCCATCGGTGTTCGCGAGTGTGCATCCTCGTTTCAAGACGCCACACGTCACGACGATTCTGACGGGCGTTGCCGTTGGTGGCATCGCTGGGATTGCGACCGTCGACGAGATGGTGAGTTTGACCAATATCGGCACTCTCTTCGCGTTTGTGCTCGTCTGTGTTGGCGTGATGGTTTTGCGTCACAAGGATCCGACGCGACCCAGGCCGTTCAAAGTTCCGTTAGGCCCGTACCTGTTGCCGGGGCTGGGCGCGGTGTCGTGTGCGCTGTTGATCTATTTCCTGCCTGAGGGTTCTTACTGGCGGTTTGTTGGCTGGCTCATGCTGGGTCTGGCAGTCTATCTTTCTTATGGTTACACGCGCAGCAGTGTCGGGCAGAAACTGGGACGCCCGTCGCTCACGCCCGCGGGACTGAAGTTTGCGGCCGTTTGTTTTACGCTGGTGGCCGTGGGGCTCTTCGTGATCCCGCACGACGTCGCGCCGCGAGAGCTTTTCTCCGAGGCGTTTGATGCGAGTGCCGAAAAGCATAATCAGACTCTGTATGGGCTGCTGATCATCATCGGCGGCCTGCTCGGCGGCGCGATCGGCATCGCGTTCGGGACAAAAAAGAAGGAAGAATGAAGTATAAACCAGTTTTTGTGTTCTTTTTTGTGCCTTTTTGTGGCCTGACTCAAGAGAAATGAGCGCGCTTCCAATCATTATCGGTGCACTTTGCGTGATCGCGATCTCGTATCGCTATTACTCCGCCTTCATCGCCGCGAAAGTCCTGGCGCTTGACGACTCGCGCCCCGTGCCGTCGCAGACGATGTACGACGGCCATAACTACTACCCAACAAACAAGTGGGTGTTGTTTGGACATCACTTCGCAGCCATCTCCGGCGCGGGCCCGTTGATCGGACCAGTGCTCGCCGCGCAGTTCGGTTTTTTGCCGGGACTGTTGTGGCTCGTCATCGGCGTGTGTCTCGGCGGCGCCGTACACGACTTCATGATCATGGCCGGCAGCGTGCGTCGCAAAGGCAAGTCACTGGCTGAAATGGCGCGCACCGAGATCAGCCCACTCTCAGGACTCGTAGCCGGTATCGCGATTCTGTTTATCGTCGTGATAGCTCTCGCGGGGCTCGGGTTAGTCGTTGTCAACGCGCTCGCCGAATCGCCGTGGGGAACGTTCACCGTCGGCTTCACAATCCCGCTGGCGCTGTTGATGGGTTTGTACATGTATCGCTTCCGCAAGGGAAAAATTGCCGAAGCGAGCATCATCGGCATCGTGGGACTGCTGTTTGCCGTCTGGCTCGGTGGCAGAATCGCCGAGTCGTCGCTCGCAGAGACGTTCACGCTATCGCGAAACAGCCTGATCGTCATCATGGCCGCGTACGGTTTCATCGCTTCCGTGTTGCCCGTCTGGATGTTGCTCTGTCCGCGCGACTATCTGTCGTCGTATTTGAAGATCGGAACGATCGCGTTTTTGATTCTCGGAGTGATTATCGTCGCGCCGCATCTCAATATGCCCGCGTTCACGCCATTCACGGCCGGCGGCGGACCGGTGATCCCGGGCAAGCTCTATCCGTTCGTCTTCATCACGATCGCTTGCGGCGCCATCTCCGGTTTTCACGCGCTCGTCTCTTCAGGCACGACCCCGAAGATGATCGCCAAAGAAACTGACACGCGCGTGATTGGTTACGGCAGCATGTTGATGGAAGGCGTCGTCGGCGTCGTAGCTCTCATTGCCGCATCGTCTCTGTTCCCGGGCGACTACTTCGCCATCAACACCGCTCAGCGCACCGAAGCTCAGAAGGCGGCGTACGTCCAACTAGTCGACACGCACACTGCCGAAGGCTTCAACCTCCAACCACAGGAGATCGATCGACTCGAACAGGAGTCAGGCGAGAAGAACCTGCGCGGCCGCACCGGCGGCGCGGTCACGCTCGCACTCGGCATCGCGAAGATTTTCTCGGGCATACCAGGCCTGGGCGGTTTAATGAAGTACTGGTATCACTTTGCGATCATGTTTGAAGCGCTTTTTATCCTCACGACGATCGACACCGGCACGCGCGTCGCTCGGTTTCTCGTGGGCGAGTTTGGCGGGCGCTTTTACAAAAAACTCGAAGAGCCAAACTGGCTCCCCGGCTCAGTCGTCACGTCTCTGCTGGTCGTTGCGGCGTGGGCGGCGTTTATCTGGTCAGGCTCGATCTCGACGATCTGGCCGATGTTTGGCATCGCCAATCAACTGCTGGCGGCCGTGGCTTTGTGTGTTGCGACGACGATGGTGATCAACTCCGGCAAGGCGAAATATGCATGGGTGACGCTCCTGCCGCTGTCATTTGTCAGCACAACCACGCTCGTCGCCGGGTTCCAATCAATTACCGACATCTTCTGGCCGCTGACACAAAAACCCGAAACTCAGCTTCAGGGCTTAATCAACACGAGCCTGACCGCGATCATCATGTTTGCCGCTGTCGTGATAATGCTCGACTCCATCCGTCGCTGGTTAGGAACGCGAAAGGGCCCCCAGATCGCACAAATTCAAGAGCCCCTCTTTGAAAAATCTGTGTAATCTGTGGATAATACGCACTTTCGTTAGATTAACTCGCCATCTTCTAGAAGAATCGAAAGGATTTCAATGGTGGAAAACGTACTTCGGCGTGTAGCAATTTGTCTGAGCGCCGCGCTCGCGACCCTGGCCTTCGCCGTCCCAACTTATGCGCAACATCGTCCCGGGGGCGAAGCAAACCTCGAGCTTCCGGACCTGACGCAGGTGACCTTCCTGAACGGGATTAGCGGTCACAATTTGCTTCTGTTTGGCATCGCCATCTGTGTTCTGGGCCTCGGCTTCGGCCTTGCAATTTACATGAACCTGAAGAAGATGCCGGTGCACCGCGCGATGCGCGAGATCTCGGAACTGATCTACGCCACTTGCAAGACGTATCTCACGACGCAGGGCAAGTTCATTCTGATTCTCGAGGCTTTCATCGCCGTCGTCATCGTTCTTTACTTCGGCGTGCTGCAGGGTTCTGAACCTTTGCGAGTGGCGATCATCCTGTTTTTTAGTTTGGTCGGTATCGCGGGAAGTTACGGCGTCGCGTGGTTCGGCATTCGCGTCAACACGTTCGCGAATTCACGCACCGCGTTCGCGAGTCTTCAGGGCAAGCCGTTTCCACTTTACGCAATTCCGTTAAAAGCCGGCATGAGCATCGGCATGATGCTAATCAGCGTCGAGTTGCTGATCATGCTATGCATTCTGTTGTTCATCCCGGGCAGTTATGCGGGTCCGTGCTTCATCGGCTTCGCAATTGGCGAATCGCTGGGTGCCGCTGCGTTGCGTATCGCGGGCGGCATCTTCACGAAGATTGCCGACATCGGTTCGGACCTGATGAAGATCGTCTTCAAGATCAAGGAAGACGACGCGCGCAACCCCGGTGTGATTGCTGACTGCACTGGCGACAACGCGGGCGACTCAGTTGGACCAAGCGCGGACGGTTTCGAAACCTACGGCGTAACGGGCGTCGCTCTGATCACGTTCATCATTCTTGCTGTCCCAAATCCAACCGTTCAGGTCCAGTTGCTTGTCTGGATCTTCATCATGCGCATCATGATGATCGTTGCCAGCGCCCTTTCGTACTTCATCAACGACGCTATCGCAAAAGCCCGTTACAGGACTGCTGATTCGATGAATTTCGAGGCGCCGCTTACGTCGCTTGTGTGGATCACTTCGGTTGTTTCCGTAGTGATCACTTTTGTGGTGTCATGGTTAACGATTCCTACGCTAAGCGGAAACCCCACGCTCTGGTGGAAACTGGCGATCATCATCTCCTGCGGTACGCTGGCGGGCGCAATTATTCCTGAACTGGTAAAGGTGTTTACCTCTACCGAATCGCGGCACGTCAGTGAAGTCGTTACGTCTTCCAGAGAGGGTGGTGCCTCGTTGAACATCCTTTCAGGTCTCGTTGCGGGCAACTTTTCGGGTTATTGGCTCGGCATCAGCATTGTCGGCCTGATGGCCATTGCGTACTTTTTCACCAACCTCGGCGCGCCCGAGGGGTTGGGGTTGGGCGCGTTGATGGTTGCGCCCGTTGCGGCACCCGTGTTTGGTTTCGGCCTGGTGGCATTCGGGTTCCTCGGCATGGGTCCCGTTACAATTGCAGTCGATTCGTATGGTCCAGTAACGGACAACGCACAATCAGTCTATGAACTTTCATTAATCGAGCAGGTCCCGAATGTCGAAGAGGAAGTAAAGAAGGACCACGGAATTGACGTCAACTTCGCGCGTGCCAAGCACCTGCTCGAAGAGAACGACGGCGCGGGCAATACCTTCAAAGCTACTGCGAAACCTGTGTTAATAGGTACGGCTGTGGTCGGGGCAACCACGATGATCTTCTCGATCATCATGGCGCTCACTGATGGTCTGCGAATCAACACGGAAAGTTTATCACTGCTTCACGCTCCGTTTGTGCTCGGACTAATTACCGGCGGCGCGATTATCTACTGGTTCACAGGCGCGTCGACCCAGGCAGTAACAACGGGAGCTTACAGAGCGGTCGAGTTTATCAAAGCCAATATTCGACTCGAAGGTGTAGAGAAGGCGTCGGTTGAGGACAGCAAGAAAGTTGTGCAAATCTGCACACAGTATGCGCAAAAAGGCATGTTCAATATTTTCTTGACTGTCTTTTTCTCTACGCTCGCGTTCGCATTCGTTGAACCATTCTTCTTCATTGGTTACCTGATATCGATTGCCATCTTTGGTTTGTATCAGGCAATCTTCATGGCGAATGCCGGCGGTGCCTGGGATAACGCTAAGAAAATCGTCGAGACGGAGTTAAAGCAGAAAGGGACCGCGCTGCACGATGCGACCGTCGTCGGG
>JBIOUJ010000037.1:0-5536 GCA_044867025.1 Pyrinomonadaceae bacterium | reverse complement strand
CCGCAGAGGCGCAGAGGAACGCAGAGGTACGCAGAGGAAAATCCCAAGGGCCGAACTAATACTTCGGAACGCTCGGATCTACCTCATTCGACCACCCGATAATCCCGCCCTTCAGATTAATCAGTTTGCCCTGAAATCCTGACCGCTGGAGCGCGTCGATCGCACGTGCGCTGCGGCCGCCCATCTTGCAATGCACGACAGTCTCGCGATTCGGATCGATCTCGTCCATTCGGGTCAATACCTGGGCTAACGGGATGTGCACTGAATTCGGAATGCGACCAATCGCAACTTCGTTGTCCTCGCGCACGTCGATGATTTGAATGTCGTCGCCTTTGTCGAGGCGCTGTTTGAGTTCAGTTGAGGTTATCTCTTCCATAGCTCGCCTATCTTAGCAAGGATCGCCGCTACAATTAATTCGAAAGCATGCGTTACACTTTGCCAAATATCTCCCGTTCACGAAAGGCCTGACCATGAGATTCGAGTTCTATACAGAAGCTCTCGATAACCTCCCCAAGTTGTCGGTTGATGGAACCGTTGACAACAGCATTCACTTCTCACACTGGCAAGGAAATACCACGCCCGCGGAAGTGAAGGCCGATACTTCAACCGAGATCGCACTCAACCTTGTGGCGTTGCCAAACAGAGCCGAGTTAACAAAGGGTATCGAGCTGGTTACGAACAACCACTTCGATACAGACGGTGTGCTCTCAGTTTGGACTGTGCTCACAGGCGAACGCGCCCTCGCACACCGCGAGCTGTTGATCGCCGCAGCAGAAGCCGGTGATTTTTCAGAACATTCGAGCGACGACGGCGTGCGGGTCAGCATCGCGATACAGGGTTCCGATCAGGCGAGTCCAAACAACGACGATGGCTCACCGTTGGCACGACTCCTCGCCGGTGAAGAAGTCGACGACGACGCGCGCGCGTATGAACTCGTCCTGCCTGAAGTGGAACGATTGCTCACAAACATCAACGACTATGAATCTCTCTGGCGCGAGGGTTGGAACAGCGTTACGGCGGCGATCGAGAGTTTCGAGCGCGGCAAATCGAGCGTGACGGAGTATTCCGACATCTCGCTCGTCACGCTTGCCCCCGAGCTCTTCGACGGCGCCGGGTTCAGTCCAACCAAACATGCAGCGCCTTACACGGCGATCTCGAAGTTTGCGAAAGGCGCGTTGTTCCTGATCGCGATCCCAACGGCGGGCGGTTGGTTTTACCGTCTCGATTATCCGTACTACTCGTGGGCCGAAACTGTCGTGCGTCCGCGCATACAGCGTCGCGATTTAACTAACGCGTTGGAGTTGCTGAACAGTCGCGAAGGTAATCACGACGGGCGCTGGCAGATTGATAATCGTGAAATGACGTCGGCAGTGAAGTTTCTCAGCAACGGGACGCTAGCTGCATCACGCCTCGAGCCGGATCAAGTTGTCGCCGTTCTTCAGACGTCCGGCTCGCTATCTGCAAGTTCGGCAGTGTGAACATGCACGACGTAATCATCATCGGCGCTGGACCAGCGGGACTCTCAACAGCTTTCTGGTGTGATGAGTTGGGCCTTGACACGCTCGTGCTCGAACAGGCCGAACAAGTCGGAGGCCAGCTTCACCGTGTCTATAATCCGATCGAAAACTATCTCGGTTTGAAAGCTCGCAATGGCGAGGAACTGCTGGTGCATTTCACGAAGGATCTTGACGAGGCTGAATTTGATCTGTGGACTCAGGTTGAGATCGAATCTGTTGACCTGAAAGCCAGACGCATCTCGTTGCGAAGCGGCGAAGAATTGCAAACGATCGCGATCGTCATTGCAACCGGGGTTAGACCGAGAGAGTTAGGAGTGCCGGGTGAGAAGGAGTTCATCGGGAAGGGAATGATAGAATCCGGAGCCCGCGATCGGCAGCTTTTCGCCGGGAAAGATGTTTGTATTGTCGGAGGCGGCGATGCTGCCGTCGAGAACGCGTTGCTGCTGGCAGAGGTCTGCCCGACTGTTACGCTGGTGCATCGTGGAAAGAAGCTGCGCGCGCGACGTGAATTCGCAGAGCGGCTGCAACCGAACAATTGCATCACTGTTTTCACAGAATCTGTTCTGACGCGTATCCTCGGTAAGGAAGAAATCGAAGGCGTCGAGATTCAGCGAAAAGAAGGGTTGAAGCCATTTCAACTGGCAGTCCGTGGCGTGCTGATTCGGATTGGTGTTGAGCCGAATACAGAGTTATTTCAGGAACAAATCGCAACGGACGAAAAAGATTACATCACCGTGAACAATCAGCATGAGACGAGCATTCCGATGGTATTTGCGGTTGGCGACGCGTCGAATCCGATTGCGCCGACGATTAGCAGCGCCACCGGTGCCGGGGCGACCGCTGCGAAGGTAATTGCCTCTCGACTAAATGCGCGATGACTGAAGAACGCGGTTACCTGGACGCCCATGTCAGAGCATACCCGATCGAGTACATCGCCGGAATCGATCTTTATAACGCAGGGGAATTCCACGCGGCGCACGATGCGTGGGAAGAACGTTGGATGGGCGAGGTTGGACCAAAAGAGAAGCTGTTTCTCCAGGCGATGATCCAATCGGCAGTCGCCTTTCATCATCTCGACATCGGCCGGCCCGGCGCCGCGCGACAGATGTACCTGCGAGCGAAGGAGAAGTTTGCCAGGCTCGGCGTCAGTGTTTTCATGTCGCTGGATCTCGACGACTATCAGGCGCAACTCGATTCGGCGTTGTCGTGGTTGTTGAGTGCGCCTGACCCGAGAGAGTTGCTACGACCGGACGTCGTTCCGCCGAAGATTCGACTGTTGGAAGCCATCGATGAATTTGATTAACGTTAGCAGGCTCATATTGCTTGCGGTTTGGTTTGGTGCGGCGCTTTTCTTCGGCGCTGTGGTTGCGCCCGCAGCGTTTGGCGTGTTGCGATCATTTGGTCTGCCAAACGCGAGCGAGATTGCCGGTTCGATTGTGACGCGCTCGCTTTCGGTTGTTAATCTCGCGGGTTTTGTCATCGCTTTGCTGCTGCTCGTGACTGTGTTCCTGCGGCGCAACTACTCGAGCCGGCTGAGTTTTATTGTCGAGTGCATTTGCCTCGCCGTCATCGCGCTGACGACTGGTGCCGGCCATTGGTTTATTGCAGCACGTATGCGCGCGCTCCGAGTAGCGATGGTCCTTCCCATCGATCAGATTGCCGCCGACGATCCGCGCCGTGTTGCCTTCAACAGTCTGCACGGTTATTCGGTTAATGCCCTGTCGCTTGCTATGATTGCCGCGCTTGTGGCGATGGTGCTAATGGTTCGCAGCCCGCGCAATTGAATTTTTTTGACACGATTGGAAGAAGCCGGTGGAGATTATCGAAGATATTGATGGTTGGCGTCGAAGGTTTGAATCATGGAGACCTCTTCCCGGGAACGATCTGTCGGATTACCCGTTCGTGAGAAATCGCCGGGCGCCATTCACGCCCGCGCGCCGCGCGCTTCCGATGTTGAATTTGGCGCTGATCTCGTCGGCGGGTGCATACATCGATGGCACTGCGCCCTTTGTTACCGAACCTGGTGATTTGAGCTTTAGAGAGATCCCGGTTGAGGTTGAAGCCGGCGATCTGAAATTCGCAGCGCGAGGCTACGACACGGCGGCAGTTCAAGAAGACATCAATTCGGAGATCCCGGTTGCGCGTCTGCTTGAATTTGAGCAGAACGGGATTATCGGGCAGTTGAACCCGGTGTTCTGGAGCTTTTGCGGTTTCATTCCTGATGCCGCTGGGGTCGCGAATGAACTCGCGCCGAAGCTGGTTGAGCGCATCAATCGCTATGAAGTGCAAGCCGCGTTGTTCGTTCCGGCTTCTGTTCTGTGTCATCAGTCTGTTGGCTTGTTGGCACGAGCGGTGGAGGTCGCCGGTATTCCAACGATGACGCTCGCGGTTGTTAAGGACGTAGTTGAGTCTGTGCGACCGCCGAGAGTTGCGCTCTATCACGGGAAACTCGGTGCCGTTAGTGGTGCTCCAAACTTCCCGGAACATCAGCGACGCATTCTCGACGAAGCGCTGCGTCTGATTGAGCCGATGGACCAGGCCGGCATCAGGAATCTCGCGGTCGCGTTGGGAACTGAGACTCAGAAGTCGCGCGGCGAGCGGTAATCAATGTCCCTCAAAAAACGTCTCGGACCCTTCATTGTCTTCATCTTAACGGCAACGCTTGCATACCTTCTTTTTGCACCTGTACCAATCACTCCTGCGGCCTGGACACCGCCTCCTGCTCCTGGTCTAACCGGCCAGTATGAACGGAACTCGCGCCTGTCGACTGTGCAGAGGCTCTCGCTCGGAGAAGGGCACAAACCCGAGGACGTTGCGCTTGATACTGACGGGAAAATCTACGCGGGATTTGAAGATGGCCGGATCATGGTGCTTCAACCTGATGGCACACAGCCACGCGTCTTCGCGAATACGGGCGGCCGTCCACTAGGTCTGATTTTCGATCGAGACGGAAATCTGATTGTGGCGGACGCGATCAAGGGATTACTGTCGATTGGCAAAACGGGAGATATTAGAGTGCTGGCCGTCGAAGCAGACGGTGAGAAGTTCGGATGTCTCAACGATCTCGACGTCGGCGCCGATGGCACGATTTATTTCACGGAAGCTTCTCACAAGTTTCCGATGTCGCGGCACGTCGAAGACTTGCTCGAGCACCAGCCCAACGGTCGTTTGCTCGCGCTCGATCCACAGACTCAACGACCGCGAACGCTCCTGCGGGATCTGTATTTCGCGAACGGTGTCGCCGTGAGTCCGGATCAAACGTTTGTGCTCGTAGCTGAAACCGGGAAGTATCGAATCCGGCGTTACTGGTTGAAGGAACCCAGGATGGGCCAAACGGACATCTTTATCGACAATCTTCCCGGTTTCCCCGACGGCATCTCTTCAAACGGCAAAGACAAGTTTTGGCTCGCGCTCGTCACTCCGCGGCAAGCGCTCGTTGACCGGATGCTCCCGTATCCCTTCGTTCGAAAGATCGTCTTTCGCTTGCCGACATTCCTCCGCCCTGGTCCAGAACGCTACTCATTCGTGCTCGCCATGGATTCGAACGGTCATGTCGTAGACAACCTCCAAAACGGCTCCCCGGACTGCTACTCCCAGATTGCCAACGTGGTCGAACGCAACGGCACCCTCTACTTCGGAAGCATCGGCGAAGACACCCTCGGCCGCTTCTCACTTCGATAAATCTTCAAACAGCCAGAATCGGCAAAAAATAGCCACATTCGACAAAAGAAAAGTGTTGGCAGCCCGCAGCCAAGCAGATAAATTCAAAGTTCACGGTATGGTCGATTTGCTCTGTTACAAACGGGACATACTGCGGGCATTGGACAAGCAGTGAACGCTGTGCAGGATCGCCGGGATGGCCGGCCCTGAAGCCGCGATGCCGAACCGCCGAACCGCCGGGCCTTGCCTGAAAAGTCACAAATCGTGATTGGATAAATGTCAGTACCACCTGCGGTAGCGGGTGGGTCGACCTCCAGAATTCGAAAATCCATAGCAATGCCGCATGCTCATCATCGACC
>JBIOUJ010000036.1:0-49012 GCA_044867025.1 Pyrinomonadaceae bacterium | reverse complement strand
GTGGGTCAACTCTCATCTCAGAGTCAAGAGTGGGAGGTTGACCCACCCGCTACCGCAGGTGGTACTGACCTCATCCAAGCGACAAGCTAAAGCTTGAACTCTGAACTGCGGCAAGCGAATTGCACGGCGCTTCCGCGTATGGCTTATGAAGTTATAAGAATTACTTGTCAAAACGAAGCGACGACGACGCGACTCGTCATCGAAGGAAAGCTCGCGGGCGCTTGCGTTGACGAGCTTGATAAGTGCTGGCAGCAAGTTTCGTTCAACGGTTCGACGTTTCTGGTTGATCTCACTAGCGTTAGCTTCATCGACGACCGTGGCAAGCAACTGCTGAAGCGAATGCACGACCACGGAGTAAAGCTCGTTTCCTCCAGTCTCATGAGTAAGTGCCTTATCGCTGAAATCGGCTGACGATATATCGTCACGTGACCACCTGTTGTCACTACACAACTCCACAATTCAACGAAATCATTTGGAAGTTGCACTGGCAAAGCTGTTGCTTATGTGGTCCAACAAGATGAATTGCCAACAACATTAACGTTGAGTTTGCACAGGCCTTAGGCGCGGCCTGTGTGCGGCAAGCAGGTGAGCTCACGCCGTACATGTGGGCAACGGTGATGAGTTCACCTGCTGCGGGGGAACTGGAGAACAAAAGATGAAAATCAAGATAGTGTTAACACTGGTGGGCCTTGCGGCTGTCGCAGCAGTGGTGCTGGGCTTTGCACGTTCGAGCAAGCCCGCGCAAGCAGCTCCGCCAGTGCTTGAAGTCGAAGTCGTTTCGGTTGAACAGAAGAACGTACCGGTTTACAGCGAATGGATCGGAACGACTGACGGCATGGTCAACGCCGAGCTGAAGGCACAGGTCACAGGCTATCTATTAAGACAGGATTACAAGGAAGGCTCTTTCGTGAAAAAGGGCCAATTACTGTTTGAGATTGACCCGAGGCCTTTCCAGGCAGCTCTCGATCAGGCCAATGCACAAGTCGCTCAGTATCAAGGGCAAGTGGAGCAAGCGACTTCGCAAATCACACAGGCAGAAGCTGAGCTCGCACAAGCCAACAGTCAAATTTTACAAGCGCAGGCACGACTCGCGCAGGCAAACGCAAATCAAGTCAAGACAGATCTCGACGTACAGAAATATCGTCCGCTTGCCGAGCAAAAAGCCGTTACGCAACAAGACCTCGACAATGCTCTACAGGCGAATGTCGCTTCGAAAGCGCAGGTCGATGCCGAGCGCGCCGGCGTCGAAGCGGCGCGTGCGCAGGCGACCCACGCGAACGCACAGATCCGCACGGCAAAAGCGGGAGTCGCAACCGCGAAAGGCCAGCTCGAGAACGCCCAGGCAGCAGCAAAAACGGCGGCGCTCAATCTGAGTTTTACCAGGATCGTGTCGCCGATCGATGGCATTGCGGGTGTGGCCCAGGCGCAGGTTGGCGACCTTGTGAGCACGACGAGCAATCCTTTAACTACAGTTTCGACGCTCGATCCAATCAAGGTTTATTTCACGCTCAGCGAACAAGATTACCTGCGCTACACAAAACCTTTCTTCAGCAAAGCGGAAGAAATCGGGAGTCTGGATCAGCTCGAACTCGAACTGATCCTGTCTGATGGAACGGCCTTTCCCGAGAAGGGAAGATTCTATTTCGCTGACCGACAAGTCGATCCGAAGACCGGGGCCATCCGCATGGCTGGAATCTTCCCGAATCCGAACAATGGCTTGCGTCCCGGACAGTTTGGAAGGGTGCGAGCGGTGACGAACGTGCGGCAGGATGCGCTGATGGTGCCTCAGCGAGCAGTTTCGGAATTGCAGGGTACGTATCAGGTTGCCGTGGTTGGACCAGATAACAAGGTGAGCATTCGTCCGGTGAAAGTGGGCGAGCGCAGTGGGCCGATGTGGGTGATTACCGAGGGTCTTTCAGTGGGTGAAGTGATAGTGGCCGAAGGCACGATGAAAGTCAGACCCGGAATGGTTGTTAAGCCGAAGGCGTTTGTAGCCAACTAAAACGAGCCGCAGATTACACAGATATGATATCCAAGTTTTTCATTAACCGTCCGATCGTTGCGATTGTGATCGCGATTATCACCGTCATCGGCGGTCTCATAGCGATGTCGGGCCTGCCGCTGGCGCTGTTTCCCGAGATTCTGCCGCCGCAGATCATTGTCTCCACGAACTACACCGGAGCCGACGCGATCACGATCGAGCAATCAGTTTCCACGCCGATCGAGCAACAGATGAACGGCGTAGACAACATGCTCTACATGCAGTCGGTGAACGCCAACGACGGCAGCCAGCAGTTGTTCGTTACATTCGGTGTCGACACTGACGTCAACATCGATCAGGTGAACGTTCAGAACCGCCTGGCCCAGGCGCAGCCGAATCTTCCGACCGACGTGAATGAGTTTGGACTCACGACGCGGAAATCAACCGGGCTGCCGATGCTCGTCTTCTGTCTTTACTCTCCAAACAAAACTTACGATTCGTTGTTTCTTGCGAACTACGCAAACATTAATGTCAATGATGTTCTCTATCGCGTGCCCGGTGTCGGCGAAGTGAGAGTTTTTGGTTCGAGCGATTATGCGATGCGCATCTGGGTGAAGCCGGACGTGCTCGCGAAACTGGGTTTGGGAGTTCCGGATTTAGCTAACGCCGTTCGCCAACAGAGTAACGTGAATCCTTCGGGCCGCGTCGGTGCTGCGCCTGCGCCTGAAGGCATGGAGAAGACGTACACAGTTCGCGCAAAGGGCCGGCTGGAAACGCCGGAAGAATTCGGCCAGGTCGTCGTGCGCGCAAATGCTGACGGATCGGTTGTGCGGTTGAGCGACGTCGCGCGCATCGAGCTTGGCGCGCTCAATTATCAACAGAGCTCGCGCATGAACGGCCAACCGGGCGCCATCGTCGCTGTCTTTCAGTCTCCGGGATCGAACGCATTGGCAACGGCCGAAGGTCTCAAACGAACGATGGAGGAGTTGAAGACGCGATTCCCCAACGACCTCGAATACGCGACCGTCTTTGACACGACGCTGCCCGTCAGCGAAGGAATCAAGGAAACTCTTACGACGCTACTCGAAGCGATGGTGCTCGTGATCATCGTCGTGTTTCTGTTTCTGCAAAATTGGCGTGCGACGTTGATTCCGGTAATTGCCGTTCCAGTGTCGCTCATCGGAACGTTTGCAGTCTTTCCGCTGCTCGGTTTTTCAATCAACACGTTGTCGTTGTTTGCGTTCGTACTCGCGATCGGATTGGTAGTTGACGATGCGATCATCGTCGTCGAAGCGGTCGAGCATCATATTGAAGAAGGAAAATCCCCGCGTGAAGCGACGATCCAGGCGATGAAAGAGGTTGGTGGACCAGTCGTCGCGATCGCACTGATCCTCTCGTCCGTGTTTCTACCGGTGGCGTTCATGGGTGGAATTCAGGGACGGCTGAACAACCAGTTCGCGACGACCATCGCCGTGTCGATGCTCATCTCTGCATTCAACGCACTAACGCTTTCGCCCGCGCTGGCTGCGTTACTGTTGAAACCGCGGCAGAAGTCGAAAGGAATTCTCGGTCGCTTCTTCGGTTGGTTCAATCGCGGCTTCGACAAGGTGATGCAGGGTTACCTCAACTGGAGTCATGCACTACTTCGCAAGGCTGTGATCGGCGTTGTGATTATCGCCGGATTCACGCTTGCGGATACGTTCTTTGGCCGCACGCTGCCGACGAGTTTCCTGCCTGAGGAAGACTACGGTTACGCGATGTTGCACGTGCAACTTCCGCCGGCTGCGTCGCTCGAGCGAACCGACGAAGTGTTGAAAAAAGTCGAGCAGATCCTGGGTCAGACGGAGGGCGTGCGCTATTACACGAGCATCGGTGGCTTCAGTTTGTTGAATCGCATTTCCGCGAGTTATCAGGGCTTCTTCTTCATGAGCTTTAAGCCATGGGATGAACGCACATCGCACGAACTTCAGGCGCAACAGATTCTGGCAAAGATAAATGGAACACTCGCGACGCAGATTCCCGAAGCGACGGCCTTCGCTTTCATGCCGCCTTCGATTCCGGGTCTTGGAAGTGCTGGTGGCTTTTCGTTGTGGTTGCAGGATCGAAGCGGAGGATCGGTCGAGTTTCTCGATCAGAATCTCCAGGCGTTTCTCGCTGCGGCACGTAAACGGCCGGAGCTTGCCGGTGTGATGTCACAGTTCTCTGCCGACGTTCCACAGATCTACGCGGATGTGGACCGCGACAAAACTTTGAAGCAGGGAGTAGCTGTTGGCGATGTTTACCAAACGTTGCAGGCGTATCTCGGCGGGCTATACCTGAATCAGTTCAATCGTTTCGGGCGGCAGTGGCGCGTGTTTCTCCAGTCTGAAGGTGAAATGCGTCAAACTGAAGCAGACATTGGCAATTATTACGTGCGCAACAACGAGGGTGAGATGGTGCCGCTCTCTGCTTTAGTGACGACACGCAGGATCAGTGGACCAGAGTACACGAACCGGTTCAATCTCTATCGCAGTGCACAGGTTCTCGGTGCGGCGGCGCCTGGGTACAGTTCGGGTCAGGCGATGACCGCGCTCGAAGAAGTCGCGCGGCAGACGCTGCCGAGAGAGATCGGTTACGACTGGGCCGACCTCTCATACCAGGAGAAACAAACGTCTGGAGCTGCGATCAAGGCATTGGCGCTGTCGGTCATTTTTGTGTTTCTGATTCTGGCTGCCCTTTACGAGAGTTGGTCGCTTCCCTTCTCCGTGTTGCTGACGGTGCCGATCGCACTGTTCGGAGCGTTTGTCGGGATTTGGCTGCGTGGTTTCGATCTCGGCGTGTACGCACAGATCGGATTGATTGTCGTGATCGGTCTGGCGGCGAAGAACGCGATCCTGATCGTCGAGTTCGCAAAAATAGAATTTGAAAAAGGGCGAAACCTTCTCGAGTCGGCACTCGAAGGCGCACGCCTGCGGCGGCGCCCGTTGTTGATGACGTCGCTCGCATTTATCGCGGGTTGTCTACCGCTGTGGTTCTCGACAGGTTCCGGGGCAGCGGCAAGACAGAACCTCGGAACGGTCGTGATCTCCGGCATGTTGGCCGACACATTGATCGCGAGCTTTCTGATCCCCGTGAGCTTCTACGTCGTCGAAAAGCTCTCGATGCGAATAAACCGGCGAGAACAGCGACCGCACGACGAGCCCGGTTTGCAGCCGGCGTCAGGAGATTGATTATGAGAACAACGCTCGCCATATTTTTGTTGATTTGTATCTTTCTGCCGCGCGATGTTGCTGCGCAAAAGTATCGACCAGCACCCGTAAAAGCTCCTGACGTCTTTCGTGGCGAGGTGAACCCGAATCAGAACTCGTTCGGCGATCTCAAGTGGTTTGAGGTTTTTAAAGATCCGGAACTACAAAAGCTGATCAGGACGGCGATGGTCCAGAATCACGATCTGCGCACCGCAGGCGCGCGCATCAACGCAGCACGGGCCAATCTCGTCCTCGCGCGCTCGGAACAGTTTCCACAATTCGAAGCGAGCGCGGATCTCGCGACCACCCGAACGTCACAAAGCGGACAATTCAACATTCCCGGCCAGAGTGGCAGCAGACGCAGTTTCGGAAGCGTGCTGCTGAACCTGCTCACGTTCGAGATCGACGTCTTCGGACGACTGCGAAACCAGACCAAAGCCGCACGCGCAGACCTGCGCGCGACCGAAGAAGATCGCAAAGCTGTGATGACAATAGTTGTCGGAGATGTCGCAACCGGCTACTTCAGTTTGCTTGAGCTCGACAGTCAATTGGACATTGCAAAACGAACACTCGCAACGCGCGAGAATTCGCTGCGTTTGATCTTCGCACGCGCTGACAACGGGCTCGCGACAAAGTTGGACGTGCGACAGGCGCAGGAACTTGTTTACCTGGCAGCGCAGACTATTCCGGATACAGAGCGCGCCATCGAACAAACAGAGAATCAGATCAGCTTGCTTTTAGGAAACAACCCAGGACCGATCGCACGCGGGAAACCATTGGCGCAACAGGAAGCACTGCCTGAGGTGCCTGCTGGTCTGCCATCTTCGTTGCTCGAACGTCGCCCAGACATTCGGGCGGCGGAAGAGAGTCTGGCAGCTCGGCGAGCGCTCGTTTCCGCGGCGAAGGCTGCTTATTTTCCGCGTATCAGTTTGACTGGATTCCTCGGCTTCCAGAGTAATCAGCTTTCGAGTCTTTTTAGTGGTCCAACTCGAGCCTGGACGTTTGTGCCGCAGCTCACGCAGCCGATATTCACGGCCGGCCGGCTCAAATCAAACGTGAGATTTGCGAGAGCGGAACAAGAGGCGGCGCTGATTGCATATCAACAGACGATCCAAAACGCATTTCGAGAAGTCTCGGATGCGCTCGTGCAGTATCGTAAAGTTAAAGAAATTCGCACTCAACAGGAGCTGTTGGTAACAACACTCCAGGATCGATCGCGCCTCGCGTATCTCCGATACGAAGGCGGAGTCGACACATTACTCAACGCACTCGACGCAGATCGAGAACTTTTTGACGCCGAGTTGAACCTGACGCAGACAAAACGTGATGAGTTGGTTTCGATGGTCCAACTGTACAAGGCGCTTGGTGGTGGTTGGCAACAATAAGAAAGGAAGAATAAATGAGCAGGAGTTTGAATGAATACGTAACCCTGGGAAGATCGGGACTGCGAGTGAGTCCGCTGTCCCTGGGAACCATGACGTTTGGCACCGAGTGGGGCTGGGGTTCGGAAGAAGATGTCGCGCGTGACGTCTTCAACACTTATATCGACGCCGGTGGAAACTTTCTCGATACGGCTAATGTTTACACTGAAGGTCGCAGCGAAGAGCTGCTCGGAACGTTCATCAACGAACGAGGCTTGCGTGAGCAGGTTGTGCTCGCAACTAAGTTCACTTTCAATCCACAACCGGGCAATCCCAACGCAGGAGGCAACGGCCGCAAGAACATCTATCGCTCACTTGAAGATTCACTGAGGCGATTGAAGACCGATTACGTCGATCTCTATTGGCTACATGCGTGGGACACCGTGACGCCAGTCGAAGAAGTCGTGTCGACGTTCGGTGATCTGATTCGCGCAGGAAAGATTCGGTACTATGGTTTCTCCGATACGCCTGCGTGGTACGTTGCGCGCGCGAAAACAATTGCCGAGCAGGATTACCGCGATGGCTTGGTCGCGCTTCAACTCGAATACTCGCTGGTCGAACGTAATATCGAACGCGAACACATTCCGGCGGCGCAGGAGTTGGGCCTCGGAATCACGCCGTGGAGTCCGCTCGCAGGAGGTTTTTTAACCGGCAAGTATCAGCAGAAGGGCGAGACGGGCGAAGGTCAGGGACGTTTGCAGATTGCGAAGGACTCTGGAAATCCAATCTTCCAAAGATTCACGACGCGCAATTGGCAAATTCTGAAGGTGCTGACTGACGTGGCGAAGCAGATCAACCGGCCGGCGTCACAGGTTGCGCTGAATTGGGTTGCGACTCAACCCGGTGTGACGTCGACGATTATCGGCGCGTCGAAGTTGGCCCAACTCCAGGACAACTTGCGCTATGCTGAGTTTGAAATACCTGCGGACTTGCGCAAGATGCTCGACGAAGTTAGTGCGATCGAGTCAGTGCATCCGTATGGTTTCTACAAACCCGATTTCCAGGGCTGGATAAGCGGCGCCACCGGTCTGCAACCATGGTCTCCCGCGCGCGTGTACGCACCACCCGCACAAGAAATCGTTACGGCACGAGCCGCCACCGCTGATTAGTCGACGGGTAGCCACAAGAGGCATAAATAAAACTTAAACAAAACTTGTGCCTCTTTGTGGCTACATGAGGTGGTCGGTGTCGATCTCGGCGGTGTCGTGGTCCTTCCGCGGCACCGGTTCTTTTTCGCGACGATCACGTGTTGATAGAAGCAACTCAGTTGTTCCTTCGGTGATCGACGCGTTGACGTGCGCTGCCGGTAAAGCTGTCGTAACGGAAGTGTTGTTAAAGGTTCGCTGAGGGTTCGTGTTGAGACTCTTCGCCGTGAATGCCGGATTCAGCGTGCGATAAAGTTGCCATGCGCCTTGAATCACCAATAAAACAGCGTAAGCTGCGAGTGGAACCCCAATCCACAATACCGGGGTGTAAATCACTCCTTTGAATATGAATGCGGCGAGGACGGTAAGCACCGCTGCGAGCAGCATGAGCATTGCAAACACGATGTTGTGAAGGCTGCCACGCACGTTTCTCGTCAGCCGCAGTACCTCCATCTCCGGCACGTCCAGCACGAGCGGCGCGCCGCAACGACGGCAAAAGTGAGATTCGTCAGTCACCTGTGTTCCACAAGCACGACACGCTGACATCTCGAGACGTTCGGTCGCGAGTGCGACGGCAGCTTCGGCTTCGCGCGCAAGTGTCTGGCGGTCGCCTTTCGTCATGCGCATGTAGCTCTTGATTTCGTAACTGAATGTGGCGAGAACTGAGACGTCGTTTGTTTGCTTCAGCGAGATCGTGAGCGTCGTCGGATAGTCCAGAACATTAAGCGAACAGTCCCACATCGCGCAGCCTTTCGCGGTGCGCTTCGCGTAGATGGGTTGCTCTCCAAGGACCTTGTAACCCAGCTTCTGAATCGCATCGATCAGACGAGCGCGCACGCTTCCGACTTCTCCCGGCAAAGCGAGCGTCAGATCGTGGTCGCTTACCGTGGAGGCTGACATGTAATCGGTGCTCATATTTTGTGTTTCCCAGTCTCAGGATTGCGGCAGTTGATGCATTTACGATTCGAATTCCGCGCAGGTTTCGATTAAATCACGAGATCTTCGCGCGCAACTTCCCGCTTAAATCCTGAGCTTCCCATTGACTCCATTCGGCAAAAGCCTGCCGCAAGTGTTTACTGCGAAGCTTGATGAAGTGATTTAGCAACCAAACGAACGCAGCGACCTGCGCGGCGTCTTTGTTTTTCCGCGCATTGTTGATCTGCTTACCAATGTTTTCGATCCAGACGTCGCAATCGTGAAGGTCGCCCAAAGCGGTTTGCACTCGCGCGGCACGCTTCGCATAAGTTGCGATAGAGTGTCCCCAGCAACTCTGAAAAAGCTCGATCGCGTAGCGCAGGCGCTTCGCGGCAATGCGCATTTCGTGCAGTGTCTCAACTTCGAATGGGTTGAACAGACGGTTACTGAGTTTTTCCAACTCTTTCAAGCGACCGAGGATTACCTCGCGAGACATTTGCCGGAAGATGTGCGCCGTAAGGGTTTTTCGTGGGGCGGTAGCAACATCAACGCCGGCCATGAAGTCCGACTGCAATTGATCGAGTTGGGCCTTCTCGAGAATGGCCTCGAGTTGCTTCCGCGCCTCGTTACGAATTTCTTTTCTCGCGTCGATGAATTGCTTGAGCACGGGCGAGACATCAGAGGGCGCGTTCGCATCGATCTTCTCCAACGCCATAATTGCGACGTCCTGGTCGCGCACTTCGCCCAGCGTATCGGCGACGTTCTTCAATCGTTTCTGAACGGCGGCGAGGCCGCGTTTGCGAAGGTAAGGCATGAAATCCCGCAGCGCGCTGCGCAGACGGCGCGAAGCGACCCGCATCGAGTGAACACCCTCCGGATCGGACCAATCCAGGGCCGCCTCGTGAAAGCCATACAGTTCCTCAAACCTCGTAACCAGAACCAGTTTTATGCCGATAGTTGCGACGGAATCACAATTGATTCCCTTGACTCGTTTAGCTTTTGCCATTTGACTTTGATCATGCGCGATACTGCCCGCGTCCGGGTGCTAGAATAACGGTCCGCCACCGGATTGGAAAAGTCTACGAGGCGGACCTGGATAATCAATCATTTTTTGAACATGGATTACGACGCTACTGACATCCCGGTTGCCTACGACCGCGGGCGCGACCACGGGCCGGAGGTTCTACAGCTTTGGATGAATGTCGTCTCAACATACGCCGGGGAACAGCCCATCAATACCATCCTCGATCTGGGTTGCGGCACCGGGCGCTTCTCCGAAGCTCTCGCCGATCATTTCAATGCGGAAGTGGTCGGTGTCGATCCGTCCACAAAGATGTTGGACCAGGCGCGAACGAAACAGCGTGACCGCCGCGTCCGATACGAACGCGGTCGCGCCGAGGCGATACCTTTGCCGGACGACTCCGTTGACCTGATTTTCATGTCGATGGTTTTCCATCATATCGAGGATCCGGTGCTCGCGACACGCGAGTGTCGCCGCGTACTTCGCAACGGAGGGATCGCGTTTCAGCGCGCTGGTATTCGCGACCGTATTTCATCATATCCTTACGTCGAGTTCTTTCCGGAGAGCCGCCCGATTCTGGAAGAGATTCTCCCGAGTGCGACGAAGATACGTGAGATTTTCGAGTCGGCAGGATTTACCACGGTTGACACGGATCTCATCACTCAGCAGATCGCGTCAGATTACGTTGCTTACGCGGAGAAAATAGCAGCCGGAGCAGACTCAGTCCTCGCTCGCTTATCTCCGAGCGACTTCCACGCCGGCATGGAGGCGTTGCAGGCCCACGCCACCTGCATTGGCGGCAAACCGGTCACCGAACCGATTGACGTGTTTGTTTTTCGGAAGTAGTAGTTTGGGCCACAAAAAAGCACAAAAGACACAAAGAAATTTGTCAAAGCAACTGAACCATACCTGGATACTGCTGGTCCATCAATTACCTGCCCGACCGACAAACCTGCGCGTTCGTATCTGGCGCAAACTCCAGAAGCTCGGCGCGGTGGCGATCAAGAATTCCGTGTACGTGCTTCCCGCAAACGAGAAGACGAATGAAGACTTCCAATGGCTAAAACAGGAGATTGAATCGGCCGGCGGTGAAGCTGCAGTATTTCGCGCGGACTCAATCGAAGGCGCTACCGATGACGAGATTGTGAAGGCGTTTCGAGATGCACGTAACACGGAATTCGCCGAAATCGCTGCTGCTCTTGATGAACTGACCGGAAAGATTCGCGAACAATCACGCGCCAGACATCTCTCACCAGGACGGCTTGCGACGCACGAATCAGAACTCGACAAAATCCACAGCGAATTAGAACACGTGATCGCGAACGACTTCTTTGAAGCCAAGGGACGCGCGAGTGCGCTTGCCGCGTACGAACGCGCGCAAAAAGCACTCCGCGTTCCATCGACGAAGCAGAGTAAAAACAAAGGCGGCGCGCTTTCGATCGCCGACTACCAAGGCCGTCGCTGGATAACACGGCGCAACATCCATATCGATCGCCTTGCCTCCGCATGGTTGATCAAGCAATTCATCGACAAGCGTCCGCGCTTCTATTTTGTTGCCGAAGGCGAGACGGTCGACAACGCGATTCCATTCGACATGTTTGGCGCGGAGTTCACGCACCACGGTGAAGACTGCACTTTCGAAACCATGCTCAAACGTTTTGGGCTGACAGGGACAAAAGGCTTACGCGAGCTCGCAGAGATCGTGCACGACATCGATCTCAAAGACGAGAAGTTTCATCGTCTCGAGGCCGCCGGACTAAACGCGGTCATAAACGGTCTGAGCGAGAATCTCCGCGACGATCGAAAACTTTTGCAACACGCTAGCGTCGTGTTCGACGGTCTTTTCACGTTGCTGGATAAAGGGCCGGAGAAGAAAAGACTTCCTGCGCGTCATTGAATTCCATTAATCAGTGTGTTGGACCATACGGCGAGCGGTTCACGCGACGTGCGGTTGTGTTTCTCAGCAGCTTGATTGTAGGTGGAAAAAAGTTTTCGCTGGTCGCAAGTGCATTCGATCAACTTTGCTCTTCCAAAAGTCTTCTCGATCAACACCGACATCTTCCAACCGACTGTGTACCACGGTCCCTGAGTGCCGAAAAAAGAGTACCCTGTCTGCTGGATTTGCTCGTCAGTCAACTTCTTCTCGAGGACGTCGAGTAAGAACTTTTCCACCTTCTTCAAATCGTCGTTGAAGTTTCCGAGATCCTTATCCCAGCGCGCTCGGTCTTCGGGATTACTGACTACGTGCGGGTGAACATCCGGACCGCCCGCTGCCGCGAGCATGGCGATGCCTTCGCCGAAAGCCCCGATCCACGTGAGGGTCGTACGGACGTTTGGCGGCAACTTGCTGATGTCGTCTTCCGCCTGTTTTGACGGACAACTGCCGGCATAACCGATGTGATGAAGTTCGTGTGCGAGCGTGTTTTCAAACTGCTCGCGAGTCTTCTTCGGATCGACGTAAAGAAAGATCGCAGGATCGTTTGTGGTGTCAAAGACGAAGCTGTTTTCGCGAGGCTTAATTACGGGATAGATTTTCGCTTTGATTTGCGCACCGCGAGGGAGGTAATCCAACGCGAGACGGGCAGCGCGAGTGATGTCAGCGCGTTTCCACTTCTCTAACGTTTCTTCGAGAGCGGCCGCGCGTTCTGCGCTTTGGTCCGACAGCACGAATGTTTTGAAATCAGCTTCTTCAAACGAGCGCTTCATGGAAGTCTCGCGTTGTTTGAGCCGCGTATAGCCTTCGCTTTGAAACACTCGCTGCCAGTCTGCCTCGGTGATCGGTTGATTCGCTTTCCTTTTTGCGAGGATCGCCAGCACCCCTTCAGCTTCGTCAGTGACTAACCGCACGTTCACTTGTGCTGATGCAAGATCACAAATAACGCACATGATTATCAGGGCGGACGCAATCTTCATTGTTTGTGCCTTTTTGTGGCCTCGATCTTCGTCCGAAGATCAGTAAGATCCTGGCGAATTGAAATGTCCTGTTTGGTAGTCTCACTCAACTTTTCCAGAATGCGAAGTGCTTCGTTGTAGTTTGACAAAGCTTCCGCGGTCCGTTTCGAACGCGCTTTGATATCTCCGACCTTGATCAGCGCCACTGCTTTGTTGCTGTGAAACTGCGCGTTCGCAGGATCGGCAGCAAGCATCTCTTCGTTGATAGCTAATTGCTTTTGGTAATGCGTGGATGCTTGTTCGAGATCGTCGAGCTTGAAAAACATGTCGCCGACATAACGATGACTCTCAATCAACATGAGACGCAGATCGGTGTTCAACGGGTCGGCGGCAACGAGAGCCTCGCGCATTTCCAATCCACGCTGTTGTAGTTCCAGCGCGCCCTTTGCGTCTCCAGCGAGATCACTTGCGCGGGCGAGATACTCGTACGAGATCGTCAGCGCGCGGCGCGCGCGGGCCGTATGTGGATCCAGACCCAAGAGCATCTCGCGTATCTTCAATGCCTCTTGCTGGTTATCCAGAGCGGCTTGGACGTCGCCCATCGCCATCGACAAGCTGCCGATGTATGCGTATGTGCCGGCAAGATTGTATCGATCGACAAATTCCGTTGTTTCGGCCGCGGCTAATTCCTGACGCGCCGGAAGTTGGTCCCGCAACATCTGCAACTCGCGCGCTGAGTCACCTTGCTTACCCAGCAACGTCGCTATGAACCAGTTACTGTCCAACAACTCGCGGCGATAATCGCGATTATTTGGATCAGCAGCAACCAACGCTTCGCGCAGCGCGGCTGCTTTGCGATGACTTTGCAGCGCGCCTTCCAAGTCTCCGAGATGTGCGACTGACGGCGTGTACTGCACTGCTCCGAGTTTTTCGTAAGCCGCGGCTAGTTCGCGCTGGAGTCCTCGATCGTCGGCGGCGTCCTGCGCAAGACTGTCGAGATAGTTCAGGCCGCGCTGCACGATCAGAGAACGCGCTGTGGTGGAGCCGGGGAGATTCACGATCGCGTCGTGCACTTCAAAGACGATCGAGTTCGCGAGTTGTCTGACTTCGTTGAAGCGTCTTTCGGCGCGTGCGCGTTCCGCGCGTGCAACTCGCGCCTGCCATGCCGTTGCAATGATGCCGACCAGCAATGTTAGGAGGATCAGTGCAGCGGCCGCGACTGCGAGCTTCCTTCGGCGCATAAATTTGCTTGCGCGATAACTAAACGTGTCCTGGCGTGCGCGAACCGGCAGACCATCCAGGTGACGACGAATGTCTTCCGCAAACTGTTCCGCCGAGGCATACCGGCGTTGCGGTTCTTTGCGCATCGCCATCAGAACAATGTTGTCGAGATCACCTTTGAGACGTTGACGCTGGGGTTCCTGATCTAAAATCGCCTGTGCAAGCTCGTGCGGCACTCGACTCTTCAGACGGTACGGCGAGCGGCCTGTCAGCAGTTCGTAGAGAACCACACCTAACGAGTAGACGTCGGTTGCGGTTGTGGCAGACAAGCCATAAACCTGTTCGGGACTCGCGTACTCGGGAGTCATGAACGGCATCACTGTCGCGGTTGCATCCGGGATGGAATTACCGTTGTCCAGAAGTTTCGCGATACCGAAGTCGACGAGTTTGGGCAAACCCTCGCTGGTGACGAGAATATTCCCGGGCTTGATGTCGCGATGTATGACGAGGTGTTGATGCGCGTACTGGACCGCGTCGCAGACGGTACAAAAGAGTTTCAGTCGTTGTTCGGTTGAGAGGTTGCGATCGTTGCAGTAATGATTGATCGGACTGCCTTCGACGTACTCCATCACGAGGTAAGGAACGCCGCCTGGCGTCTGACCGCCGTCAAACAGTCGAGCAATGTTCGGGTGGTTCAGATCCGCGAGGATCTGCATCTCGTTGCGAAAACGCCGCCGGATGGTGTCGCCACTAAGTCCAGGATTGATCAGCTTGATTGCAACTTGCTGGCGGTAATGTTCGTCGTCGCGTTCCGCGAGATAGACGATGCCCATCCCACCGTGACCGATCTCGCGCACGATTTTATAAGCGCCGATACGAGAACCGATCCGCGTGACGTCCTGTGCGAGCCGGAAACGAGCGGCATCAGCCGCGCACTCTTCGATCGCGTCGTCATCGGTGTCGACTTGATGCGCCAACAACAAATCCACTTCAGCGCGCAGATCGGCATCGTGCGCGCACGCTGAGTCGAGAAACTGCCTGCGTCGACTAGTCTCCAGGTCGAGCGCTTCGGAAAGCACAGTCTTCACTTGTTGCCAACGTTCAGGGGTGATCGGTCTTTACCTCCCGCTGCTGAGCTGGCGCCGCAGCCACAATTTCGCTGAATCCCATTCGCGTTTGGTAGTGGCCGGCGAGATGCCGAGCACTTCCGAAACTTCTTCAATGGTCAGCCCCCCGAAGAAACGCAGCTCCACGATTTGCGTTTGCTGAGGATCGAGTTCTGCGAGTCCGTTCAATGCTTCGTCGAGCGCCATCAGGTCGAGGTCTCGTTTTTCAAAAAAGCTGACGGCGTCGTCCAGAGAAACCCTGGTCGCGGAGCCCTGGCGCTTCTTTGCGTTGCGTTCCTTCGCATGGTTGATGAGGATGCGTCTCATCATCTGTGCGGCGATGCCGAAGAATTGCGCACGGTTTTGCCAGTTCACAGACTTCTGATCGATCAGACGCAGGTAAGCCTCGTGCACGAGCGCCGTCGTTTGCAGAGTGTGATCGGGTCGTTCGCGGCTGAGATAGTTTTGCGCGAGCCGGCGCAGCTCGTCGTACACGACTGGCATGAGCTCGTCGAGAGCAGCCCTATCGCCTTCGCCCCAGGCTACGAGTAATTGGGTGACCATTTGGATCGGGGGGAGGGGAAAAATTCTGCCACAAAAAGGCACAAAAAGTACAAGAGGAACCAGTTTGAGCATTACGTGCCTTTTTGTGGCTAAAAATTTTTTGAGCCTTTTGTGGCCGATTCCGTGCGTTAAATAGTACGGAGGAAGAACATGAAAAGAGCATTTTTGAAAGTAACCGCGTTGTTTCTCACTGTTTATGCGGGCGCGGGGCTCGTGTCGAACAGCCAAACCTCAAACAAACCCACCACGGCGGACGTGAAGATTCGGCAGCGCATGAGCATGGGGGCCAGCGCCGCCACGGAGACCATCCTCTATATAAAAGGCCAGAGAATGCGAAACGAGATGGCTAGCAGTGGCATGGGATTGACGACCATTCTCCAATGTGATCTCAAACGCACTCTCACCATCAACGAAAAAACAAAGACCTACATGGTCTCGTCGACGGATCGTCCGAACACGGCGATGGGCGACGGAGGTGCAGCCGGCATGACCCCACCGGCGCAAAACAACCAAACTCCAGTCCGTGGAGGTATCGTCAACGTAACCAACACCATCACCGACACGGGTGAGCGAAAAGAGATGTTTGGCTTCACCGCGCGACACATCAAGACGTCGATGGTGAAAAAGGCGAGTCCGGATGCATGCGACAAAGATCAGAAAGTCGAAACTGACGGCTGGTATATCGATTTCCAGTACGCGTTTGAGTGCCCCAGCCAAACACAAAAAATGCCGACGCCGCCAGTGCATGTTCAGCCCGGATGCAAAGACGATGTACGTACGAGAACTATCGGTAGCGCGAAGCTCGGTTTTCCTCTGCTCGTAACCACGACGATCTACCAACCTGATGGCCGGACTTCCACCATGACGCAAGAGGTACTCGAACTCTCGAGAGAACCTCTCAGCGCTTCTCTCTTCGACGTGCCGGAAGGTTACGCACTTGCCAAAGACATGCAGGAACTCTACGGCATGGGATCGGTTGCTACTTCAACATCCAACCGCCCCTCGTCGGCCAACAGCTCCACTGAAACCCCATCACAGCCAAACTCAACAGGCGCGATGACAACTCCCTCCGCGGAGAAGAAACCCGGTGTGATCCGGATCGGCTTAGTGATGCCGAAGGTCCAGATGAACGCGGGTAACGCAGCGCAAACAGCGGAAGCAGTGCGGAATGGTTTTGCCCAATACCTGCAAGGTCCAAGTGTCGAAGTCATGCCACTGAGTGCGATGCTGGCTTCAGCCGTAATCGAGGAAGCACGACAGAAGCAGTGCGACTACGTGCTTTACGTTTCGATGACAGTGAAGAAAGGCGGCGGTGGCGGAATGTTTGGCCGCGCAATCGGTAACATCGCCGGATCTGCTGCCGGACACATTCCAGGCGGCGGTTCCGCTGCGACCGGTGCAGCACGCTCAGCAGCGATCACAGGCGTGTACACCACAGCCGCGATTGCCGCGAATATCAAAGCCAAGGACGAACTCTCTCTCGAATACAAACTAGACAAGACTGAAAATGCAAGCACGGTGCTCACCAACACCGGCAAGGCTAAAGCCAAATCAGACGGCGACGACATACTGACACCCGTAATCGAATCAGCAGCGCAAACGATCGTGTCGACAATCCGGAGGTGAACATGTTTCGCTCGATCGTGTCCCTTGCCACGCTGATCGCGCTGGTCGTTGTTCAGTTCCCTGCCGGTGGTCAAACGCGGCGACCACCGGCGCGCCCGGCGCAGCCGCCAGTCAACGTCCAATCGGCTGCACTGAAATCAGTGAAGAACGAAAAGCTGGCGGCTGCGTTTCACACTGGCCAGCTTCCGGAGCCCTCGCGAAAACCACAGGGAAAACCCGATGAAGTTGCGGCATCTTTAGCTAAAACGATCGCGGCTGGTGACGATCAATCCATGCCCGCTTTGCTCACCGCAATCCTGACTGCGGGCTTCGGAATTCGCGACAGCGACGGCGGCGTTACACAGACGGTCCAACCCGGGCAGGGCCTGATCTTTGACGCCTGGGAAATCGCGGCGATGGCGAAGATGTTCGGCGAGCGCAGGACCGTCGAGCTCTCTTATCTCTGCGACGCGTTCAGAGCCATTCCCGAACTCAAGCAAGCTCCGCTCGAGAAAATCATAATCAATGGTATTCGGAAACAGGCCTCGAGCGAGCAACCCGAGTT
This sequence comes from Pyrinomonadaceae bacterium, assembly GCA_044867025.1. Taxonomy (GTDB): domain Bacteria; phylum Acidobacteriota; class Blastocatellia; order Pyrinomonadales; family Pyrinomonadaceae; genus PSRF01. The sequence continues at coordinate 31,349 of JBIOUJ010000036.1, read as the reverse complement.
GCGCTTCTGGGCGCGATTCATTGTGGAGCTGGGTAAACGCTCGGCAGAACCGTACGATTTGCTAAAAGCTGCTGACGACAAGCGAGTACGCATCGATGCAATTCAAAACGCGCTCATACTGCGCCGGCTAATGGGAGATCTTCACGCTGTGGGCCAACGCGCGAAACAGGCCCTCAAAAGATCGGTCCAACCTGGTCGCGAAACCAAAGTCGCATACGCACACGCGCCTCAACAGCAACCCTGCCGTCAATCCGATATCGAATCGATAGTGAACGATCTCGAAGCGACGCTGTCGACGTGGGGCTTCGGCGAGTTGATGGGGTGGATACATCAGAAGATCGGTGGTACGGCCGGTGAACTGTTCGAGAAGTACGGAAAGTTCATAAATGTCGCCAACATCATACTCGCGTATGCGAAGTTCATCGCGACCTATGCTGCGCTGGAAACTGAGATCACGATTGAGAATCCGCCGCTGGTACGTATTAAAACCAGAGGTTCCGGGTACCCGCGTAATCTCACGGCCAAAGTCACGATGAACATTGGGAAGTGGCAGCAGGTTAACTGCTTTCGCTGGTTATTGAATTACGGCACTGGAATGGACTTCAGCCTGATGAATGATGGACCAATAGAAGGCGCTGTAGTCAATTGGCACATCACGGAAGGCGGATTCGCCGATTACTACCACAGCGGAGATAGAAGCGCGCAGCTGGTCCAGTTCAAAGGTACAGGTCCACGCATACAGGATGCTGGTACTTCTGCCGGCATCGGCAGCACAGCGGTCAGTAATCTGACGAGCACAAAAACAGACGCTCAGGGAAAAGCGAGCATCATTCTCGAAGGCGCGTACCGGCCAAAAGATATTCCACCGCCTCAAAACGAAGTAATGAAAAAAGCCGTAGTGATGACAACCGTCAAAATCAAAGGCGGAGACATCAAAGGCGATGCCGTCGATATTCTGGGCCACCTGCTGGGAGGAGCGCTCACGATACCCGCGGAGTTGCTGTACCGAACTGACTGGGCGTCGACAGCGACGCTCGACGTTCCGGTGAAGGATTGGGAAACATGTGACAGTAACGGCTGGGAAGGCACGATTACTTACACGAAGAAGTTCGATAACACAATGGTCAGTGACGGCGAGAAGGGCCGCAGCGAGACTATTCAAAAAGAAAACTACACGGCGACGATCACCTTTGGCGGCCAGAGACTCGACTCCTCATCCGGAATCGTTAATGTTCTTAATGCCAACGTCGTAACCAAAGGGAGTTATTACGAACAATACACCAGTACGGGGAAGAGGGCCTGCAATCGCCCAAACGAGAGGACAATCGACCTTTCGGGCGACACACAGAGCAGCCACTCCGTTTCCGTGATGCTCGAACCCGACGGCCGGTACAGAGTTAATTACCAGGTGCCGACTGTTTCGGTTGAAGGGCAGTTCGTCACGAGTTGGCGACTCGAAGGTGATTGCAGGAATCCGTTCATGGCCAAGTCAGGCGGTAATAAAGGTCTCATGAGCCGGACCATTGATATTCACCCTGTAGAGATTGAAGGCGTCATCGACCCCAGGAACCCGCACGTCCTTAAAGGCAGTAAGACAGAGACTGTCGAACGCAACGGCGGGACGATGACACTCACAGTCGAGTGGGACATCACTCATTGCGACACCCCCTGAATCATTTGTGTATTTTGTGCACGGCTCGAGGTAAAAACAAATGCACTTACGCTACATATTTGTCTTCCTGCTGCTGACAATATTCATTCCAAGCGCTAACGCACAGATCGCTTACATCCGCGACGGAATGGAGATACGTCTCATCAATCCAGACGGCACTAACGATCGCAGACTCTGGACGCATCCTGACGCAAAGAAAGCACTCGGCATCGACTCGCTTGCGTGGCGTCCTGACGGAAAAGAGATTGCTTTCTCCAGCAGGCACGCTGCTGCTGCATCCTTGTATGACGCAGATCTCTACGGCATAAAACCCGATGGCTCAGGTTTTCGAAAACTCACAAACGCTCCTGAAATGTCCGAGTTCGCGCGCTTTCCCAAAGGCACCGTGAGCGTCACGTTGCGCAACGACCAACCGTTTTACAAACAGTCGCAAGCAAGCGCGGGAGTCTTCATCGTATACGTTGCGGGAGCAGCCGAACCGCAGCAGATCACCTTGCCGCCCGGCGCGACTAAGACCCTGGTCTTCAACCAGGTAGCTGACTTCGGCAAAACCGCGCAGGCAGTCGTCGCGATCTGGGGTAACTATCGTTGGTTCACACCCGGTGTCGACGTGCGCGCGGGAACCACTGTTAAGGCCCCGATCTTTTCGATCACGGGCGACGGCATCGAGTACTTCGGCGCGTACCGGCCCGTCTGGCGACAGGATGGTTCGCGCGTCAGTTATCGAAACGGAACGTGCACCTTGAACAGCGTGCCGGTTAATCCAACACCCGGCGAATACGTGTTCAACCCACTCTTCGAAGGCAAACATCCGCTCGGCACCTGCACCTGGGACTGGGGACCAACGCCGAGCACTGCCGATCAACTCATCTACAGCGAGAATGCGTCCGGCGACTCCGCTGTATTCCGGATCACCGAAGGCGCGAAGCATCCCGGCGAGAAGCTGACAGCGTTCTCCGACATCGAGTACCAGTTACTTTTCGACCTACGCTGGCTTCCCGACGCCTCCGGGTTCCTATTCTCAAATCAAACACTGATGCGCGACTCCGCAAACATCTTTCGCTACGATTTCTCGACGCATCGCGTAACGCAGATCACGCGCCTGCAAAACGAATTCACAGGAACCTTCAGCATCTCACCTGATGGAGAATCGATCGTTTTCGAGCGTTCGAAATCGCTGGATGAAAACCGAGATATTGATTTGTGGATCGTGAGGATTAGCGGTGGGAACCCACGCCTGCTCGTGCGCAACGCCTTCGGGCCATCGTGGCGCTAAGCTCAGGTTTAAATAGACACAGACCAGCGCCATGCTTTCGATAAAGTTGGCATGACGTTGGTCTGTTTAGTTAACGCTTTGTTTCAGGCTGGTTAAGGCCTGCGGAACCGGCTTCGTTTTCGTGCTAATCCCGCTACTGCTGCGAGCCCCGTGCCGAGTAGCACCATGGCGGTCGGCTCAGGATTTGGCGTAGCAGAGTCGGGTGATAGCGGCTTCACAATGCCGAATCTTGGGCCGCGTTGAACGGACGTCATACTAAATCCGAGATGCTTCCCATTATTATTTTCAAAATGGCCCGTATAGAGATAATCAGTTCCCGCACTCTGATCACCAAGAACGGTCAAATTGTGATTTTCGGCATAGATAGACTTCTCTAGGACCATGTCAAAGTGAAGCGAATCAGCACGAGCTGAAGAAAAGACCGTCAGCAAGAAGACGGCACTGAGCAATCCGGTTACAACCCTTGTTTTGGACATACCTGTAACCCTCGGGAAATTTAAAATTTTGCCACGGGGCAAAGGGACTTTCCTTAAAGCCGCACTTGTTCAGGAGAGTTGTGGCGCAGACTATAGCACGATTATGCCGATTGTGTCACCAGATTTCTACACGAATGTAATAATCCAACAATGTCCGTACGCCGACGTACGCTCAGGTTACTTGATCTCCACTTCTCGTGCTCGGCCTTCGTCCTTTAGAATCAACGGCTTAGCCGCTGGTCCAAGTGATTTGACGATGAAATTAAACGTTCGTGGTCCCGGGTTATAAGTGCCTTCCGGCGTACCTACCGAGACCAAAAAACCGCGTCCAGCCCGCTTCGCGGTCAGCGCCGTCCGCCGAAATTCGCCACGTTTATAGGCCGGGCTGAGCCCGTCGTCCTCGTAAAGCCGTCCCGAAGCAGAGCCCGCTTCGTCCGGGTAGATATTGAAGGTAACGGGGTCGGTCGGTTTTTCGCCAACATAGTTGAGCATCGGACCAATTGGAAGAATCGCGCCTCCGCGGACAAACATCGGCACCACGTCGAGCGGCGCATCCACTGTGATCGTTGTTCCACCCGTGTGACGCTTGTTGGTCCAGTAGTCGTACCAGGTTCCTGCCGGCAGGTAGACGCGCCGGCTAGTCACGTCAGGTTTCAGGACCGGCGCGACGAGCAGGTAGTCACCAATCATGAATTGATCGTCGATGTTGTGAGTATTCGGATCGTCCTGATAATTCAGCACGAGAGGACGAAACAGCGGAACGCCCGTGCGATGCGCCTCTTCGAGAGTCGTGTAAAGGAAAGGAAGCATCGCGTAACGAAGTTTCAAATACTTGCGGATGATGTCTTCGTAATACTTCCCAAAGCGCCAGGGTTCCTGATCGTAGCCGTCGTGCTGTTTGTGATTGCGACAAAACGGCGCGAGAAAACTGATCTGGTAGGAACGTACCAGCAACTCACCATTACCTCGTCCGATGAAACCTCCGACATCGCTCCCAACAAATGGCTCGCCCGACAACCCGAGCGAAGTAAACATCGGAATGTTCAAGGAGAGCGCTTCCCAAGTGCTGTTAGTGTCGCCGGTCCACATAGTTGAATAGCGCTGGATGCCTGCGTACGCAGCGCGCGTGATCACATAAGGGCGGCGATCGGGTTGGATTCGCTCGAGTCCTTCGTATGTCGCACGCGCCATCAAGAGCGCGAACGTGTTTCTGTTTTTGGCGTGACTTGTTTTCTCGCCTTCGTCGTAACTCACCACGTCCAGTTGATTCTTGCCGGTTTGATCCACGAAGTCAGACGGCTCGTTCATATCGTTCCAAATGCCGGCGATGCCGTTGTCGGTGTAGAAGCGATGGAGATCGCCCCACCAGCGTCGCGCTTCGGGTAGTGTGAAATCGACAAAGACGCTGTCGCCTGGCCAGACGCGCGGCACAAACAGGTCGCCGTTGCGACGTCGTTGGAAGAAGTTTTTCTCGAGCCCTTGATCGAAGGCGTGATAGCCACGCTCTTTTTGGTGTTTGATACCGGGGTCGACGATCGTCACCACCTTCACACCCTGGCGTCGCAGCTTTTCAGTCAGACCTTTCGGATCGGGAAACCGTTGCTTGTCGAAGGTGAAGACTCGATAGCCGTTCATGTAATCGATATCGAGATAGATCACATCGAGGGGCAAGTCGCGTTTGCGATACTCGCTCACGACTTCTTCGACCATCGTATCCGGGAAATAACTCCAGCGACTCTGTTGATTGCCGAGGGCCCAGAGCGGCGGCAGAGGCATTCGGCCCGTGAGGTCGGCGTAGCGGCCGAGGATCTTTTTGATCGATGGACCATAGAAGAAGTAGTAGTTCATCTCGCCGCCCTCGGCGCCGAACCATGCACGCTCAGATGACGCGCGGCCGAAGTCGAAGTAGCTGCGATAGCTGTTGTCGAAAAAGATTCCGTACGCGACGCCGCGCTGGAGTCCGAGGTAGAAAGGGATGGTTTGATAGATCGGATCTTTGTTTTCGTTGTAGCCGGGCGTGTCGGAGTTCCAGTTGACGAACGCCATGCGGCGTTTGTCGAGACGCGCGGCTTTCTCGCCGAGACCGTAGAAGTGTTCGTCGAAGCCGAACTTTTTCGAGGCGGCGACAAACATTCCGGCTTTTGGGTCAAACTGGATTCCGGCGAGCCGGCCGTTTGCGTCGTACGACATTGGACGCTCGTCGGCGTTCAGGAGTTGATGAGTGCGCGCGTCGCGAAAATCGATCAGCAAAGGCGAACGGTGCACGACCACTTCGAGTTCGTCGGTTGTGATCGTGATCGAGTCGGGTGTTTCGGTGACGTTCCAGCGTGGTGTGGTCCAGTCTTCTTTCGCTATGGCCCAGGAGTGCTCTTTCGCGGGGATGGGTTTTGTGAATGCGGCGCGGACGCGGACGAGATCTGGAGCAAGTACCGTGAGCTGGACCTGCGAGTTGTCCTGGCAATGAAGTGTGACTGTTTTGTCGGTCTTTTCGAAGCGAACAACGGGACCGATCTTTTCGAGCGTAGTGATGTCCTGCGCGTTGACGCTGGTCAGGAACGCGAGAATTATGAGAAGTCTTTTCATGATGTTTATCCACCGATTACACAGATTACACAGATTTTTATGAATTCCTCTGTGTAATCTGTGTAATCCGTGGATTGTTCTCTTTTAATGCCAGACGGGCGGCGCCCAAGAGGCCCGCGTCGTCTCCACACTTCGCACGTTCGATCTTTACGCGCGCGGCGAGGAGAGGAAATGCACGCTCCTCGACCTGCTGGTGCATGTGTTTCGCAAACAAGTCCCATCCATTCACGACGCCGCCGCCAATCACGATCATTTCAGGGTTCAGGATGTTGATGAGATTCGCTAAGCCAATACCAAGGTAGACACCCATCCTCCGAAAGATCTCGAGCGCGAGCTCATCGCCCTGCTGCCCCGCCGCATAGATCGTCTTCGCCGTGAGCTCCTTCGCGTGCTGCAAAACCGATTCGGGATATCGTGGACTCGCCTCGCGCGTCATACGAACGATTGCCGTCGCCGACGCAAACACCTCCAAACACCCGCGACTGCCGCACGTACATGCAACTCCACCGAAAGGATCGACACACATGTGCCCGATCTCCGCCGCCGCGCCATCGACACCGCGCCACAACTTACCGTCGAGTATTATTCCGCCGCCGACACCAGTGCCGAGCGTCACGCAGATGATGGTTTTGCAACCTACCGCAGCGCCCTGCCACATCTCGCCCACTGCCGCCGCGTTCGCATCGTTCTCGAGGATCGCAGGTAAACCGAGTTGTTCAGTCAACGCGGCGGCGAGATGAAATCCGTCGAGGCAAGGAAGATTTGGCGCCTTCACAACCGCGCCTTCCTCGACTTTCACTGTTCCCGGAACGACCACCGACACCGCAGATATCTGCTGAGCACCTTCCGCCTGCTCGGATTCGCGAACAGCAGCGACAATCGCGTCGACGATCGCGCTCGCATCCTTAGCCTGTGGCGTGTTTTGCTTGAAGCGAAACTGGATCTTTCCCTTGCGATCGACCGTCGCGGCGCGCAAGTGCGTGCCGCCGAGATCGGCAGCGAAGATCAACCCGGTATTGCCTTGCTGAGTCATCCTGCTTTGGGCTTTTGCGTCTTTGCGCGCGAGCCAACGTAACGCTGCCACACAACCTTCGGTGTCTCCAGGTTCCTCCCACTCTGGATATTCATCGCCAGACGAATGAACTGGGCCATGGACCACGCCAATGGTGTTGCCGACCCGGTGCCCGCGCCGAAACGAAACGCATCATTTGGAGCTCGCTTGAGATCCCACACTTGTTCGGGAATCATCAACCCATCGTTCGCAAATGCTGCCATCGTGTCTAGCCGCTTGCGAGCACTCGCGAGATCGCCGGCGGCGATTTCATACTCGCCTCGCTCGCCAGTGAGCAGCGTCCAAAGGCGTCCGACACCGTTGCGACCATCGTACTTGCCGCCGTCCGGCGTCTCGCCATACGCGTCGTGGTTGTATCGATACCACGCTTGGCCCACCGGCGTCTTGACGGCAATCATTTGGTCAATTAGCGCCAGAGACTCGACGATCAACTCATCGCGCGGATCTTTCACACCGAGACGTACCAGCTCGAGAAATCCCGCGTCGAGTATCTTGCGTTCATCGACGACGAGGCTGCTGCTGTTGATCTCCATTTTAGCGCCGTCGTTCGGATCGTCGTCTTCAGTGATCCGCAAGTAATAGCCGCGCGCCGTGTGACCGGTTCGGGTCACGGTCCACTTTTCGACGTTTTCCGCCCAATGGTCCGCAGTGTCGAGATATTTTTTCGCGCTATCGCCGTTGATCCTGGCGATCTCGGCCGCACACACGAGGCCGGCGATTTGAGCAGCTATCGTGGCCGGTGAATAACCTGGCTTTTCTTCCCAACGATCCTGATCGGTGCGTGGTCCATGACGGACAATGAAATCCGCGGCGGGCTTGATGTGTTTAGTCCAGGTCGTTTTATCGTTGCGCCCGAGTTGGTATGCAAGGACCAACGGCAATGCCACCTGGTCCATCTGCAATCCACCGCCGATAGGACGTCCATCGACCCAGGAGTTTTGCGGGAAGCTGCCGTCGCGTTTCTGCTGCACGCTGAACAGATAATTGACAAGACGAAGTGCGGTAGGACGATCTCCCATCGCATCGAATGCGGTTGCGACGTGGTAGAGATCGCGGGCCCACACGCCGTGATATCCACTGACCGTCGGTTCGTTGGCATTTGGTCCACCACCCCATGGCGTCGAAGGAGAAGCGATCGAGGCGCCGCGAAAACTCTTGTCTTCAAGCCCTTTCAAGACCATCGCGGCCATATTGAATTGCTGCTGATGTTTCGCAATGCGAGGCAAGCGTGAAACGTAGCTGCGCCAACCCGTTTCATACTCGCGGCGCGTCGCTTCGAATCCTCGCGCGAGTGAAAGACGCGCCGCTGTCGCGGCTTGCGCCGCAGTTTCTCCAAACCCGAGTGCAAGCGTGCACTGCTTCCCTTTCAGTTGTCCGATCTGAACGACGTTGCCTTTCGCGCGACCGGACACTTCAGCAAAACCACAACTCGGAATCAGCGCTGATGCTTTATTTCCATCGACCGCGAACAACGTATCCCCTTCACTCCAGGCCGAATCGTGCATGCCGCTGTTGTTCAGCGACGGATCGTAGTAGACAGAAAGTCGCGCACGGGCGCGACTATCGAAATCGACATCGATCAGCACCGTGTTCCTGCGTGGATCGGTGATGTATGTTTTGGTGATCGTGTATTCACCACTCTTCGCACTGTTCATCTGACGAAACGTGAGCGCATCGCGAATCGGCTCGACCCGATGAAATGTGTCCTCGAGTTCTGTTTCAATCTTCCCACCGATCGCAACCTGCATTTGCAGGATCTGCACATTCGGCACATCAAGCGTCGGAAAAAACACTTCGGTCATGACACCGTTGGCAAGCGTAAACCACACCTTGGAAGTACCCGAGGCGGACGTCCCAAACCCATTCTTCGCCGCCGTCGGCCAGTGGGCGTCCACACCCTGCGCCATGCTCCAATCACAAGCGATTAAAATCAGCAATAAAATCCGCGTCATCTGTGTCTGAAAATCCTGTAACCCCACGGATCCAACCCAAGAACCGGTAAGCCGGCAGCGAACGCCGCCGGGTTCACAACCTCCACCGCTCCAAAAAACGGCTGATTCGAAAAATTGATCGCCACCAAAACTTCCTCATCACCCGAGCGACGCAGAAACGTCACAACACGCGCATCATCCGAATTTCTCAACCACTCCAGACTCCCGCGCCGCAGTGCCGTGCTCGAACGCCGCAACGCCATGATCTGTTTGTAGAACTGCGGAAACTCCTTGCGACGTTCTGCAATGGACCAGAAGATCGGCAACTTCTCAAACAGCGCCGGCGCGCCGGATTCAGTTGTGTCACCAACCTCCATGCCGTTGTAGATCATCGGCACTCCATCGAGCGTGAACACAAACGCCGAAGCCGCCAGTGCCGCCGGTTCCCCAAAACGCGCAATTGCGCGACGCTCATCGTGGTTGTCTGAAAAACGCATGTGCAACGCGCCCTTGGGCCACGTACTGACTTCTTTCTCCCACTCCTCACGCAACGCGGAAGCACGACCTTTGCCCTGCAAGACTTGCGTCAACGCAGTATGAAGCGGCCACGAGTAGTCGAGGTCGAATGCCGAAACCATCAGATCGGCTTTGTGTGCCTCGGCAAGCATCACGATGTCAGGCTTGATCTGCTCGAGCTCGCGACGCGCGTTCTCCCAAAAGTCCGTCGGAACTTCACCGGCAACATCGCAACGAAAGCCGTCGAGATCAAACTCGCGGATCCAGTGCTTGAGCATGTCGGTCATGTATCGACGCAATTGTTGATTGCTGTAGTCCAGCGCGGCGATGTCGTACCAATCGTACGGGTAGGTGATGTTGCCTTTCGCATCGCGTTTGTAAAACTCAGGATGCTTCATCAACACGCTGTCCCACGAAGTGTGGTTGGCGACGATGTCGATGATGACTTTCAGACCGCGCGCGTGCGCCTCGCGCACGAGTCGCTTCAGGTCGGCGGCAGTGCCGTAGTCAGGATTGATCGCGTAATAGTCGCGAACGGCGTAAGGGCTGCCGATAGTTCCCTTCTTCTTCTCCTGTCCGATCGGATGTATCGGCATCAACCAGAGGATCGTCACACCGAGATCTTTAAGCTCGTCGAGGCGAGCAGTGATCGCGTTGAAGTTTCCCTGCTGAGAGAATGCACGCGGGTAAATCTCGTAGATGACTCCATCGCGCACCCAGTCGCGCACGGGCCGCGCAGACTGTTGCGGATAAATCTGTACACAAAATGCACAAAGGAGTACGACTGTAAGTAAAAGGGACCTACTTTTCATGAGCATCACGCACTCCCAGAACAGTGACCGCCGCTACCAATAAACTGACCCCACCAAGCACGACTGCATTTCTCGGATCGCCGCCAAGCAGGTTGTTGAAAATATTCGGCACGATGAGCGACATCGCGATCTGCGGAATCACGATAAAGAGATTGAACACGCCCATGTAAACACCCATGCGCGCGGGCGGCACTGCCGTGGAAAGTATCACGTACGGCATCGAGAGAATCGACGCCCACGCAATCCCAACACCCGCCATACTCGCGAACAACAGCCACTTGTTTGCTATGAACAAAACCGAAATCAAACCGATGCCGCCACACACCAGCGCGATGCTGTGAACAGTCTTACGACTCGTCTTTTTCGCCAGAGACGGCAAAAGAAACGCGATCACAAAGCACACCACGTTGTAAACCGCGAAACATAGACCACCCCACTCGGTCGCACGAGCAAAAAGCGGCGACGTTTCGTTCGGAGCAAGAAAGACATGGCGCGCAACAGCGAGTGAAAAAAACTGCCACATGCAGGGTAATGCAAACCAGGTGAAGAATTGGACCAGCGCGAGCTGCTTCATCGTCGACGGCATCTCTGCGACCGATGAAAAGATCTCCGCAAAACCGGCCAAAACGCCTTTTCTCTCGCGCTTCATGCGCTCGAAGGTTTCTATGTCCTCCGGCGGGTACTCACTCGTACTCACCACGGTCCATAAAACAGCGATGAGAAACACCACCGCGCCGATCTTGAATGAGTAATCGACCGAAAGCGGAATACCAGTCGCCATCACTCCAACCAGGCCGAGGTAAGTAAACAGGTACGGCAAACCATTCGCGAGCGTCTGTCCGATACCGATGAAAAAACTCTGCATCACGAAACCGAGTGTGCGTTGTTCTTCCGGCAGGTTATCGGCGACGAACGCGCGAAACGGTTCCATGGTGATGTTGATGCTCGCGTCGAGGATCCAGAGCAGGCCCGCAGCCATCCACAGTGCAGACGAATCAGGCATGAAGAACAGCGCGATGCTCGCGAGAATCGCGCCGGCGAGGAAGTAAGGCCGGCGGCGACCGAGCCGGTTCCAGGTGCGATCGCTCATCGAACCGATGATCGGTTGAATAATCAAACCCGTTATTGGACCAGCAAGCCAGAGGTAAGGCAGCGAACTCTCCTCGGCGTGCAGGTACTTGTAAATCGGGCTCATGTTCGCGAGCTGCAAACCCCAGCCAAACTGAATGCCAAGGAACCCGAAACTCATGTTCCAGATTTGCCAAAAACTCAGACGCGGCTTCTGCATACAGGCGCCTTTCTTAGACAGGATTGACAGGATTTTTCATGATTTATACCTGCCAACAAAGATTGCTGCTGATCTTTCTGGCAAATTCACTCGTAAAATATTGTCCCGAAGCGTTACTGCTCGGCTCTCACCAAGCTGATCGTTCAGCGACAGTAAATTTCCCAACCGCAGACGTGTGACATCGACTCCGATGTCGGCTGCTTTATCGTTGTTATTGATTACGACTACGACGGCTGCATTATTGGTCGTTCGCGCATAAGCATACTGCTGTTCAGACACATGAAGGTTCACGAGGTTTCCGGTTCTCAGCGGTTCGAGCTCGCGGCGCAGAGTTGTTAATCGTTTGATGTAGTCAAATAACTCCTGTTCATCCTTCGTGCGGCCCGCGGCGGTGAAAGCATTTCGCTTGTCGCCCGGAAACCCACCGGGAAAATCGCCGCGCGTCGTCGGTTCGTCTCCGCCTTCCATCGCAAGCTCGTCGCCGTAGTAAAGCTGTGGCACGCCGCGCGTCGTCAGGAGAAATGCATTGGCCAGCTTCAAACCGGCGATCGTCGCCCCCTTCTCGCTCATGAAGCGGCCGTCGTCATGTCCGCCAAGCAACGTCACGAGAATTTCGGAGTTTCTGTACAGGTAGTCTTTCGCGAGGGTCTTCGGAATCTCGTCGATCGGCTTGCCCTCGGCGAACGCGTGTCGAATGGGATAGAAAAGTGGAAAGTCCAACAGTGAATCAAGACCCCAATGTACTCCATCAGAAGTAACTCTGCCGCCCTGAAAAAACGAGGTATGGACCACGTCGCCGTCCTTCACCTCGCCCACCACTTTGAAATTCCGAAACTCGCGTTTTATCGCAGCGATCCAATTTATCCAGAACGAATCGGGCACGTATTGCCAGGTGTCCATGCGAATTCCGTCGATACCGGTGGTGGCGATCCACCACAACGTGTTTTGAATCAGGTACCGGGAAACCTGCGGGTCGTCCTGGTTGAGATCGGGCAGGAAGTCGAGAAACCACCCCTCCATCGTCTCGCGTTTAAGGCTCCAAACTGGTCGCGGGTCATGAAGCACCCACGTTTGAAAGACGTTCTTCAAGTGGCGATCTTTGGTTCCATTGAACCACGTCGGCGTGGGCGGATCTTCGACCCATGGATGGTATGGACCAGTGTGGTTCATTACCTGGTCCTGAATGATCTTTATGCCGGACTCATGCGCGGCCGCGACCAGTTCACGCACTTTTGCGTGCGTGCCGAAGTGCTCGTCGACAGCATAAAAGTCCTGTGGGTTGTAGCCGTGAAACCCGGTGCTCGGTTTACCTTCCTTCAGCTCGATCTGGTTGGGTCGATCGTAATTGTCGTACCACGGCGTCAACCAGATCGCCGTGACACCGAGCTCTTTCAAGTAAGGTAAATTATTAATAACGCCCTGAAGATCACCGCCGTGGTAGTAGAACTTGTTTTTGCGATCGTAGATTCCGCGCGACTGTGGCGGATCGTTGTTTGATGGATCACCGTCAGCAAAACGATCGATCATGATCAGGTATATCACGTCGGCAGGTGAGAATCCCTGAAATCTTCCAGCGCGATTTGGGTGTTCGAGCACCTCGAATTCAGTGCGCGTTGACCCGCGTGGGGTTGTAATTGAGATCGCCCGTTTCCCGGGTGCTGCGTCGTTAGCGATCCCGATGTCCACAAAGATGTAAGTGCCGCGCTCGTTTATTGTCGTTGTTCCGATTTCTATTCCTGGTCCAATCAGTTCTACGCGCGCACCTTGAAAGTTTTTGCCACGAATCATGACGCGCACGGGACCCATCTGGCTTATGGGCCACCAGCTCGGTGGATCTACTTTGAGAATCTCCGGCGACTGGGCTGAAACAAGCCACGGATTAACACAGAACAGAGCACAGATCAGGAGTTTTTTTATCAGTGTCATCCGTGGTTAATTCCTTCCGTACAATTCGGTTAACTGTTTGAGCCGTGTTGCAATTTCGTCAGTGAGCGCCTCGGAGTCGTAGCGCCATGCCCAGTTTCCTTCGGTGCTGTTCGGTAGATTCATGCGCGCCTCAGTTCCCAGGCCAAGCAGATCCTGCAGTGGAATGATGCCTGTGTTCGCAACCGAGGCGAGCACGGCGCGAATGAAATCCCAGTGGATCTCTTCGCCTTTCGTGTTCAGGTAGTCCATACAGAACGTTCGCTCGCGTTCGATCTGTTGTGCGGTCCGCGTTGAGCCTTCACCGGCGATGCTGTTGAACCAGCCCACGGTCGTGTCGTTGTCGTGTGTGCCTGTGTAAGCAACGACATTCGGAACGTAGTTGTGCGGCAGATCGATGTTCTTCGAGTCGCCGCCAAACCCGAACTGTAGAATTCGCATACCTGGAAAACCAAACTCTTCGCGCAACGCGACTACGTCAGGAGTGATCACGCCCAGATCTTCCGCGATGATCGGCAGCTCGCCGAGTGTCTTGCGAATCGCCGTGAACAATTCCCTTCCCGGCGCTTCAACCCACTGACCGCGCTCGGCGGTCTTGTCGCCGCCTGGTATTTCCCAGCAGGCAACGAAACCACGAAAGTGGTCCACGCGAGCGACGTCGACCATCGTCAGCGTCGCGCGCACGCGCTCGATCCACCACTTGAAGCCGTCGGCTTGCATGCGCTCCCAGTTGTAGAGCGGGTTGCCCCAGAGCTGGCCGGTGGTGCTGAAGTAATCCGGCGGAACACCCGCCACGACGAGTGGCTTTCCGTTCTTGTCGAGCTTGAACTGTTCAGGGTTGGTCCAAACATCAGCCGAGTCCTGTGCGACGAAGATCGGTAGATCGCCGACGATGCTGATCCCATGCTCGTTGCAGTAACTCTTCAACGCGGTCCACTGGCGGAAGAAGAGAAACTGGTAAAACATGTGAGCTTCGACTTCTTCTCTGAGTGGCTCCTGCGGCGCCGCTTCCCATTCATTCCATGCGACACCGCCATGCGCATCCTTCAAAGCGCGGAAGCGCGCGTAATCTTCGAGCCAGTGGGCGTGCTGTTGTGCGAACGTTTCAAAGGCGCTGCGCAACGCGGTGTCAGTGGTGCTGGTATATCGCTCGTAGGCCTTCCGCAGTAACTGATCTTTAAAGTTGTGGGCTTCTCCAAAATCTATTTTGTGCCCTTTTGTGGCTAAAGAAGGTGCTGACTCGAGCAAATCTTCTTCTACTAATTTTTCCGGACTGACGAGCAACGTGTTGCCGGCAAAAGCCGAATAGCACGCGTACGGTGAGTCGCCGTAACCGGTTGGTCCAAGCGGCAGCACCTGCCACAGCTTTTGCCCAGCGTCAACCAGAAAATCGACGAACTTGTAGGCTTCCGGCCCGAGATCGCCAATACCGAACGGCCCCGGCAGCGACGTCGGATGAAGTAAGATCCCGCTTGCTCTCGGAAAATTCATCTTAGAAAGCCTTGAATGCGACAGCAGTCTGCGCCGGAAGATTCAGCGCCGCCTCACCGTTGACGACTGTGCTGCTCGTGTCGCCACCGATTACAGACTTAAGTGTCGTGCCATCTTTTAAACCAATCGATCCAGCGGGCAAGGTTACCTGCTTCTGCGTGTTCTGACGATTGAGCGCGACGATGACAGTCTCACTCGCGTGCTGTCGCGCGAAGACGTAAGTCTCGTCGTCGTAAAAGAGATCGATCAAGCGCCCGTGTCGAATTGCCTGGTGCTCGCGACGCAAGTGAACCCACGAGCGCGTCCAATCAAACATCTTCTGCTCGTGCGGCTTTCGGCCTTCGGCTTTGAAAGCGCCGGCCGGAAAATCGCGCCGGTTGTCGGGATCGTCTTTTCCCTCCATCCCGATCTCTTCACCGTAATAAATCTGCGGAATTCCACGCACGCTCAGGATGAATGCGACATGCATCATCGCGCCCTGATTCGTCGCCCCCTCGAGCGAAAGGAAGCGCGTAGTGTCGTGATTATTTGCAAGCACGGTGAGTTTGGAAGCATCCGGATAGAGCGCGTCGTACTTCAACTGATCGCGCAGAGAACGCACGGGCGCCTTGTTGGTGAACACGAGCAGCGACGCATTCCACAAAGCAAAGTCGAAAACAGAATCGAGCTTTGTGTCGACACCGTCCCAACCCGTGTGACCGCCGATGAAAAACGCCGTGTGGGCCGCCTCGCGCTCGAACACTTCCCCGACCATCCACAGCTTCGGGTACTCGCGATGAAGCGCGTTCGAGAGATCGCGAATAAAGAAACGCGGCATGTACTGAATCGTGTCCTGGCGAATGCCGTCGATTCCCGTCATGCCAACCCACCAGAGCGCGTTCTGTATCTCGTACCGCGCGACTTCCGGTTCTTCCTGGTTCAGGTCCGGAAGATCGTCGCTGAACCAGCCGTCGAGCACGTTACGAAACTCGACTTGATTGGAGTGCGGAGAAAGCAGCACGCTATTTTTGAACTTATTGAGTTGATGCTGCGCGAGGGTGCCGTGAAACCAGTTCGCACGTGGCGGATCGTTAATCCAGGGGTGTTGCGAGCCGACGTGATTCGCCACCTGGTCCTGGATGATCTTGATGCCGAGCGCGTGGGCCTTCTGGACCAGCTCACGCAGCGTCGCGAGATCGCCGAAACGATCTTCGACTGCGTAATAGTCGATCGTGTGATAGCCGTGATAGTACGTGTTTGGACACCAGGGTTTGTCGCAACGGTTCAAGCCGTTCCAGTTGTCGTACCAGGGAGTTAGCCAGAGAGCGGTGACGCCGAGATCTTTCAGATATGGAAGTTGATTGATAATGCCGCGCAGGTCGCCGCCGTGAAAGCCACGCGGGTTGTTTCGATCGTTCGCTTCGGCCGGTGAGTTTGCAGGTGCGTTGTTTGCGGTGTCGCCGTCTGCGAAACGATCGACCATGATCAGGTAGATCACGTCGTCGTTGTTGATCCCCTGAAAGTTTGTGCGCGCATCGAGAGGCGATTCGATGCGGAAGGGGATCGTCGCTCGACCGTTTGCAGTCTCGAGATTCAGCGGATACTCGCCCGCGCTTGTCGACGCGCTGATAGTGACGTCCGCAAACAGGTATGTGCCTTTTTCGTTGACTGAGACGTTAGAGACGCTGAGCGCCGGGTTGGCAGAACTCACGCGCGCGCCGCTGAGATTTGTGCCACGCACCAAAAGTCTGACCGGATTGATCGAATGATTGGCCCACCACGACGGCGGATCCACTTTGGTGACGGTCTGCGCCGGAACACATGTGGCACAAAGAAGAACCCATAAAACCGCTGTTACTCTATGCATTAATTATCAGGTATTTTGGGCTTCACGCTATCACCCGCCGCCGCCGTCGATAGTGGCGGCAGAGTCTCGCCGTCTTTTTGCATACCCGCGCCGAGCGGCGTCGCGGCGTGCCGGTTCACTTCGTCCAACCTCTTAAACTCCGCCAACGCGCGATCCGCTTCATCCG
This sequence comes from Pyrinomonadaceae bacterium, assembly GCA_044867025.1. Lineage (GTDB taxonomy): Bacteria > Acidobacteriota > Blastocatellia > Pyrinomonadales > Pyrinomonadaceae > PSRF01. Next base: position 14,297 of record JBIOUJ010000036.1, on the reverse strand, counting down.
TTCGTTTCAACCGCGAGTACGCGAGAAAGAGTTGATAATGCACCCCTGGATCTTTCGGATTGAGCTCCACACCACGCGCCAGTAACGGCAACGCCTCATCGTATCTCTTCAACTTCACCAGCAACCTGCCGAGATCGTGATACGCAGGAAAACTGTTCGGATCGAGTTGAATGGCACGCTTCAGCAACGCTTCGGCCTCGGCGTTCTCGCCACGTTGGCTCGCGATGTACCCGAGATTCGAAAGCACGTCCGCATTGTCAGGTTGTAGCCTCAGCGCGTGCTTGAAATTCGCGACGGCTTCATCGTACTGACCCTCTGCACGACCCGTGTAGCCCAGCAGGAAATAGAGATTCGCATTCTCCGGATACCGTTTCAGCGCCTCCGTAAACACTGCGCGCGCACGCTCGTAACGCTGGCCACGCACGTTCGCCACACCGAGACGGAGGAAATAGACCAGTTGACCCTGTGCCTGCTCGAGTGCACGCTCGTAAAATGGGATTGACTTCTCGGCAAGCTGCTTTTTAAGCAACTCCTCGCCGATCATGAAGTTCGCTTCTGCAAACACCGGCCGCAGTTCGAGAGCCTTGGTCCAATGCATCAGAGCTGCTTTTGTGTCGCCCTGTGCTGATGCGATCAATCCGAGTCGATAGTAGGGATCGGCCTCGCTCGGCTTCAATTGTGATGCCGACGACATCGCTTGTTGCGCTTCGTCGAGGCGGTCGAGATTGTAGAGCGCCAGGCCGAGGTTGTAGAGCACCTCGTAAGTCTGCGGGCGCAGCTCGTTTGTTCGCTGAAACAATCGCACTGCTTCGGCGTACTCGTGTGCTTCGGCGAGACTGAGCGCCAGGGTAAACAGCGCTTTCGGATCGGAAGCCGCGAACTGTTCCAGCCGCCGTGAAAGGTTCAGTGCGTCGCTACGACGATCGGCATGGACGTAGGCATTGACCAGCGTCAACACCAACGCGACATCGACAGGTTCGCGAAGCTCAATCCTACCCGGAGCGATTCCGGCCGCTTTTTCGAGTAATGGAACGGCGCGTTTGAAGTCTTTGCGCGCGGCGTAGAGCGCGGCGAGGTTGAAGATCGCGCGTTCGTGTCGCGGATCGATTATGAGGACTTTTTCAAAGCTCGCGATTGCTTCAGTGGTCCGATTAGTTCGCGCTAAAAGCACACCGAGATTCGACAAAGCACTGACGAGGTTCGGTTTCAGACGCAACGCAGCGGCGTACTCTTTTTCCGCGTCGCCGGTCACACCACGCTGATCGAGAATCACACCCAGCAGTGCATGAGCTTCCGCGCTCTTCGGATTTATCGTGAGCAACTTGCGCGTCGCAGTCTCAGCCTCTTCCAGTCTTCCCGCCTGGACCAGGGCGCCAGCGTCGCTTAGTGCTGTTTCGATACTTCGCTGCGGACGTTGAGGCGGCGCGGCAAAGACCGTTACCGAGCCCAAGCAAAACAAAACTAAGCAACGGAATAAACTCATTGCGGTTTTCTCTGCGTTCTCTGCGTATCTCGGCGTACTCTGCGTTAAAACGTCATCTTAACGCAGAGAACGCAGAGATACGCAGAGACACGCAGAGATAGTTAGAAGATGAGTTTGAGGGAGAACTCCATCTGCCGGCGCCGCTGCTCACTTATGTCCCGACCACGATCATTCCCGTTGTTGAGATCTCCATTCGGCGCCGAACGATTCACCCGGTTCAGCACGTTATATGCTGAGAACCGGAACTGGATCTTGAACGCTTCGCTGATCGCCGGGATCGCAAAATTCTTGAATAATGAAGAGTCCCAGTAAAACTGCGGGCGACCGCGGAACACGTTGCGCCCCAGACTGCCAATGTGCGGGCTGCTCGGATCGCTCGGAAACACCCGCGTCGTCGGGCACCTGAATGCAAAAGGATTCAGCTCGAGACCCTGGGCTTTCTGCTCCGCAGTCGGAGTCGGATCTCCAAGAATATCCACGCGTCCACCATTGCAAGTGATGTCGTAAACCGGACCAGTTTGCCAGACCACCAGATTGTTGAATTCCCACCCACCAAGTGCGAGGTCAACACCCTTCGGCATGTCGCTGCCAAACCGTCTATCTCGTCCGAACGGTAAATCCCAAACGTTCGCGAATGTAAACCGGTGTCTGACGTCGGTGTCTGAATTTCCGCGTTCGAGCTCCGGTCTCGTCGGATCATCGGGACCACAATCCCGCGCACTGGCGCCATTCTTACAAATGCCTCCGGGTGAGTCGTCGATCGCGTGGGCCCATGTGTACGAGCTCAGTATCGATAGTCCTTTGTTGAATCTTTTTTCGAGCTTGCTTTGCAGCGAGTTGTAACTCGAGCGGCCGCTGTAACGCGTAGCAATGACTTGACCAAACGGGACCTCGCGTGCTCCTGGTCCACCTTCGTCGTTGTTCGTGCCGATATTCTGAAGCACCAGGAGGTTTCGACCTGTAGAACCCACGTAAGCGACTTCTCCGAGCCAACCGGGTCTAAACTCCCACTGTCCCGTTAAGTTGTACTGCTGATACATCTCGTCCGTGCGATTCGGATCGTTGAAGAGGATGAGCCCGCCACCTGTCGGCGCCGCAAAAGTCGTCCCCGGCGCGTTAACGGTAAATGGCGCGGTGGGAATACCGGCATCGAACGGATTGCGCGCGCGGAAGACAGCCGGACACCCGTTCGGATTCGTGATCGGCGTGCACCCATAGCTGCCTGCCCCAGTTCCCGGATTCGCAGTAAGCGGTTGCGCCGCACTGATGTCAGTGGCGTAAAGAATGCCATAGCCGCCACGAAGGATCAGTGTCTTGTCGTCCTTGAACCCGCTGTAGGCAAAGCCGATGCGTGGTCCAAAATCATTCTTGTCGGTATTGGCCAAATCGCGTCCGCCAGGTGCATTCTCACCCGCCATCTGAATGGTGTCTGTTGCCGGATCGAAATTGCTTTGTCGATCGAATCGTTCTGTCGGCGCAGTGAAGATGTCGTAGCGAAGACCGAGATTCAGCGTCAGATCGGTGTTGACTTTCCAATCGTCCTGAACGAAGAACGCCATCTCTTTACTGGATTGGAAGTATGGACCACCTGGATCGCCGCGACCGACGAAGCCCGGCTGGTAACCCAGCAGGAAGTTCGCAAGCGAAGAGCCGGTGTCGTTCGGGCCGATGCCGTTATAGTTGCCGGAAACGAAGCCGCTGCCGGTCGTGCCGTACTGGTAATTTCCTTTGGTGCCGTTGTTGCGGCCACCGTCGTAGTTACTGTTCTGGCGAACGCGATAGTCGCCGCCGAATTTCAACGTCGAATTGCCTTTTACAACGGTGACGGCATCCGCGACGTGGAAGTTGTTTGAGAGGAAATAAAATGGACCACCATCCCCGGTGAATTCAGTTGCGCGGTCGGTGCCGGTCAGCTCGTCAACAATTCCAACGAGGACAATACCGCTGGTGTTATCACTGATGTTGATGTTGGGAGCGCCAAGGTTTGCAGTGACAGTTGGACTAAACCCGCCAGTGCCGAGGACGCCTGTGTTGAAGATACCGATCTGGACCCTGGTTACACCGAAGCGCGCGTCGTTAACGACGCTCGGCGAGAAGACGTGTGTGTCGCCAAGCGCAAAGCCTTTCGCGTCGCCAAACTCATCGCCGGCCGATGGACCAGCAGGTAGATCGTTGCGGTTGGGTGAAAGACCAAGCGGGAAGAAATTGTCGCGGGAACGCGCAGTGTCCGATTTACTGTAGCGCCCGAAGATCGAGTTCGCGTCAGTGATGCGATGATCGATGCGGATGTCGTAGCTGTCGACGTTCGCGTGTTCCTTGCGGTTGGTTGTAAAGTTTCGGCCCGGTCCCGGGAGGTCAGGAAGCGGGAAGGCGTTGATGTAGTTGAGTGCGAATTGAGAGAACGGTCCACAACTCGCACAGTTGCGAAGATCGTTTCCCGGAATCGGCGTTCCATTCGGGGCGAAGATCGTTCCGAACGGCGCCGCTACGGTGCCACCGCCGGCAAGCGAAAAATTGCGTATGATGTTTGGCCGCAACAACTCGCTGAAATCCCCAACGCGCATTCTCGCGGTAGGCACGGGCACGGCAAGGTTTGGATCGCCCGCGCCGCCGAAAATGGGCGTGCTGTTTCGTTGACCGTTGAGTGAGAAGAAGAAGAACGAACGATCGCGGCCGCTGTACCAGACCGGACCGCCTTCACCCGGCCGTGGTAAAAAGATTGGACCACCGACAGTACCGTAAAAATTATGAGTCACGTAGTTTGGCACCGGTGGTGAAGTTGGATCGTCGAACCTGCTTGCAGCAGCGCTTAAAAAGCGACCCTGGTAGATCTCGCCGAGAGTTCCGTGAAAGTCATTCCCGCCGGACTTGAATGTCGTGGAGATAATGCCACCGCCGGCGCGTCCTGATTCTGCTGACGGCACGCTGGTTTCGATTTTGAATTCTGCAATTGCGTCAGGCTGAGGGTAAATCGCGATCTGTCCAAACTGAGATTCGTTGTTATCTACGCCGTCCAGCGTGAAGTTATTATTCGTTGCGCGCGCGCCGTTGATGACCAGAACTGAACCACCCGACTCGCGAAAGCGCGTCGATTCGGTGTTGTTCTGTCCGCCGCCACCGGCAACGAAATTCCCACCACCGCCAAGGAGTCCGAGATTAGGCCGCACCACGCCCGGAGACAAGCCGGCGAGCAGCGTAAAGTTCCTTTGCGGGATCGGGAGATCGGTGACTTGCCGGCCAGTGATCAGATCACCTCGGACGCTGGTCTCGCTTTCGACGAGTGGAACTAAATCCGCACTGATCGTTACTTGTGAACTACCGGCGGCGATCGCCGCGAACTTCACGTCCAGTGGAGCGCGCGCGTTAGTCTCAACCTGGAGAGCTTCTACCGTTACTGATTGAAAGCCAGTCGCCTCGACAGTGACGTTGTAAACGCCTGGTTCGAGGTTGGTGACCGTGAAAGTACCATCGTCGGTGGTTTCGGCGGTGCGCACCTCACCAGTCTTCGTACTGGTGACTTTGACTTGTGCGTTAGCGACGAGGGCATCGTTGGGGTCTTTGACGGTGCCGACAATGGAGCCTTTGTTATTTTGGGCGAGTGCGGACGTGGCGATCAGGAGCGATAGAAAGAGAAGCTGGGCGGTAGCGAGTAACTTTCTCATCTGTTGAGTCCTCTTAGGAGCTGAAAAGCGGATAAAAGCGGCGCGGAGTGCTGGTGCGCCAGCGAAGGAAAACTTTGTTTGTTGTCTCAGCGAACTAAGTTTTTAAACTAGAAGTGGAGGGCTGTCAACGATTTTTTTAGGCGGCGAACGCGGCGGCGAATTTGCTCGCGAGGACGAGACTCAGGGCGCCGCGTAAGGTGGGCTTTTGGCCCAGAGTCGACGGAAGAATGCGGGCGGATGGAAGCCCGCGGCGGACGCTTTTTCCAATCGTTTCTGTCAAAGCGCTCTCGATCAGGTCCCAGGCACGCGCGATCTCTCCTCCAACCACAACCGCCTCGGGACTGAAACCGATGATCAAATTCGAGATACCCACGCCGAGGTTGCGCGCGGTTTCGACCAGTGCTTCTTTTGCATTTGCTTCACCGGCGAGCGCTCGATCGACCAGTTCGATAAACGTAAACCCGGGCCTCGTCGCACCGCCTGACAATTTCAAATAACGTCCGATTGCCGCGCGCTCAGAAGAAAACGCTTCCCAGCAATCATCACTGCCACACGAACACGGAACGGGCGCACCACGTCCGATCACCATGTGTCCAAACTCGCCCGCCGCCCCGCGCTGGCCGCGATACACCTGACCATCGAAGATGATCCCCGTGCCGACACCCTCCGCAACCAGCACGAGTATGAAGTCTCTCGCGTCGTTTACCTCGGGCCTGCCAAACCAGAGTTCCGCAAGTGCGACAGCATTCGCGTCGTTGTCGATCACGACCGGCAGACCAACTGCCTTCGAGATCATTTCGGAGATGGGAAGATCGCGCCAGAGGAAGTAAGGAATGTAGAGCGCATTTCCGGTCGATGGATCGACCAGACCTGGAAGACTTACGCCAACACCTTCGATGGATCCTTTGTGGCGTGAGGTGAATTCTTGAATCACGCCGATTACGCGGCTCAACGTTTGATCCGAGTCGGTAGGAAACTCTTCCTGATCGATCACACGACCGGCGAGATCGCTCGTCGCGATCGTCGTACACGTAGGCGTCAGCGAGACTCCGAGCGCGATCGGACCAGCAGCTCGCAGCTTGAGCATTGTTGGTCTGCGGCCTCCGGTCGACTCTCCTTCCCCGACCTCTTCGACCAAACCTTCGGTTTTTAGGTCTTCGACGATCGCCGAGATCGTGGAGCGTTGCAGATCGGTTTCGCGTGCGATCTCGGCGCGCGAGATGGGTTCGCGTTCGCGCACGTAGTTCAACACGATCTGCCGGTTGATATCGCGGATCGTGTTGAGCCGGGCCGCCTGCGCCTTTCTGAGATCGAGTCTTCGCAAAACTTCAAGCTCCGGTTGGGCGTTTTACAGGATTTAGCAGGATTATCAGGATAAACATGTAGATCATGTCCAATCTTGTAAATCCTGTCAAAGATTGACTTACTTTTTCGGGCCCTGAGTTATGGTCATTACCTTATCAATGACAGGAACATCAACATTCTCAGTGCTTCCATCGGGCCACTTGATTTCTAGTTTGTCCACCTTCGTGGCCGCACCCAATCCAAAGTGCAACGTCATGTCGTTTTGTGAACAATACACCGCGCCACTAAAAACTTCTCTACGCTGACGCATACTCCCCGTCGTCAGGTAAACAACGGCTCCCATCGCTTCGCGTGGACTCTTTCCAATCAACCGTAGCCCCAGCCAGTGTCCTGTCGACTCCGCGACGTTTCGGAGCAACACCGGCTTCGCGTCGACATTGTTGATGACCAGATCGAGTCGCCCATCGCCATCGAGATCTCCGACCGCGAGTCCTCGTCCGGGCCACGCGTTCGCGAGCGCATTGCCCTGCCGCGCCCCGACGCGCTCAAACTTCCCTTTGATATTGCGAAAGAGCAAAGCCTGCTGCGCGTAACTCGTTCCCCACTGTTGCTGATCGACAACCGGGTAGACGTGTCCATTCACCACGAAAAGGTCGAGCCATCCGTCGTTATCGAAATCAAGAAAGCTCGTCCCCCAACCCAGAAACGGAATTGACACTTCACCGAGTCCGGCTTGAAACGTCACGTCAGTGAAATTGTTGTCACCGTCGTTGTGGTAAAGAACATTCGAATCGTCGGAGAAGTTGGTGATGTGAAAATCGACGCGCCCGTCGTTGTCGTAGTCACCAACGGCGAGACCCATCCCTGCCTGCTCGCGCCCGTTCTCGTTCAGCGCCAAACCGGAGGGATACCCCATCTCCTCAAACGTGCCGTCGCCTTTGTTTATGTAAAGCTGATTCGGCGTCGAATCGTTTACGACGATCAGATCGAGCAGCTTGTCGTCATTAACATGAACAAACGCAGACGAGAATCCGTAAAACTTGTCCCTGTCGTTGACACCAGCCTTGACGCTCACATCTTCGAACGTGCCGTCAGGCTTCTGTCGATAGAGCGAATCGCCTTCGCCCGGCAACCCACGTGGACCACACATGACCGGCACGCCGCGAAACTGGCAGAAATTCTGTCCAATACCTTTTCCTGCTTCTGACGGACTCGGCGGCAGATTCGCGAAATCGATCTGGACGTAGCCGGGAACAAAAAGATCGAGACGACCATCGCCGTCGTAATCCCCCCAGCTTGCGCCCGTGCTCCACCCCTTGCGCGCGACGCCCACCTTTTCTGCAACGTCCGTAAATGTTCCGTCGCCGTTGTTGCGATAGAGACGCGACACGCCGAAGTTGCCGACGAACATGTCCGGACGGCTGTCGTTGTTGTAATCGCCGACGGCAACGCTAAAACCCCAACGCTCGTTTGCGACTCCGGCTTTGTCCGTTACTTCTTCAAACTTCCAATTACCGAGATTTCGAAAAAGCGCGGCGCGCGGGGGCTTTTCTTTGCCCCGCATCGCGGCCATTGTCGAGCCGTTCAAGAGGTAGATGTCAGGCCGGCCATCCTCGTCGTAATCAAAGATCGCTGCCCCGCCTGAAGGTGTATCGAAGATGTAGTCTTTTGCCGGTTCTCCTGAGCGGTGACGAAAATTTGCGAGCGGCGTCTTGTCGGTTACCTCTTCAAAAACAACCGGCGCATTTGGATCGGTGATGCCGACAGTACGCCGCGAAGTGTAAGTCAACGGCGTGCCGGTTTTGACGCCACCCGCCGGTTCCTGAGTTTCAGGTTTCGTCTGCGCCAGCAGCGCGAACGGAACCAAAAACAAAACGCAAACTAAACCTACGAACCTTAGAGAAAGAACTCTGCGGCCCTCTGCGTATAACTCTGCGTTCTCTGCGTTAGGACGCGCGCTTTTAACGCAGAGATCGCAGAGATACGCAGAGGGCCGCAGAGAAGGGTTACTGAGCGGCGATGACGACATAATTCTTGCCGTTATACAAACGCACGCCGCCTGGATCGGCCGACATCATCAGCGGACGCGGCCGGCGCATCGACGTGTCGTTGGTGATCGCGACTGAGAGTAGATCTTTTCCCGCAAGGTCCATGATCGTGATCTTGCCTTCGTTGGCAAAACCGAATCCGTACGCGCCCGCCGGCAGTGACTCTCCGTTGAGTTTGATAGCGGAGTCAGTGATCAGGAACCCGACATATTTTTCTCTGACGTCAGCGGAATAACCCGACGTATCGACGAGCCCCGCGATGACATAGCGATCGGTTCCGAAGCGCGCGGCAGCGGTGTTGCGCATCTGCGTGGGCGCGCTCAGTCCCTGAAAATAAAAGCCAGTGGGAACGACTCGGGTTAACGCGGGACCTGTGAGTACTGTCGCCTCTTGTGCTACTGCCGACACGGCGATCGCAAACAGCACAAGAGCGGCTGAGAGATATTGTTTCATGTTTGACCTCGCGGCAAACAATACTCTCTGCGACAAAAAAGCACAAAAGGCCGCGGGTCAGTCGACGTGTGGACTCACGCGCAACGCAATCTCGATCCGCTCGGCCGTCTTCTTCTCTCTCAACAACTCACGACCCGTGTCAACAGTCAGCCAGATCTGAGCAAGAAAATATCGATCCCCGGACTTGTTGAAAACGAGTCTTTCTTTCGAGTCAATATCCGTTGAGCTGAGATTTACCGGTGCGTTCAAAATCACCGACGACTTATCTGCTACGTTCCGCAGCGTGATCAGATTTCCCGACATGCGCTTGACCGTGTAAACACCCGCCTTCAACGTCGTCTTCCCTGCCGAGAACTCGAAAGGAATGTTAACTTCAACCCTGCTGGGTGTTTGTGCCTGAACGCCCGCCACCGTGAGCCCCAACAAAATGCCTAAAATTGCAGCGATCCTAAAAGCAAGATTTTTCATGACCGTCCTCCTTCACTCACTAACGCGACAGTGCCGCAAAAACGGGCTCAAGCCGCGAAGACACAAAAAGTACAAATGGTTTATCCTCACCTTATGGCGTCTCAGGCGAACATCACCGAGCTGCTCTCCGGCTACGCTCGCGGCGACAAAGAGGCGCTCGACCAACTGATGCCGATCGTCTACGACGAACTGCGCCGACAGGCTGCACGCTACCTGCGACGCGAACAGGCGGGGCACACCCTGCAAACGACCGCACTGATTCACGAGGCTTACGTGCGTCTGGTCGACCAGCGAAACGTGCAATGGCAAAATCGCGCACACTTCTTCGGCATCGCAGCTCAATTGATGCGGCGTATCCTGGTGGACCATGCACGCACCAAAAAGCGCGTTAAACGTGGGGGTTCCGATGTGCGTGTATCTCTCGGCGACGCGACTGTCGCTGTCAAAGGTCAGGACCTCGACGTCGTTGCACTCGATGAAGCTTTGGAACGGCTCGCGCGAATCGACGAGCAACAAAGCAGGGTGGTTGAACTACGATTCTTCAGTGGTCTAACCGTCGAAGAGACTGCCGAAGTCATGGGCATTTCAACAGCGACCGTCAAACGCGATTGGAGCATGGCCAAAGCCTGGTTGCATCGCGAACTAAGCGAATGAACGAGATCGATCCACAGAACTGGCAACGCGTGAAGGAGATCTTCCAGGGCGCGCTCGAGCGTAAAGGCTCCGAGAGAGAATCGTTTCTCGAACAGGAGTGTGGCGATCAGACTGCGTTGCGCAGTGAAGTTGAATCACTGCTTCGTTCCTACGAAGTCGCCGGCAGCTTCATGGAATCTCCTGCCGTGGCCCAGGCAGCGGACACGCTCGCACCAAAACTCAATCCGGGCCAGCGTGTGAAGCATTACCAGATCGTCAATCTCATCGGCGAAGGTGGGATGGGCGAAGTTTATCTCGCAACCGACACGATTCTCGGCCGTCGAGTGGCGCTGAAAGTTCTTCCGGAATTTGTAAGCAAAGATCCAGATCGCCTGCGTCGCTTCACCCAGGAAGCGCGTGCTGCATCGAGGCTGAGTCATCCGAACGTCTGCGTGGTCCATGAGATCGGCGAGACGGATGATGGACGTCCATTCATCGCGATGGAATACGTCGAAGGCATGACGCTGCGCCAGCGCATGAAAAATCAGGGCATGAAACTCGGCGATGTGCTCGACATCGGCATACAGATCGCCGACGCGCTCACTGCCGCACACGAAGCGGGCATCGTGCACCGCGACATCAAACCCGAGAACATCGTGATCCGTCCTGAAGGTTACGTGAAGGTACTGGACTTCGGTCTCGCAAAGCTGACCGAGCGACACAAGGGCGCGATGCACGTCACGATGTCGACGCTGTTGTTTGATTCCTCGCCCGGCACTGTGATCGGGACTGCTGCTTACATGTCGCCCGAGCAGGCGCGCGGTGTTGCCGTCGATGAACGCACGGACATCTGGGGCCTCGGAGTTGTGCTCTATGAAATGGCGTCTGGTTATCCGCCGTTCACCGGCGAGACTGCGACCGACGTCGTCGTTGCCATTGTCGAAAGAGAACAGCCACCGATCTCTCGCCACGTCGAAGGCGTGCCACCCGAGTTGGAACGAATCGTGAAGAAAGCTCTGCGTAAAGACAAAAACGAGCGCTATCAGATCGTGAAAGAGCTCGCCATCGATCTGCGCAGCCTGCGCAAGGATCTCGAAATGAATTCGATGCTCGACCGCTCGGTTGCGCCTGCCACGGGCAGTGAATATGCACGCGCGTCAACCGGTCGCGACAAGATCGTTGAAACCGACGAACTAAAGGCAGCGCAAACCACCATACACGAGCCAGTTCGCAGAAACAGCCGTCCGTGGCTTGCAGTCGCGGCCGCCGTTGTTATCGCAGCAATTGGTTTCGGCGCTTACAAGCTGCTCACGCGAAGTGAACCGAAGGGTCCAGTTCCGTTCGAACGATTCGACGTAACGAAGCTGACGACAAATGGGATCTCGTTGCTGGCTGGAATGTCGCCTGACGGAAAATACGTTACTTACGTCACCAACGAGGGTGGGAAGTCGACGTTGTGGCTTCGTCAGGTCGCAATCAACAGCAATGTGCAGTTGATACCCCCTCGAGAAGGACGTTACCTGGGAGTTGCGTTCTCTCCTGATGGGAGTTTTATTTATTTCGGTTTCGCCGGATCCGATCGCAACGATGCCGGTCAGATTTACAAATTGCCGACTCTCGGAATCGGTGCAGTTCCGACCAGAGTAGACCTGCCCGATGGATTGCCCTCCATCTCGCACGACAAGAAGCGAATGGCTTTCATTCGTTACGATCGTGCGAATCAACGCGATTATTTAGTGGTCGCAAACGCCGACGGCAGCGGCGAGCAGATTGTAGCCACACGCAACTGGCCGGAGAGACTGGCCCTGGACCTGCTGACAAGAGTGCGATGGACCGCCGGCGACAAATCACTGCTTTTGCCGACCGTTAATTCAGCTCCGAGTAGCAGCAACGGCATCTCGTCGAACTACACTGTTGCCATCTTCGAAAAGAACCTGGTCAGCGGCGCCGAGCAAACCATTCCTCTGAATTTGCAAGAATTTGACGACGTCGGAAGAGTGACGGTGCTTCCCGATGGCAACGGCATAATCATGCTGGCGAAAGCTTATGGCGCTTCGTTTGTACAAGTCTGGCAGCTCTTTCGTGACGGATCGATCCGGAGCTTAACTAACGATCTGAGTGATTATCGCGAGTTGAGTCTCGACGCAGATGCCAGTTCTTTTGTGACTGTGCAAGCACAGGTTGTCGCCAAAGTCTGGATGTTGCCAAAAGGCGAGACAAAGCCGGTGGCGATCACGTCTGGAACGAGCAGGTATTACGATCTTTTCGCGGCTCCGGACGCGAAGATCGTGTATGCGTCGGATGCGAGTGGCAGTGCAGACATATTCGAGATCGCGTCCGTTGGTGGAAGTGAAGCGAGACAGTTGACTTCGGAAGGACGCCGGAACTATGCGCCGGCTGTTTCGCCGGACAATCGCTATCTTGCGTTTCACTCGAACCGTGCAGGTGTGTTTCAAATCTGGAGAACGGAGCGCGACGGTACGCTTCCGAAGCAGCTGACGTTTGGCAGTTCGGAAAGTACGTGGCCCAGTTTTTCGCCGGATGGAAAGTGGATCGTTTTCCAGCATTTCGAACCGGGAGAACCGTTCTCGATCTGGCGTGTGCCGGTCGAGGGAGGAACGCCGCAACGAATCACGGAAGGCGTTTCGATTCGTCCGACGATTTCGCCTGATGGAAAGTTGCTTGCTTTCTGGTACAACGACCAGCAAGGGAACTCGAGCTGGAAGCTGAAGGTGGTCCAATTCGAAGGTGGCGCGACGTTTAATGTGTTTGACGTACCGCCGCCGGTCGAGGTGAATTGGGATTCTCCTTTGCACTGGAGTTCCGATGGACGCTATCTCACTTATGTGGACCATCGCGGCGGTTTCGATAATATTTGGGGGCAGCCGATCGAGGGTGGGGAGCCGAGGCAGTTGACCAATTTTGAAGAAGGCAAGATTCTGTCGTTTGATTGGATGAAGGATGGGAGCCTCGTTGCATCGCGCGGCGTGATCATGAGTGACGTTCTGCTGATCAGTGATGCGACGCAGTGAAGCCACAAAGGGGCACAAAAGAAGGCACACCAAAAGGCAAACAAAAAGATGGCTGAAAAGAGAGTGGGGGTTTTGACGGGTGGAGGGGATGCGCCCGGGTTGAATCCTGCGATTAAAGGTTTGGTTTATCGCGGGTCGGAGCTGGGGATGCAGGTTGTTGGGTTGTTTGATGGCTGGAGGAGCTTGCTGAATCCGCTTCCTGATGTGCTGCCACTCCATCGCGAGACGGTGCGACGCTGGGACCGCGACGGCGGAACGAATCTCGGCTCGTCGCGGACGAATCCGTTCAAGCAAGTGAATGAAGAGGGTCGGGGGCAGGATCGTTCGCATGAGGTCGTGGAGAATATTGAGCGACTGAAACTCGATGCGCTCGTCGTTTGTGGTGGTGAAGACACGCTCGGTGTCGCGGCTGTGCTTGCACAAAGAGGAGTTTCGATCGTCGGTGTGCCGAAAACTATCGACAAAGATCTCGCCGGGACTGATTACACGCTCGGCTTCGACACGGCGCTTAGAAACATTACGGAAGTGATCGAACGTTCTCGCACGCCTGCTGGATCGCACGGGTGGGTGCAGATTGTCGAAGTGATGGGCCGACATGCGGGTCATCTCGCGCTGTGGTCTGGTGTTGCCGGGCAGGCGCATCTGATTTTGATTCCTGAGCATCCGTTTCGATACGAGAGGGTTTTTCATTTGCTCAGTGCTCGGCTCGGTGAATCGAATCTGAGTCGGGGTTTGTCGGCGAGGCCTCGATATTCAGTGATCGTAGTTGCGGAAGGTGCGCGTTCGGAAGATGGTGAGATGGTGACGATTGATGACCGTCACGATGCGTTTGGACACGTGCGTCTTGGTGGTATTGGCGAGGTGCTCGCGCGAAGAATCGCGGCTGAAACGCCGTACGAAGCGCGTGCCGTGGTGTTGGGCCATCCGCAACGTGGGGGGTCGCCGAGTCCAATCGACCGCATCATGGGGATGATGTTTGGCGCACGTGCGGCGGAGGCTGTTGCTGACGGGCAATTTGGGATGCTGGTGTCGTCCCGAGGTGTTGCACCGGCGTGTGACTTGTCACTCGTCGACATCTCGACTGTGCGAGGAAAGATCAACCTCGTCGACGTCGACCGCTACTACGACACCGACCGCTACCACCTAAAAGGCATCGGAATGTAATCTCTGCGAAAACAATTAGCCGCAGATGAACGCGGATGACGCAGATCTT
>JBIOUJ010000035.1:0-40900 GCA_044867025.1 Pyrinomonadaceae bacterium | reverse complement strand
TAAGTCGAAACGCTGAAAGCGTTCCCCAATTGCCGAACCCTTTCAGGGTTCGAAATACATTTGATCCGATTACCCAGGGTTCTCGCTACGCTTGAACCCTGGGCTGAAATTAGCGAACGCCTTCGGCGTTATTCCGACAGACTCTTCAGGGTTGATAGGAATGGCGGTTGCCGTATCCCAGGGTTGTCGCTGCGCTTCCAACCCTGGGCTCCAATTAGCGAACGCCTTCGTCGTTACATGGACTATGCGCATCACTACTCAGTCAAGCTAAACCTGTTGCATTCTCTCGATTTCACGTATGATTCGGTTATCCATTTATCTCACCGGGGAGCACAAGAGATGAGCGACCGCAAATATCGTCAGCGCGGCTACATGGACAACGATCGCGATCGCGATCGCGAGCCGCAGAAACCAAAGACGCAATCGAGACCTGCGGATCGCGAAGGCCCACGCTCGCCGCGAATGATGGCGTTTGGCGAGAAGGTGAAGTGCAGCTCGTGCGGGGCGCAGGCTGCGACCGCCATCAACCTGGCCAGCGCATGTTCCAACTGCAATGCCGACCTGCACACCTGCCGTCAATGCGCCTATTTCGATCCCGGCGCGCGCTTCGAATGCAGTAAACCCGTCACCGCACGCATCGTGAACAAGAACGCGCGCAACACCTGCGAGCTGTTCACGCCACGAACTGTAGTCGAACGTCAAACATCGTCAGGCGCTCCGACGGATGCGCGTCAGGCGTTCGCGAAGTTGTTCAAAAAGTGAAGCAGATTTAGTGATCTCGACATCGACTCCAATCGTCTCGATTGTCGCGCGTTCAACGCGCCCTATCTTAGCGATCCTTCCTACAAGTATGACCACATCAGCCTCACCTCAAGGATCAGGACCGTATACCTCGCCGTTGATGATTAACGTAATCATTAAGATAACCGACTTTAGCGTAGAGGTGTGGTGACACTCCGTACCTTGTCGTACAGGTGTTAGTGAAGCCACAAAAAGGCACATAAAGGACAAGGAGATCCGTGCTACTCTGGGTGCTCATGAAAACCTCAATCTGCCTCTTCCTCGCCGTGATTATCTTCGCGTCTGTCGCCGTTGCTCAATCCACAAAAGACAAGATCGAAATCGGCGTTCAGTCAACATCGCTCACTCTTTTCGACGCGGATTTTCCGGTCGATTTCACGCACCCTGGATTCGGCGGCAGGTTTACCTACAATTTCAACCGGTCCATCGCCGCGGAGGCTGAAATTAACCTCTTTCCTCAGAAAGAACACTTTTTTTCAAACAATGCCGAGGTTACGCAGGTTCAAGTTGGCATAAAGGCTGGCAAGCGCTTCAAAAAATTCGGACTGTTCGCGAAAGCGCGTCCCGGGTTCCTTAGTATTGATGATTTCTTCTCGTTTGTGCCTGGTCCTATTCCTGTCGTCGACGGCCTACTTCAGTTTGATACAAAGCTCGAGCGAAAAAATTTGTTCACGATGGACATTGGCGGCGTTCTCGAAATGTATCCGTCGCGCAGAACCGTCGTGAGATTCGAAGCCGGCGATACGATGGTTCGGTACCCCGAGAGATTTGATCCCGATTTCTTCGTCGATCCTCCGGTCGTGCGACTTACACGTCCTGCAAAATACACTCACAATTTTCAGTTCACAGCCGGCGTTGGTTTTCGTCTCGGAGATTTTCCTGCTGACGACGGGACATCGGTTAATGGAAGAGAACAAACACCGCGATTTGAGGTAGGAGCGCAATTCACTTCAATGTCTGTCGCCTCGATTACAAACGCACGTGAGTGTCCGGCTTGCCTATCCAGCGATGTCATTCATACAGAACCCGGATTCGGCACCCGATTCACTTTCAACTTAACTGACTACATCGCGCTTGAAGCAGAAGGAAACTTTTTCACTCGCGAGATTTTGGACCTGCCGAATCCGTCAGGTTACATGTTTCAGGGACAGTTTGGCGCAAAGGCCGGCAAGCGATTTGAAAGATGGGGTGTGTTTGGCAAAGCTCGACCGGGGTTCGTGGGTTTCACGAGAGTCAGCGAAGTCGTCGGCTCACGCGAGGCTCGGATATTTGGTGAAACATTTGTGCTGCCTGTTTTCGGAGTGGTGAAGAAGCTTTATTTCTCGATGGACATTGGTGGAGTGGCTGAGCTTTACATCTCGCGCAGGTGGATGGCGCGATTTGATTTCGGCGACACGATAATACGTTGGGGCGCGCTCCGAGCGCCTCTTACTTTTTCTTTCCGAAACCCTGTCATCACACGACCACTTGAAACGCATCATAATTTTCAATTCAGTTCCGGAATCGGTTTCCGGTTTTAGCAGCAGCGCTACGAACTGATTGTTAGCTCAACGGCATGAGCGAACGAGAGCAGGCTCGCTTCACCGAAGTTTGGGCCGGAAATCTGCAAACCGATCGGCAGGCCTGCTCCAGTAAAACCGCATGGGATCGAGATCGTTGGGAAGCCATACGCGTTGAAAGGTCGGGTATTTCGCAGCCAAAGCTCACCTGCAGGTTCAGGCGACATCTCCATTGCTTCTCTTAGCGTAATGGGCGGGACTGGCGTGGTCGGCGTAATCAGGAAGTCGACTTTCGCAAACACATCCGGCACCGAACGCCTCACGCGATCGAGCTTCTGACGCGCTTCAATGTAAGTAACAACGTCCACAGCCGCCGCTTGCCGCATTCGTTCGCGCATCCATGGTCCATAAAGTTCAGGAGAGGACGTGAAGTATTTGGAATGCAAGGCGAAGACTTCCGCGACCTGAACGGCACCCGGCGTGGCGGGCAGATCAATCTCGATAATATCGGAAGAAAGATCGCCGATCTGCTTTAAAGCTTCATTTATAGCGCTCTCGATCTCCGGATCGAGAGCGTCGAAGAACGGGCGGCGCACAATTCCGATCCGAGATCTAGTACTAGCGTTCAGAGTGTCGGTGTAAGACTCGACGTGCCGATCGATGCTCGTCGTATCTAACTCGTCATAACCAGCAATCACTTGAAGCAACAACGTGGTATCGATAACGTTGCGACAAAGCGGGCCGACGTGGTCCAGCGACGGTGACAGGGGAAACACTCCGCGAGTGCTCACGCGGCCATACGTCGGTTTCAAACCGACAATTCCGCAGAATGCGGCCGGCTCGCGGACCGAACCGCCGGTGTCCGTTCCGAGCGCGCCAAAGCACATGCCCGTCGCGACAGCCGCGGCGGAACCACCTGAAGAGCCACCGGCTATTCGTTCGTTGTCCCATGGATTGTGAACGGCGCCAAAGTAGCTCGATGCCGAGGTGCCTCCCCATGCAAACTCCTGCATGTTTTGTTTGCCGATCAGCACAGCGCCTGCATCTTTCAAGCGACGAACGACCTCTGCATCTTCAGCGGGAACGCGTTCGGCAAAAAGAGCACTGCCGCAGGTCGTTTTCACACCCGCCGTGTCAATCAGATCCTTCAGACCAATCGGAATGCCGTGCAGTGGTCCACGCCAGTTGCCCGCGTGAATTTCATCTTCCGCTTCGCGCGCCTGGGCCAACGCGCTGTCGTGCATGACGGTGATGAAAGCGTTGATCGTTGGATTGAGTTCCTCGATGCGATTGAGACAGGACGTTGTGATCTCCACCGGCGAGATTTGTTTGTGACGCAGCAAATCGGAAGCTTCCGCGATACTGATGTCAGTCATCGTCATGCATAATAGGATTATATTAAGCCACAAAAGGCACAAAAGTTTATACTGCGCGACTGAGTGAAGAAACCCACACAGCAAATCCGCTACGTACGTACTAAAGACGGAGTCCAGCTCGCCTGGGCCGAAGCCGGAGCGGGACCAGTGATGATCAAAGCCGCGAATTGGCTCACGCATCTCGAGTATGAGTTGCAGAGCCCGGTCTGGCGGCATTGGATCCGTTTCTTCACGGATAACTTTCGCTTCGTGCGTTACGACGAACGCGGCTGCGGGATGACTGACCGGAACGTCGGCGATCTTTCTCTGGATCGCTGGGTCGAAGATGTAGAGGACGTGGTCGCAGCGGCTGGGTTGCATGAGCCCTTTTCCATGCTCGGCATTTCTCAAGGCGGCGCGATCTGCGTGGCGTACGCCGTTAAGCATCCGGAACGCGTCTCGAATCTCGTGCTCTATGGCGCCTACGCACGGGGACCATTTTGTCGCCTCGACCGCGACCAGAGAAGCTTCTACCAGGCGATGATCGATCTCGTTCGTTTGCAATGGGGCAGCGATAATCCAACCTATCGCCAGATCTTCACCTCGCGTTTCATTCCTGACGGCACTGACGAACAGTTGGAGTGGTACAACGATCTCTGCCGGAAGACATTGACGGCCGAGATTGCGGCGAAACTACTTGAGTCGCGAGCCATGATCGATGTCACGTCGTTGCTCGGCGATGTGCGTGCGCCGACTTTGGTGCTGCACGCGCGCGGAGACGCCGTCGTGCCGATTGCGGAAGGTCACATCCTTGCGGCGGGGATTCCGGGCGCACGATTTGTCGAACTTGACTCGAAGAACCACGTGCTTCTTGAACACGAGCCGGCGTGGGAGCGCTTCTGCCATGAGGTGCTGGAGTTCGTCGGGATGAAGGAGTCGGGCGGTGATGAGGACGCCGCGTTCGCCTCGCTCTCACCGCGCGAGCGAGAGATCCTGAGTCTGATTACAGAAGGATTGGGTAACGCACAGATCGCGGATCGATTATCTATCAGCGAAAAGACAGTGCGGAATCACGTCTCTAATGTTTTCGATAAGCTCGGCGTCTGGACGCGCGCGCAGGCGATGGTCTTCGCCATCGAGCGTGGTTTCAAAGGTAACTGAAACTACTTCGCGCGGTTCTTGTAAACAACACCGCCTTTCATCACAAACACAACACGTCGCACCGCCGTGATGTCTGTGAGCGGGTTGCCGTCGAGAGCGATGATGTCTGCTTGAAGGCCGGGAGCTATCGAGCCGATCTGATCGGCCATGCCGAGTGCTTGCGCGCCGAGTGAGTTTGCGGAGACCATCGCTGCGAGAGGATCGACACCGGCGTCGCGCACGCGATCGATAAACTCCTCCGCGTTTCGGCCGTGCGAGCCCGCGAGGGCATCTGACCCAAACACAATCTTCAAGCCGGGAATCTTCACCGCGTGTTTCATGAAGTCGTGATACTGCGGGATGATCTCCTTAATGAGTGGAAACACCTCTTCCGGAAAGCCCGGCGTGCCTACAAAATTTTCTTTGTGCAGCAGGTAGTTTTCAAACACCAAACCCGCCTGCGGATCCAACCACGTCCCCTTTTGGACCAACAGTTTGAGATCGTCATCCGTGGCGAGTGTGCCGTGTTCAACCTGCGTGCAGCCGGCCACAGCAGCAGCGCGGACCGCATCTTTGTAAGCATGGACCAGCGTGCGCAGTCCCAGCTTCTTCGCTTCATCACACGCCGCGTTCAGTTGTTCCTGTGAAAGCGTCATCTCCGGACGACGAACACTCGCGGAAGCGAAGATCTTGATGATGTCAGCGCCGGCTTCTTTCTGCTTTCTGACGAAGGCACGGATCTCATCCGGTGTGCCCGACTGTTCACCTCGACCGATCAATGGTTCGGCGGATGTGAGAATCCGTGGACCAGGAAGTTCGCCTTTGGCGATCGCATCGCGCAGCGGAATGTCAGCTAAATTGCCGACGCTTTGCACAGTCGTGAAGCCTGCCATCAGCGTGGCCCGGGCATTCGCCGCAGCTTGAAGCGCGGCTTCTGGCGTGTTTCCGCCGCCGCCCGCGTTTTTGCCGTTCTTATCGAAGCTCCACGTGATGTGGACGTGCGCATCGATCCAGCCGGGCAACACGGTCAGCCCAGTAAGATCGTAATCCACCGGACCAGCCTTCGGATCGATCGCAATGATTTTCGAGCCTGCAATAACGATACGTGTGTTCTTCAGTACCTGCCCTTTGCCGTCGAGCAAAGTACTCGCAGCAATGACGATACGCCGCTGTTGCCCCAGCGCCACGGAGAAAGCGGCAAGTAGAAGAAGCGCGACACTAGCAATTCGGATCAGTTTGATCATCCACGACGAAATATATCAGAAGGCAATGCTCCTCGCCTGCCTGACCCCCTTCACCATCGTTTTGCGCGTTACCTTTCGGAGCCTCTACAACCGAAGGGACGTTCCATGCCAAACACGTTCCGTGCAGCATCTCTACTGATCCTGAATCTGAGCCTCGGCATTTTTGCGCTTGCACAGTCGAATTCGCTAACTGCAACGCCGGTGCGGGCTTCGGCTGCGGAAGAGGAGAGTTTGCGCACGTTAACCGCCCAGTACGGGCGCGCACTAGTCGTTGGCGACCTCGAAGCCGTGCGGAAGTTCTGGAACCCGCAATCGCCCAATCTCCCAACACAGTTGCGCTCCTACAAAAGCGTCTTCGCACAGACCCGCCTCGAATTCAGCCATCCTGAGGTGACGCAGCTCGAGATCACTGGCGACAGGGCCGTCTCACAGTTAACCGTCGACGAGCGGCGCCTGGACAAGAAAACAGACGCGGTCCTGCTGACCTTCGATCCACTTCGGGGCGCGTGCCGTTCGTTCGAATGGACCAGGACGAGTGCCGGGTGGCAGATCGAGCGAGAGTTTTTGGTGCAGGATGAACTTGCCGTAAGGCTGGAGGCTGCGAGCTCCGATCAGGAGCGCGATGAGATCCTGGAAAAAGAGAAACGTTTTGTTAACAACACTCTGATTAGCGCGTTGGGCGCCAAAGCTCTTCGTCATCAAACGCGCGTAGAGTACGACAAGGCCTTCCGCTACGTTCGTTTGCAGCAACTCGTAGCCGAAAGGGTTGGTTATCAAGCTGGAATCGCCGCAGCCTGGCTGAACATCGCGACGCTCACCAGGTCGCAGGATGAACATGAGAGAGGCTTGGACGCAGCGCACAAGGCGCTCGCTTTGTATGAATCTCTCGGACTGAGACGCGGCGTCGCGCTCGCACAGGAAAAGCTCAGCGACCTCTATCGGGTGCTTGGAAATCACCGGCGTGCATTCGAGTTCGCGCAGAAATCACTTCGTCTCTCTGAAGAAGACAACCAGCGCAAAGGAATGATGGACGCATTACGGAATCTCGCGATCATTTACGCAGAGCAAAACAATGCCGAGCAAGTCTTCGTCCACCTGGAGCGCGCCCTCTCAATTGCAGAAGAACTTGGCGACACACTCTCAATCGCGATTCTGCGTTCTGACCTGGCACTTCAATATAAGGTCTTCGGCGATTACGAGCGGTCGCTCGAACTCTACCAGCAGCTCTTGAAACAGATTGAAACGTTGGGCGACAAGAGCGGCGCAGCGATGGTTCGCGATCAGATTGGCAGGATCTTCTCGGCACAAGGTCGTTATGACGAAGCGTTGCGTTACCACCGTGACGCGTTGACCATACTTCAAGCGACAAACATGAAGGGCCCCACTGTTATCACGCTCAACAATATGAGTGCTGTTTACCTAAACAAGGGAGACTACAGCGAAGCATTGTCAGTGGCGGAACAAGCAGTCGCTTTGGCACGTGAGACGCGAAGGAAAACCCACCTCTATGTGACGCTCACTAATCTCGGTTATTCACAGTTAGGGCTCAATCGTTTTGCGGCTGCGCAACAATCGTTTAGCGAGGCAGTGTCGATCAGCGAAAACTTGCGCATTCAGGCGGCCGGTGGTGTCGAGGAACGGCAACGTTATTTCGAAAGCGGAATGCAAGCGCATCACGGGCTGCTCAGTGTTTTCGTGAAGGAGAACCAACCAGAGAACGCATTTAACTTAGCCGAACGTGCAAAAGCACGCGCACTACTCGACATCCTGCAACAAGGGCAAGTGAGAGTTCAGAAGACGATGACTGTCAAAGAACAGGAGGAGGAGCAGCGGTTAAGGTCACAACTGACGCAACTCAACAGACAGCTCGCGCGCGTCACAGATGCTGCTCGTTTTGCCGAAGTAGAAATTCAACTCGAGAAAGCACGCCTCAGTTACGAAGATTTTCAGAATGCGCTGTACGCGAGCCATCCGGAATTGAAGACACAGCGCGGCGAAGCGCCGATCATCAACAAGCAGGAACTCACACAATTACTGCCGGATGCTTCATCGGTCTTGCTCGAATACGTCGTCACGGATGAACAGGTTTATTTGTTCGTCATCACCAAGCCAAAGACCGAAGCGCAGATCCAGGTTTACACGCTACCGATCAAACGCGCCGAGCTCGCGAAGCAGATCGAATCGTTCCGTCAACAACTCGCCGGTCGCGATCTCGCCTTCCGAGCGTCTGCGACAAAACTCTACGATCTGCTTCTCAAGCCCGCGCAGTTGCGCGGCAAGACCAACGTCGTGATCGCGCCTGACAGCAACCTTTGGGACTTGCCGTTTCAAACACTCGTCAATAGCGCTGGACGTTTCGTGATCGAAGACGCATCGATCAGTTATGCGCCGTCATTCACGGTGCTGCGCGAGATGAACAAACGACGGATGGACCAGGTTGCGACCCACGCACCCGCGAGTCTTTTGGCACTCGGAAATCCCGTGTCAGAGACAACGAACAGAGCGGGAATGACTTTGCGTGCCGGCAATCTCGATCCATTGCCGGAGGCCGGCGAAGAAGTCAGAGCTTTGGCCCGTCTGTACGGTGCGACACGCAGCAGAGTTTATGTCGGACCTGACGCGCGTGAGGATCGCATCAAGAGTGAAGCCGGACGAGCCAGCATTCTTCACTTCACGACACACGGCGCACTAAACAATGCTTCGCCGATGTATTCACACCTGAGCCTCGCCGAAGGTGGACCAAACGAGGACGGCTTGCTGGAAGCGTGGGAGTTGATGCAACTCGATTTGAAAGCCGAGCTGGCTGTATTATCCGCCTGTGAGACTGCGCGCGGGCGCATCGGCGCGGGCGAAGGCGTCATCGGCTTCTCGTGGGCCATGTTTATCGCGGGTGTCCCGTCGCTCGTCGTCAGTCAGTGGAAGGTGGAATCAGCGTCCACACGCGACCTGATGGTCGACTTCCATCGCGGCCTAATCTCTAAGCAGACCAGGCTGACGAAGACAGACGCGTTGCGACAAGCAGCGTTGAAATTAATGCGCAATCCCGAAACGAGCCATCCATTCTACTGGGCAGGATTCGTGTTGGTCGGCGACGGCGGCTGAGGCCACAATTGTGCCTTTTTGTGGCCCAAATAAATGACTATTCACCTCGGACATATTCATCAACTGGTGCGCTATCCGGTCAAATCGATGGCTGGTGTCGCAACGGACTCTGCCTTTCTCGGTTGGCACGGCTTGCAGGGAGATCGGCGCTTTGCGTTTCGTCGCCTCGACGACAAGAGCGGCTTTCCGTGGCTTACGGCGAGCCGGCTTCCCGAATTCCTTTTGTATCAGCCGATAGGACTTGCTGAGAATTCGGAAGAGCCAACGCCGACTCATGTGCGCACACCGGAAGGGATAGACCTTGCGCTCGGAAGTGCGGAGTTGCAAAACAGTGTCGCAGAGAAGTTTGGAAGCGCAGTCGAGTTGATGAAACTCAAACACGGAATTTTCGATGAGGCGAGTGTGTCTGTGATCAACCTGGCGACGGTCTCCGCAATCGGCCGCGAAGTCGGAGATGACCTGGACATCAGACGCTTCCGCGCAAACATTGTAATTGCGACAGATGCAACAGAAGCGTTTCAGGAGGATGATTGGATCGGCAGCAGGTTAGTATTCGGCGATAACGATGCCGGTCCAATGCTCAATGTAGCGATGAGCGATCCGAGATGCGTGATGATCAACCTGGATCCTGACACGGCCAAACAAGATCCGCGCATCATGAAAGCAGCCGTGCGACTCAACAACAACAATGCCGGCGCTTATACAAACGTTGTTCGGACGGGCCAACTCATTGTGGGCCAACCAGTAAGTTTGATTCCCTAAACACAATCGGTGTGACGTTCGTCACCATGAAAAACTTTCCTATTGACAGCCGAAAGACATGAGCGTAGAGTCCGCGCTGTTCTGAAGTTCCTTCGTTAGCGTTAAGCGAGTTTTTCCCGACACTCACACGTCAACGACTCCCGCAAACAAATGTCGAGCCCAGTGTGCTGAACGGCACAGATCTGTCCAAACCTCAAAAGACGTTGTCTCGGAAAATCGGTCCTAAAGGGAACGGGCCGATCTTAATAACCACGGCTCATCATCATGATGAGCAAGGAGGTAGTCTATGCTACGCCCGGGTTGGAAAGCTGTGTTCATTTTCGCCCTGCTCTTAGTTGCTGCTGGTCCAACTCAGGCGCAGATCGCTACCTACTCCCTCCATAAAGAAAACTCAACGGTCGTCAGCACTAACATGCAGCTCAAGACTGCCGCTGCCGATGCGTCTACACTCACGCTGCAAACCGTGAACCTGAGAAATGTGGCGCCTGGTGAATACGCGATCAAGTCGTTTGAGACCCAGGCGAATGTGCCTAACATCGCGGGTGTCATTCCCGCGGGCTCATCGTTCTTGCTCAAGTTGTACATGGAGAAGACCGCCGACTCCGGCAGTATGACTCCATTAGCGAAGATTTATAAGAACAGCACATCCGGAACTTCACTTTGCAACGCCGCAGGTTTTGGCGTTACTACAACACGCGCTCTTCATATCTTTCTTTGTACAACTTCTTCAGACATTACATTTACCGCGACAGATCGGTATTTTGTGTGGGTCGGAGTAACTGTTACTACAGCCCCCACAGTCAACAACACGAAAGTCAATCTTACGATTGAACAAACGTGGGACTCACGTATCAGCGTAATACTGCCGACACCTGTACCAAACATCACGAGCCTTTCTCCTGCAACTGGTCCCGTCGGCTCTCCAGTTACGGTTAACGGCACCAACTTCGGTGCGATGCAAAACCTCAGCACCGTGACCTTCAACGGAGTTGCTGCTACACCGACAAGCTGGAGCAACACCGCCATCGGCTTGACAGTTCCCGCGGGCGCGACGACCGGACCAGTAGTCGTGACGGTTAATGCAATTGCGAGTAACGGTGTGACTTTTACGACGACGTCGGGGAGTATCGCCGGCACAGTCACGCGTGCTGGTGATGGTGTGCCAATAAGCGGCGCGTTAGTAGAGGCGCTGCAAAGTGGAATTGTCAAAGGATCTACAAACACGCTGGGTGATGGCACCTATTCAATCGCGAACCTTGCGCCCGGCACGTATGACGTCCGCGGTTCCGCAGCGCAGTATGCGACGCAGATAAGTACAGGAGTCGTCGTAGTTGCAGGTTCGGCGACGATGGCGAATGTCGTGCTCTCTCCACCGGGAACCATTCTCGGTCACGTGACTCGTAGTGACGGAATTACTCCAATCGTTGGCGCCATCGTTAAGGTATTTCAAGGCGCAAACGTGGTCGCGAAGGTCACCACTGATGGTTCCGGAGACTATGCAGCCAGCTCAGTTGCACCAGGAACCTACACCGTGCAGGCATCTGCATCAGGCTTCGACACAAGCGTCAGCCCGAACGCAACTGTTACGGCAAACAGCAACACGACCGTTAACTTCTCTCTGACGACCGCAGCTAACAACAATCCGGTCAAGTACGTGTATGACGACATGGGGCGGCTCGCGGCTGTTATCGATCCGGCAGGAGACACTGCGCGCTATACCTACGATTCCGTCGGCAACCTGCTCTCGATTTCACGACAGAGCTCGACGCTCGTCTCGATCATTGATTTCACACCCAAGATCGGATTAGCAGGTACCGTAGTCACGATCTACGGCACGGGTTTCAGTACGACTCCGAGCGGTAACACTGTGACGTTCAACGGCACTGCGGCAGTCGTGTCGTCCTCAACAGAAACTCAGATCGTCACCACAGTTCCGGCCGGAGCGACCACCGGACTCATCTCCGTTACCACTTCAGCAGGCTCAGATTCCAGCGATACTGATTTCGTCATTGGCACCAATGGTCCAATCATCACCAGCTTCACTCCAAACGTTGGCGCCGCCGGAACTGGCGTAACTATCACTGGCCAAAACTTTGAATCTGTTCCGCACGCCAACCGCGCGAGATTCAACGGCACTTTAGCCACAATCACAGCCTCCACGGCGACTTCAATTTCGACGAGCGTTCCGACTGGCGCGACATCCGGACGTATTTCCGTGACGACGCCGGCGGGGCAGGGCGTTAGCGCGAATGATTTCTTCGTGCCACCTTCGCCGTACGTTGCAGCAGACGTCGAGATGACGGCGCGCATGGCGATTGGCGAAACCAAACTCGTCACCATCAACACCGCGAACAAGATCGCGTTGGTTGTCTTTGACGGTGTTGCGGGGCAGCAGATCAGTTTGCAAATGACGGGTGTGACGATCAGCAGCAGTGCTGTCACGATTTTCAATCCCAACGGGACCACGCTCGCTTCTGCGGGAAGTGTCGGAACCGGAGGCGGTTTCATCGATACGAGGACACTCGGTACGACTGGGACCTACACCATCATGGTGGATCCGGCGAGCACCAATACCGGCAGCCTGACACTCAATCTCTTCAACATCGTGAACGTCACTGCGACGATCACTGCCGGCGGTACTACTCCAATAACGATAACTACGCCGGGCCAGAATGCAGAAGTGACCTTTGCGGGTACTTCCGGTCAGCACGTTAGTTTGAATGTGAGCGGTGTCACGATTTCCGGGACTACGGGTTACACGGTGAAGAAACCGGACGGAAGCACGTTGGTTTCAGGAAGCTTTGGCACCAGCGGCGGGTTCCTCGAGATTCCTTATCTGCCAACTGCGGGAACGTACACGATCCTCGTCGATCCATCGGGCACCAGCACAGGCAATGTCTCACTGACACTCAACGATGCCACTGATGCTACGAACACGATCACACCCGGCGGAAGTGCAGTTGTGATAACCACAACTATCGCGGGTCAAAATGCGAGACTAACGTTCAGCGGCACTGCGGGACAGCGAATCGCGATTAACGCGAGTACAACTTTCAGCGTTTGCTGGACGCTCGCGCTCGTCAAACCTGACGGAACAAATCTTTCGAGTACTTTCACTTGCGGCAGCGGTCTGTTCATCGATCCGCTACAACTGCCCGTGTCGGGTACTTACACGATTCTGATCGATCCATCGGGAACGGGGACTGGTCAGGCGACGGTTACGGCGTATGACGTCACTGACGTAACCGGCACCGTCACCATCGATGGTCCACAGGTATCGCAAACTACCACCACTCCGGGCCAGGTGATACGACTGACCTTCAGTGGCACGAGCGGCGTGCGCCTCAGCGTCAACGCAAACACGACGTTTAGCAGTTGCTGGACACTCCAGATCCTGAAACCGGATGCGTCACAGTTGTTCAGCAATCTGACGTGCGGCAGCGGCCAGTTCGTCGATCCGATACAGCTTCCGGTCACCGGCACGTACACGCTCATCGGCGATCCGACTGGAGCAGGTACGGGACAGATGACTGTTCAACTTTATAGCGTTACCGACACGACCCAGTCGATCACTGTCGGCGGATCGTCTGTCGTATCGACGGTAAGCACGCCGGGACAGATCAACCAGTTGACGTTTAGTGGTACGGCTGGTCAAAGAATCAGCATAAACACCAACACTACGTTCACTAGTTGCTGGACGCTCAAGCTCCTGAAACCGGATGCGACGCAGTTGTTTAGTAATTTGACCTGCGGCAGCGGCCAGTTCATGGATCCAATACAGCTTCCAACGACTGGTACGTACACGATCGTGCTTGATCCATCCGGAGCAGGAACGGGCCAGGGGACCACCAACGCCTACAGCGTAACCGACACGACGCAGTCGATTACTGTCGGTGGTGCATCAGTCGTCTCGCCAATCAACACGCCGGGACAGGTCGCACGTCTGACATTCAGCGGTACGACCGGTCAAAGGATCAGTGTGAACAGCAATACGACGTTCTCTACCTGCTGGACGCTGCGAATCATGAAACCGGATGCGACGCAGTTGACGAGCACGTTCTCGTGCGGCGCCGGCATCTTCATCGAGCCGCAGCAGCTTCCGGCGACCGGCACCTACACGATCGAGCTCGATCCGTCAGGCGCCGGAACCGGTTCGGCGACGACTAACGCTTACAACGTAACTGACGTAAGCGGGTCGGTGACGATCAACGGGTCTGCATTTGCTCTGACGACGACAGTGCCCGGTCAAAACGGAAACATCACGTTCAGCGGCACCTCAGGTCAGTTGGTCACAGTGAGGATCGTAGGCAGTACATTTTCATGTGTGACAGTAGCGCTGGTGAAGCCTGATGGCGCGAATTTGACGTCTACTTTTACGTGCGGCGGAACCTTCAATCTTGCACAACAGACATTGCCGACGACCGGGACGTACACGATCAAGGTCGATCCAAATAGTTCAAGCATAGGCAGCGCGAATGTCAGTGTGACGAACCCTTAGTAGTTCAGGGGGCGGAGAAGAAATATGAAGCACCGGATCAATGTTAGCCTAGCTCTCATTCTTAGCTGTGTTTTGGCTGCGAGCCCCAGTCTCGTTCTTGCCTCAGGCACCAGCCTGCGAACGGCAATATCGCGAAAGATGGATCGGCTGCGTTTGCCGAAGCCTGAACGACTGCGCCTGAACAAGCCTGTTCAGGCCCCCGCGCCCGAAGGTCAATCGAGCACGTTGTTACCGGACGGACGCTTGCTCGTAGTCGGCGGGATCGGTGCAGATGGCACCGCTGTCATTAATGATCCAGTGACGGGCGAAAGGCTTCCGTTACCAAACCTCGCTGAGGCCCGTGCATGGCATTCGGCGACAGTTTTGCCCGATGGTCGCGTGTTCATCTTTGGCGGCACTGGCAGTAATGGACGAGCTTTGAAGAGCGCGGAGATCTTCGATCCCGTCACTCTGTCGTTCACATTCTTGTCTTCCGTTGGTCTAACAGCGCGAGCTTTTCACAGCGCGACGCTGCTGATGGATGGAAAGGTGTTGCTCGTCGGTGGTAACACTGAAAATGGTAAGGCTGCGGCGAAAGTAGAAACGTGGGATTTCAAGACAAAAGCCGTAACCACATTGACCGCTCGCCTCAACGTCGCTCGACAGAAACACAAAGCAAGCTTGCTGGCAGATGGTCGTGTCTTGATCGAATCCGGAATCGACGAAGTTGGAAATTCGATTCCGGCGATGGAGGCATTCAATCCCGAAAGCGGAGAGTTCAGTGTTGCTGGGCCAGTTCCAGAAGTTACCAGCGCTCCGTATCTCGTTGCTTCAGTCCCGGCGAATGATGCGACCGAGGTACCGGTCGACACATTTATCGCATTGCGGTTTTCGAAACTCCTGGCGCCACAGACCGCCAATCTCGAAACGATCGTGTTGAATAGTTCCGAAGGTCGTTCGTATGCGAAGGTCGTGGCAGCGGAAAATGGCAGGTTGGCTTTTGTATCACCTCTCGAACTGCTCGAGCCGAATACGACCTACACCCTCACGATAGACCAGGCGTCGGATGGAGTTAACAGCGTAGTTCCGGCGACGGTAACGTTCACAACCGCGCAAGGCCCACAAGATAAACAACCCGATGGCTCCAATCAGCCGGATTGGATTCCCGATCAGAACGCACTGCGCGGCGACTGGACCAGTAAGAACCCGCGATCGCCCTGGCAGGATCTTCCGAATCTCGAAGCTGAAGCCGGCGTTACGGCACTGTCCGGCCAAACGCTTACGTTGCGCGGTCAACCACTCGCGAATGTGACACTGGAAATCAATGGTACGAAGACTGTGACTGACGGCAGTGGTCGTTTTCTTCTGAAGTCGCTAACGCCGGGCCATCAAGTGTTGAAGATCGACGGCAGTTCTGCGAGCCGTCCCGGCGGTACGTATGGAATCTTCAGAGCTGGTGTAGAGATCTCCGCGGGCAGAACAAATCCTTTGGGTTACACCATCTGGATGCCGAAACTCGACATGGCAAACGCCGTCACGATTTCGTCGCCGACGACGACCGACGTGTCGATCAAGACCACCCGTATTCCCGGTCTCGAATTACAGTTGCCCACACAAACTCTCATTCGCGATCTCAACGGTGAACCGGTCACGCAGTTGAGCATCACTCCGATTCCGACTGATCGTCCGCCTTTTCCTCTGCCGGCCGGAATCCACGTGCCGGTGTTCTTCACGATTCAACCTGGTGGCTCGCGGATCATCCCGCCACGCGCGCGACTGGTCTACCCGAATTTCACGACGAGTTCGCCAGGCACGCGGATCGATTTCTGGAATTATGATCCGGAGGGGAAGGGATGGTATGTCTACGGCCAGGGCACGGTGACGCCGGATGGTTCGCAGATCATGCCCGATCCGGGTGTGGTGCTTTATGAGTTCAGCGGCACGATGGTGGCCACTCCGAGTCTTGCTCCACCTGATGGACCCAAGCCGTGCAATCCGGCCAGCGAGATGGGTGATCCGGTCGATGGCTCCACCGGTCTCTACGTGTACACCAAAACTGATTTCATCATTCCGGATACGATGCCAATAGAGTTCACTCGCACTTATCGCACGCGAGATACAGTCGTGCGACCTTTCGGAATCGGAGCGACTCATGAGTACGAGATGTTCATTGTGGGCACCACCTGGCCCTATACCTTCGTAGATTTGATCCTGCCGGATGGTGGGCGCGTGCATTACGACCGGTTATCGCCGGGAACGAGTTTCAGCGACGCCGTGTACGAGCACACGGGCGGTGGTTCAAAGTTTTATAAATCAAGAATCAGGTGGGTCGGCGGATGGGAGTTGAAGCTCAGGGACGGCACCGTCTACAACTTCCCGGATGGTGAGAACCAGATCGTTCCCAGAAAGGCTGCACTAATCGGCATGCGCGATCGACACGGTAACTCACTCACCCTGACTCGCAACGGGGACGGCGATCTAACGCGAATCACCACTCCTAACGGCCGTTGGCTCGAGTTTACTTACGACACGTCTCATCGTATCACTAAAGCAAAGGACCACATCGGCCGCGAGATCCTTTACGCGTACGATGCATCTGGCCGTCTACAGCAGGTCACCGAGCTGAATTTAGGAACAACAAAATACACCTACGATACGTCACACCGCATGCTGACGGTAGAAGATCCGCGCGGCATCGTTTACGTCACCAACCAATATGACGCCAACGGTCGAGTCATCAAACAAACCATGGCAGACGACACGCCTGGTAATCCCAATGACAATCCGACCCATCAATATGCTTACGTAACTAACGGCGCTAACCAGGTAATTCAATCCGACTACACCGATCCACGAGGCATCGTCCGCCGAACAACATTCAACGACAGCGGTTTGGTGACTGCGGTCACGTATGCACAAGGGACTGCGGAGCAGGCGACGATCACTTACGAGCGGCAGCCAGGCACTAACCTGCTCGCCAGCACACTCGATCCTCGAGGGCGAAGAACTGGATATACCTACGACACGTCAGGCAACATACTCAGCATAACGCGGTTGCAGGGAACACCTGACGCAATCACCATCACGTTTGAGTATGAACCACAGTTCAACAACCTCACCCGCGTCGTCGACCCACTGGGCCGGCGCATGACTTACACCTACGATTCAGCCGGTAACCTAATAACCGCGACAGATGGTCAGGGCGACCGAGTTGAAATGGATTACGATTCAAAAGGACGAGTGATCTCGGTCACCGATCAATTAGACAGGAAGTTCGAATTCTTTTACGAAAACGGGGATCTCGTTGAAGTAAAAGATCCAGCGGGAAGGACCGTCAAACGTTTTACCGACGGAGCAGGCCGGTTGCTGGCATTCACTAATCCGCTCGGCAAGATCACGAGGTTCGAATATAACGCCTTTAACAACCTCACCAAGATCATCGATCCGGTGGCCGGTATTACCGAATTTACTCGCGATGTAAGTGGGCGCGTTACGCAGATCAAGGATCCGCGAAACAAGATCATCACTTACACCTACGACAACATGGACCGCGTGTTGACTCGGACCGATGCACTGCAAGGAGCAACCAGTGTCGAACAATACGAATACGACAAAGCCGGGAACCTTACTAAAGTTACTGACCGGCGAGGCAAAGTGACTGTCTATACCTATGACGGTCTCGAGCGCAGGACGTTCGCAGGCTTCGGCTTGGTTGGCGGCAACTATGAAAGTACGATCAATTACACGTATGACAATGGCAACCGCTTCGATCAGATCACCGACTCACTCGCCGGCACGATGACTTTCGATTTCGACGAGCTGGACGGTCTGACTTCGATTGCCACTCCGCAGGGAACTGTGACCTACACGAACGACGAAATCGGACGCCGCGAGAGTATGTCAGTTCCAGGGCAAGCCACAGTTTCCTACTCGTATAACGATGCTGACCGCTTGACCTCCATTACACGCGGTGCCGACGTCGTGACCTTCATTTATGACGCGGCCGAGCAACTCATCAGGACCGTCCAGCCAAACGGAGTAATAAGTGACTTCGACTACGACCTTGCCGGGCGGCTCACAGCTATCACGTACAAACAAGGCTCGACAGTCCTCGGAGATCTCACCTACGGGTACGACCAGGCTGGGCGGCGTACCGTTATGGGCGGCACGTTCGCTCGCACTAACTTGCCGCAAGCGTTTGGCTCGGCCACTTACAACGATGCGAATCGCTTAACGCAAAAAGGTGCGACGACATTTACTTACGACGCCAACGGAAATCTAACCGGCGACGGGACGAACACATACACCTGGGACGCGCGGAACCAGTTAAGCTCGATCAGCGGACCAGGCCTCGCCGCGAGTTTTCAATACGATGCGTTTGGAAGACGAGTTAACAAGACAATCAATGGCGTCTCGACCAACTATCTCTTCGACGATCTCAACGTGGTTAAAGAGACCACTTCGTCATCGACGGTCCACTTTCTTGTGACTGGTTGGGACGAGGTCTTTTCACGGACGGAGGGCAGTGGCTCGTTGGGCATCTTGCGAGACGGGCTCGGCTCGACAATCGCGCTCGCTGATTCTAGTGGCGTCGTACAAACAAGTTACACCTACGACCCATTCGGCAATACGACGTCAACAGGAACCTCGAGCAGCAACTCTACTCAGTTTACGGGGCGAGAAAACGACGGGACCGGACTCTACTTCTACCGTTCACGTTACTACTCTCCCGATTTGCAAAGATTCATCAGTGAGGATCCAGTCGGCCTCAGTAGTGGGATCAATGTTTATGCCTACGTAGCGAACGATCCCTTGAATTACACCGACCCGCTCGGTCAATTTCCTAGTAGGTACAAGGTACACGTACACCAGTGGTCAGTGGACCGGGTTTTGAAAGATCGAGTTTCACCCGAGGAACTCAAGATGCTGAAGGATGGCGTTAAGGAAGCGGATAAAGATGAATGGCAAGACGTTCCGAATTCACACCGTCACGCAATGACGCCGAGTGATATGAGCAAAACGGATGCGCGAAAGAAGGCGAACGATTTTGTCAGGGACGAGTTGAACCAGGCTCGGAATGCGACTAACGTTGCAGATGCAATGCGGCATCTTTCGTATGCGATGCACGCGATGCAGGATGCGGCTTCGCCGGCCCATGCGGGTTTCCAAAAATACGGCGGAGTTTCAGAGATGCCGGGCCACATCTGGAAAGAACTTTTTGATCCGGGCGCAGGCAGCAACCTTGATAAAGCGACGGACTTGGCCTACAAATACTACAAGGGCGACTTACCAATGCCCAAGGACTTCTTTGAGAATATTTGTGCTGATAACTTCTGGAGGCGTTAGATCTACTTCAGCTCGGTTTGTTATAGGTCCTGTAGAAATTTGCAGGACCTATACTTCTAAATGGGAAGCATAAAGCGACGTTTAGTTTTTTCAGTCCTGCTTGCGCTGGGTGCAGTACTAATCACCTGGCTGGTCCAGGATGAATCATCACCGTTCGCCGACTATTTCTTATGGCATCCTGGCTTACGTAACTTCTGGGCCATACTGAACGCAGTACCGTACATTGCCGCAGAGATCCTCACCGACGAATCCATAGTCCTCTTTACGATTCTGCAATTCATTCAATGGTTCGCAGTCGGTTTCGTGCTTTCGTTCCTTTTCTCGAGCTTTTTTAGAAGAAGACTACGATGACCAGACGTTACAATAAATACTCTAACGCAGCGTCGCGGTTTGGCTCGCGGTTGCGATTTGGAATTTCCAATTCTCGATCGGCGTTCCTTTCGTCTGTAGGTTTGACGTCAGGTAGTAGAGCCGTTGCGTCGCGGGTTCATTCGGCGCTTGTGTGAAGCGATCGTTCAAGAAGTACGGCGGTATAGATTGGTAATTGAGAGTTGCTGTGATGGATACGTTTCGAGCGGTGAAAGCGCTTAAGGGGATTTCATATCTAACGATATTAGTCCCACTCCCATCCGTGTACGCCGGATCTCCACCAACCTTCACTGGAAACGTTTCATGGAGGTAATCCGCGGGTATGTACGGCGTCTTATCGGCATTGAGCGGACCGGTGCTGGTCCATCCAAACGGCAAGAGCCGGTTGTCTTTCAACTGGTAGTCGCGCCTGAGAAAACTCGTCGTCATCGCGCACTGAATATTCAGGTTTAGCTCCTCATAGATCTGAACCTGATCCTGCCGCGTAATCGGCGACCCAGTGTTCTTCTGCGGATCCCAGAAATAATGCGGTTGGTAATACTGCGGGTTGACGCCCGGAAGATACTTGTTATTGCATCCAGCCGGATAGTCGTGATTCGCGGGCTTGCTGCCGTCTTTGTAAACGTCGAACAGTTCTGACGGCAGTCGTCGATCACCGTTCACGATCACGCCGAGCTCATTCGTACACCCTGAACACCAAACAGTCTTACCTGTATCGTTATCAACTACACGAAACTCCAGGAACGCCCGCCTGAATCCCACACCGCTCGGAAAGCGGTGCCCCGTCTTATTTGTCACCTTCACATCCGCGATCAGTTTTTGGTTGCTGATCGTCGCGGGCGACACTGACACTTCAGCCGTAGAGCTCTGCGACTGCTGCACAAAAGCATCGATCGCCGTCGTCAGATCGTCGAGCCCGGACATGTAATCGTTTTGCCTGACGCCCAAAATCGGGTTCGCGAGGATGTTGGCCCCGTTCGATTTATACGGTGACATGAACTGCCGAAAGATCTCCAACAGCGTGACGTTCAAGCCCTGAAATTGATGACGAGCAAAACCTTCTTTGCGGAAGCGAACCTTAATTTTTTCATCGGGCAAGCGATTGCCGGTCTGTGGATATTGATCGTCTTCGATAAACGCGATCGGCTGCTGGATCAGCGGAATGTTGAGTGTTCCCTTTGAGTTACTGTACTTCGTAGGCATGTGACAATTCTGGCAGGTCTGCGCCCTCGAATTTGTGCCCACCTCATTCTGATAACCGCTGTTCAGCCACTCGAGATAAGTCACCTGCTCGAGGTGTGGTTTGTTTGGATCGGCATCGGGATTGTCCATCAAAGGGAGATTGATCGTGTGACAGTTGCCACACATGCGAGAGCTTTTAATGTAACTGTCGTGCTTCGGTTTGATCGCCAGAGAGTTGTTCATCGGGTCGGTAACAATCTCTTTATCTTCGAATGGTCCAAATAGTTCTGCCGGATTGCCCGTCGTAAAATTCCCCGTGATCCTGGTTTTGAGGAACTCGCTGAATGGCACTTTATCTTCGACGATGCGATGGCACGCCATGCAGCTAACACCGTCACGCGCGAGCGCTCCATACACGTACGCTTGCTTGTTGTTCGCCGTGTCGTACGTTGCGTAGACCATCTCTCGTTGAAAATTACCTTTGTCAGGTCCGCCGTGATCGTCGTCGAGACGGCGTTTGCCCATCACACCGTGACACTTGAAGCACGTGTTCTCGATGGTCTTAATCTTTTCCGCGACCTTCGCCGGATCGTTCTTGAAGAAGCTCTTTACAAAAGCGATCTCGCTGTCCAGTTGGGCGTAGAAGATCGGATCGCGACCTGCCAATCCCATCGGCGACCAGCGCCACTCGCCGTACGGTGAGACGTTCATCACGGGGGTCGAGCCATCCGACTGCTTCGTTCCGGTGTAGAGCATCACGTTCCCATACGTGCCTCCGCTGTGACAGCCCATGCACTGATCGGAGGTTAGAAACTGGTTGGGATTGGGTGACGGCGCGGGCTTCGAATCGGGAGTCCCGATGTTTTGCGGATAAACGTGATCGTACGTCTCACCAGGAAACTTCTGCACTTTGTCGAAAGGAACAGGAGCTATCGAGCGATAGAAGGCGAGGAATTTTGGATCGGCAGCGGGAGGTCTTAAAGCTGCAATCTCTCGAAAGAGTGTCTGTTCTTGAACGTCGGTCGCATCAGGATTATGGCCGGCTGTGGCCACGTCGCGATCGCTTTCAGCCGCTTCACTACACGGCTGCGCTGGAGCTGAGGAATGCGCTGTCACGGGCGCCGACGCCCAGGAGAGATCGACATAGTAAGAATCCGGATCGCCGGGAAAGCCCTTGATGTTGTTTGTATAAGTAAACGTGTGCTCTTTTTCAGCCGAAGCATGACATCGCACGCAGTAGAGCCCGAAGCCTGCATACGGATACGCGAATGGAGGATTGTTATTGTCGACACATTGCGCATCCTAGATTTCGGCCCAGTACCAACCGTCCTGCGCACCCTTGCTGTCTTTGATCATGATGGTCCAACCACTGATTTTTTGCGGTGGCTGTAGTTGGTACCGAGCGGCTGGCGGAGAATACTGTTCCTTTACGATCATCGCGCCGTCTTCGATTACCTCAGCGGGGTTCTTACGTAAGAGCCATTTGATCACAGCAGGTGAGTAATAGATTTTGACAGTCGGGTGAACACCGTAGCTAACGCCGTTAACGAAGGGCCCGGTATCGCGGAGTTTTTTGTCTTCACACCACTTGAGCGTGCGATATTTTCCGCTGGTGAGAAATGTTTTGAGTTGCGCTTGAAACTCTGAAAGTTTCGCAGGGAGAAAACTGCTCGGCAGCGGCAAACCGCTTTCGTCTTCGTTGGCGCAAGGTGACGTTTGAGCTGCTGTTGTCGTCGTCACGAGAAGGAAAACACATAGGACGAGACTGTTACCGAGCAATCGGATCTGCATGTTCCAGCTCCTCAGTTTGTTTGAGTGAATCAGTATCTGTCTCTGTGCCCTCTGTACACAGAGTTGCACAAAGAAGAACCCTGCGGGATTTCTATGTTACTTCGCGCTCGTGCCGAACGAATACAACGCGCCGCGTGTGCGAATAAAGATATTGCTACCGGCAATCGCGGGTGTGGCCCAAACCTCTTCGTCGAGATCGTTCGTGGCGAGAATTTCCCACTGCGCGTCAGCTTTAAGCACCGTAACTTTGCCGCTCGCGCTCACGAGAAAGATCTTTCCATCCGCCGCGACCGGAGACGCGTAGTATGGCTCGAGTGCCTCAGGCGTACGCCCCTGTTTCAGAATCTTCCCATTGGCAGGGTCGACACTCGAAACGATCCCACCTTCTTTCATCAGATACATCACGCCATGGTAGATCAATGGTGCAGGTATGTTTGGATAACCCTTCTCCATGCGCCAGACAACGTTCGACGACGTAAGGTCGCCCTGGCCGGCCAGACGCACGGCGGTCAGTCCGTGGCCCAACGCAGTCGAATTGCGGACAAAATCGTATTCTGCGCGGTCGATGTAGTCGTCTCTATTTGCGTCCAACCATCCAAAATGCTCGACCGCGTCAGGCTCCGATTTCATCTCGTCACGATGAATTCGCTGATCGTTATTCTTGTCCGATTTCTTCAGAGTTTCTTCGAACGGCGGGAAAAACGGTTGATCGGCCCCCTCTGCCAAAACGTACACCATGTCTGTTCCAACGACCGGCACGCCTTTCGGATACGAGCCGACTCTCGACACCCACCACAATCGCGTTCCTTTATCAAGAGAATATGCGTCGACACTCTGTGAACCGAGAACGATGACTTGCGCTGGTCCATCCTTCGGCTTGTAAATGGCCGGCGTGGAATAGCCTTCGAAGTTGGTGCGGCTCGTCTTCCAGAGTTCCTTTCCAGTGCGCGCATCGAGAGCAGTGATGAAAGAATCGTTTCGGTGATCGCATACCATCACCAGCGTGTTGCCGGCAAGCACAGGCGATGCACCCATGCCGTAGAAACTGTTGAAAGGCCCTAACGGCACTCGCCATCGTTCCTTGCCGTCTGGTCCATAAGAGATGAGACCCAATTCTGCAAAAAACACGTACACGTTCTTTCCATCGCTGACCGGACTCGGCGAGGCTGCATCATTCGCTTTATAGATCGTCATTTGTCTCGCACGTTGAACATCACGTTGCCACAAGAGTTTCCCTGTTTTTCGATCGAGAGCAAGCGTAATCAGCTTGTCACCTTCGCTCCCGGTTAGAAAAACGCGATCGGCGGTGACAATTGGTGACGATCGCGCGAAGGGTACTGCTGTCTTCCACGCAAGGTTCTTGGTCGCACTGAACTCAGCAGGCAGCGTAACTCCCTCTGCCACGCCCGTGCCGTTCGGTCCACGGAATTGCAGCCACTCATTAGTACGAGCTGCGTCGGATGTTTTCTGCCCGGATGTCGACGATTCCGCGATGACAAATACCGCGAGCGCTGTGATTAGAACCGGGAGTAAGCGGGTGATCTTCATATTTGCGAGTCGTGGTCTGAGCGAATCGAACGCACGTCCTTTCTGTGGCAGATAATTCTGGTTCCGGGCTGAGTATTCTCGCTTAGTCTTGCCACCTAGGCAATAGAGATTCGACACTGGGGAGCTAAGTCATTTCAATGAACGAATAATTGTGACGTTCTCCGAAAATCGGTTTTCTAATGATTTTGCTTGGCTGAAATTTGTAAGAGAGTCTAAACTGCCGCCATGCTAACAGACTTCTCCTACGCGTTCCGCACGCTGCGCAAGAGTCCCGTATTCACAATCACAGTCGTCGTCACCATCGCACTCGCGATTGGTGCAAGCACTGCCATCTTCAGCGTCACTAACGGTGTGCTGTTGCGCAAATTGCCCTACAAGGATCCGGAGCGGCTGGTCCTGGTCCGTGGCGATCTACAGAAACGGAATGTCAAAGACTTTCCGCTTTCTAACGCTGACTATCTCGACCTGCGCAACGGCGCGAAAAACAGTTTCGAGGATTTCGCCGCCGTCCAGACGGGTCGCTTCACTCTTCCTGGCTTGGATGGTACGCCCGAGCGGATACGCGTGGCCGCGGTGTCGACAAACTTCTTCCGAATGATGGGAGGATCGATCATCGCTGGGCGAGACTTTCAGGATACTGACGGCACGCCGCAAGCGGCCCCGCCGGCGGCGCCCGCGGGAAATGCGCCCGCAGCTAATCCACCGCCTCCGTTACCAACGTACGTGATTCTGAGTAACGAATACTTCCAACAGCGCTTTGGTGGAGATCGATCTGTAATCGGCAAAACTCTTCCAACCGCGGCCGCCTTTGGACCACCGCCGATCATTGTGGGCGTGTTGGCGCCAGGTTTTGAATTGCTGTTTCCGCCGAAAGCCAATATGGAGCAGTTTCCGAGTGTCTGGATTGCATCGCGCATTCAATATGACGTTGAAAACCGCAACAACGTGCAATGGCGCGTTATTGCGCGACTCAAGCCTGATGCGTCGATCGCGCAAGCACAGGCGGAAGCAGAAGCAGTCGCACACAAGATTCGCGAAGAAAACAAGATCTCAAATACAGCCGGTCAATTCTTCCAGCTTGTGCCGATGAAGCAGCACCTTGTGGACGAAGTTCGACCCGCGATTCTCGCGCTCATGGGTGCGGTCATTTTCTTGTTGCTGATCGCGTGTGCGAACGTGGCAAACCTGATGCTGGTCAGAGCTTCGTCACGCGAACGAGAGTTGGCGGTTCGCGCGGCGCTTGGCGCTGGTTGGTGGCAGTTGATTCGGCAAACACTCGCCGAAGCGTTCGTCTTAGCCGCTCTCGGAACGGCGATCGGAGTTGGGCTTGCGTATTTAGGTATTCGACAACTACTCGCGATCGCGCCGGAGAATCTGCCTCGCTTGAACGCGATCGGGATCGATCAGCAGGTGTTGGCGTTTTCGGTTTTGGCGGGACTGTTGTCTGCTGTGCTCTTTGGTGTGATTCCGGCGCTTCGCACAGCGAAACCGAACCTCATGGATACACTACGCTCCGCCGGTCGAACCGGCGCACTCGGCGCTGCTGGTTTGCGCAATGCTGTCGTAGTGGTGGAAGTTGCGCTGGCGTTTGTGCTTCTCATCGGATCGGGGTTGATGTTCCGCACGTTCGTTAACATTCAACGTGTGAACCTGGGATTTGAACCGCGCGGGCTGTTGACGTTCCAACTTCTCGGCAACGTCGGCAACACGCCACCGGAAAGGGCCAACTTCAAACGCCAGCTTCGTGACCAGCTCGATGCGATTCCGGGCGTAAACAGTGTGACAGCGTCGTTCCCACTGCCGCTCGCCGGCGGGTTCAGTCCGGTGCGTTGGGGCGGCGCCGAAGCTCTCGAAGACGCGAGCAAGTTTCAAGCTGCCGATCTTCAGGTTGTTCTTCCTGGTTATTTCGAGGCGATGGGCACGAAACTGCTCGCGGGACGGACCTTCACAGACGAGGACAGCACGCCTGACCGGAATCTGCTCGTCGTCGATCAAGCACTCGCTGCGAAGGCGTTTCCAAACGAGTCTGCTATAGGCAAGCGGATCCTGTTTCGCGTTCGCACGCCCGAGGCACAGTGGGGAGAGATCATTGGTGTGGTGGAACATCAGCGCAACACGTCTTTGGTTGAACCGGGTCGCGAACAACTGTACGTGACGGACGGGTATGTGAACCACCAGGCTGCGGCGTGGTGGGCATTGCGGACGGATGGAGATCCGGCGGCGCTGGCGGGTCAGGTGCGTGAAGTGGTTCGCAACACGGGCAAGGAGATGCTCATCAACGAGATGCAGCCGATGGACACGCGCGTGGTCCAGGCACAGGCGCAGACACGCTTTTCGCTGTTGCTGATTGGGGTCTTCTCGACGATCGCAGCGCTGCTTGCGGGCGTGGGTTTGTATGGCGTGTTGGCGACGTTGGTCCGGCAGAGGACTGCGGAGATTGGCGTGCGCATGGCGTTGGGCGCCGCGCCCTCACGCATCTTCCGGTTGATGGTAGGCAAAGGACTCTACCTGAGCGCGATTGGTATCGGCATCGGTCTGCTCGCCGCGTTTGCATTGACGCGCGTCCTGGCGAGCATGCTCGTCGAGGTTAAGCCGACGGATCCCGTGACGTTCGTATCAGTCGCGGTGCTGTTCATGGTCATCGCTTTCCTCGCCTCCTGGCTCCCCGCAGTGAGAGCTGCAGGGTTGGACCCGACTACGGCTCTGCGGAACGAGTAGTGCGGAATCTGCTTTCATTCTCCGCAGGATGTTTGGTCTAAAAGATCCATCTTTTTTTCTCTATACGCGACTTGCGTATAGATTCGGTTGTAAGTAATATGTGCGCGTGAAGGCTGTTTTCATCGAGCTACCTCCGTTCGAGCACTTTAGGGCCGATTATCTTGACGATGACGCTTTCATCCGACTTCAGCGGTTACTGATGCTTAATCCAGACGCTGGTGCTTTGATTCCTGGTACCGGTGGGTTGCGGAAGTTGCGCTTTGTTGACGAACGCCGTCAGAAAGGCAAGCACGGCGGTTTGCGGGTGATTTATTACTGGTGGGACACAGGCTTGCAGTTTTGGTTATTCACAATTTATGACAGAGATGAAATGTCTGACCTGACTAAGGCCCAACGCGAACTGTTTAAGCAGATGGTCAAGAAAGAACTCGAGGCAAGGAGGAAAAATGAAGCGATCGGTTGAACCCGCACGAAAGCGTCGCGCCAAGCGTGATCTCTTTGCTGAACTGAGCGAGGGAATTGATGCTTTGGCCGACGCCCGACAAGGCAAGCGAACCCTCCGAACTCACTCCGTGGAATTCAAGCCAGCACCCACGGTTACACCGAAAGAACTAATTCGTCTTCGCAAAAACCTGAAAGTCTCGCGTGCACTTTTCGCTGTTTATTTGCGGACAAACGTGCGCACTGTAGAAAACTGGGAACAGGGGCGCGCCAAGCCCAACGCGCAAGCTGCCCTATTGATCAATCTCGTCAAGCGCTACCCAGATACGGTCGAAAGATTGGCTAGCATTTAAGCAGACGCTCAATGGAAGAACACATAAGAGCCAACGCAGAAATGGTGGTCCAGCATCTACGACCGCTCAGTGGTATTGACTTCGGTTACACGAAAGAGAGTTTCTTTAATATCATACCACTATCTTTGACGATCTCGCGTGCGCGGCGCCGTCAACCTAGAAGAAACCCTGGTGGAAAGTCTGGTAGCGGCGCACCTTGGCCCAGGTCTTCATTACCGTGGAAGCAACTTAGTCATCGGCGCGTGCTATAATTTCGAGCATGTCAGAGAATTCGCGGGACGAAGAAATCACGGTCAGAGTCATTC
This sequence comes from Pyrinomonadaceae bacterium, assembly GCA_044867025.1. Taxonomy (GTDB): domain Bacteria; phylum Acidobacteriota; class Blastocatellia; order Pyrinomonadales; family Pyrinomonadaceae; genus PSRF01. The sequence continues at coordinate 12,467 of JBIOUJ010000035.1, read as the reverse complement.
GTGATGGCTTGTCGGAGCCGCAGGACAACGACTGGTCCATGGCTTCTCCTGAAGAGCGGATCGAGGCTGTTTGGACTTTGACCAAGCTTTGTTTGGCCTGGAACAATTCTTCAGTAAGTGAACCCAGACTTCAAAGAACTATTACTCGCCTTCAACGCGCACAACGTTGAATACCTGCTTGTGGGCGCTTATGCTCTTGCGGCGCACGGGCACGTACGTGCGACCAAACACTTGGATGTTTGGACAAAGTGCCGCGCCCTCGACTCGAACACGGCCCCAGACTTTTACCAGCGCCAGCTTACGCTATAAGCCTCTGCCAACTGATCGAGATTTGCCCTCAGCGCCGACCATTCGTTTTGCGCCCTCTCCGTCAACCCGCGCCGGCGCATGAAACCCTCTATCGAGCTGCACGGTCGAGTACGGCCTGAACGTCGGCTGCAACTGACTTATGCTCATCGAAACGATCGTGAAGTCGTCTAACTTCCCGATCGAACTCTTTGATGAAAGCGTTGATATCGTCTTCGCGGTCGGTATTGTTGAGACTGCTTTTGTCGAGCGCGCTATCCAAACTACTGCGAAACTTACCCGACTGTTCTTCGATGCCATGAAGGATTCGCTCAACTTCCTTATCGCTTAGCCGGTAAGGCAGGCCCACCGGCGTTGCGGTAACTACTGTTGTTGGCCCAACCGCCGCCAAGCCTTCCCAGCGCCAAGTGACGTTGTAAGCCGCCGCCAATTCATCGAGATTCCCGCGCAACGTGGACCAATCATTTTGTGCACGCTCGTTGAGGTGCTGGCGACGCATGAATTGATCGATGGATGCGGCACTATTGAGCACGGCCTCAACGTCTGCGGCGACTGACTTGTGATCGTCAAATCGGTCGTGAAGTCGTTTGGTCTGTTCGTCGAAGTTCTTGATGAAGGCGTTGATGTCATCTTCGCGATTCGTGCCGTTCAGACGGCTGCGATCGAGCGCCGCGTCCAGGCTGTGGCGAAATTTGTTCGCCTGATCTTCCATTCGATGAAGAATCCGCTCTACCTCTTTATCGCTCAGTCGATACGGCTGCCCGACCACCTGTGCGTGTGCACGTGTTTCAACTCCCAAAAAAGAGATTACAAAAACAAGTCCTAACAAGCCGCTTTTGATTCTCATTTTGTGCTCCCCCCAATTCGAACTTGGACCGTCTGCTTAAAGCCGGTCACACTAACTGGAGCAAACACCGTACCGAATTTTGTTAGGTTTTGCGGGAGTTTTGCGCGGCGATAGTGATTAGTTTTCGTTCAAAGTCGCATCAAGCCTCACTGTTTCCAGTGCACGGTAGTCCAGAACTGCGGATCGAACAGTTTCGGATCCAGCTCAACATCGCCACGAATCTCAGAGTACTTTTCAGTCGTCACAACCTTCCCATCGACCATGAAGATCACTTCAGGCGCTATCCAGCCACCGCCGAGTTTCTGATACTTGTTGAACTGCGTCTCCTGCGTTTGCGTCCCATCCTTGCCTGCCGGACGAAGCATTCTCACAAAGTAGAGATTTTTTTGATCGATCCAGAATTGCGGCGAATGCAAGTCGCCGGCTTTCGCGCCAACGACATAGACCGGCTTTCCTTGCCACGTGTCTTCCCTGAATTGCGACAGATCAAACTTCAGCGCCTGCAATTTTGCCGTCACTTCGCTGGCAGGCAAGCGATAGATGTCGAAACCCAGAATCAGCAGCGGATGGTCGAACGGGCGTGTGTTTTCGACCTTGCCGTTTTTGAAAACAAAGATCTTGCCATCCGTAAACAGGATTCCGTTGCCTTCAGTTGTCGGTGTGAAGTCGATCCGCAAACGACCGGGCACTGACATAGCTTCGTACCAGGTTTCAACCTTCGACGTTCCATCCGGTTGAATGTTTGTTGTTTCCTGAACGAAGGTCGCGGTCTTGTACCACGACTTTCCATACTTCTCCTGCATCGCCGCGATGAGTGCATTCGTACTCGAGATTTTCGCGAATGATGTGGCCGGTAACATCAGCAGAAAAATCCCGAGGAGGGAAAAGACATATTTCATCATTGTCCTCTAATTAAAACTCGACCACTTCCTAGATGCGACCAAGAAGCAGAAGAATCAATACAATCAGAAGGATAAGCCCGATGCCACCGCTGGGCCAGTAACCCCAGTTTCGGCTATAGGGCCAGCTTGGCACTGCGCCGATCAAGAGAAGGATCAGAATTATTAGTATGATCAACCCCATTAGAGTTTACCTCCCGTCTAAAACAAGTCGTCGCCTGTTCCATTTCAATGCAACCTGCGGCCACATTAATCGAGTTAACGCCCAGTGTGTTCGCAAATACCGAACCTAGGTCGAGTCGAAGCAAGCGAGGTGCCGATTACAGGCGGCGACGCTGCATCTCTATCGCCGGACCGCAGAGAAATACTCTTGCATAACTCAGCGCATCAATCACTGCGTAACACGCGAATCGGATCGATCCTTGTTGCCCGTCGCGCAGGAATGCCACATGCAACGAGCGCGATAAAGACAACCAGCGTTGCCATGATGAAGTAGATCAGCGGATCAGTCGGGCTTACGGCAAAAAGAAGAGATTCCATCCACCGGTTGAGGGCCAAAGATGCGGAAAAGCCGATCAGGAGTCCAACGCCTACCAAGATGGCGCCTTCTCCAAAAATTAACTTCATCACGGCACTCTTCTGTGCACCCAACGCGACTCTAATTCCGATCTCTCTATTTCGCTGAACGACCGCGAAATTCATCGTCGCATAGATTCCCGCGGCTGCTAATAACGCCGCCAACAATCCAAACGCTGAGAAGAGCCACAGATTGAACCGACGCGGCGCGACGGAATCAGCAACGAACTGATCGAACGGTCTGACGTTGAATACGACACCGCGAGCATCAAGCGCCTGAAGTCTTTGTTGGACCGGAATGACTAATGATGCAGGTTCGGTCGTCGTCTTCACAACGAAGTTCATGATCGGAAAAGTAGAAGATTGCTCATAAGACACGTAAAGCGCCGGTTCAGCATCAAGTTCAACCCCTCGATGTTTGATACTGGCGACTACGCCTACAATTTCACCTTTAACCAACTGTGTTCCGTCGAGTCGAACACCGATGGGTTCTCTTCCTGCGAGATATGTTCGCGCGAATGTCTCGTTTATTACAAACACCTGAGGCGTGCCCTCGTGTTCACGATCGTCGAACAAACGTCCCTTCTTCAATTCCACTCCAGCCGTTTCAAAGAAAGAACGCGACACGACGCGGTAATCTGCAACTCTCTCCTCTGCCTTTGTAAGGTTCGTCTCACCCTGGATCAAGAACGGCAGTTTCATTGTGCGACCACCGAGAGGCAGGTGCGATATCGCCCCAACCGAACTCACACCCGGCAACGTACTCAACGTCTCGAGTGCGTCGCGAAACAGTTGCGTGCGTTGCGGACTGCCATTCGGATAATCAGCAAAACTCAACGAGAGCCCGGCCGTTAAGAGGTGCTCATTTTTCATTCCAAGATCGACTGCTTGCAAACGCCAGAAGCTCTTTACGACAAGACCAGCACCGGTTAAAAGTATCAGCGCGAATGCAATCTGCGCGATGACGAGAGTGCGACGAACTCTGTTCGATCGTCGAGGCGTAGTCCCAAGACTGTTGGAGTTTTTGAGCGCATCGTTGAGTTGGAATTGCGACGCTTGAAATGCCGGAACCAACCCAAACATGATCGTGCTCAGACATGAAATTGCCAGAGCGAAACAGAACGCGGGTATGCTCAGCGCGGATTCCGTCAGGCGAGGTATGGATGCGGGGCCCAGCGTGCGCACCGCAGCAAGACACGCAGCGGCGACAAAAAGGCCGAGAGTACCGCCCAAAACCGACAGCAAAGTATTTTCGATCAGGAACTGCCGCACTATGCGAAACCTTCCCGCACCCAGCGCGAGTCGTACGGCCAATTCTTTACGTCTGCTGAAAACGCGTCCGAGTTGCAGGTTCGTGATATTTGCACAAGCGATAACCAAAACGATCGCAACCGCCCCAAACAACAGGAGCAATGCCGTGCTCGAGTTACCGAATAGATAGTCACGTAATGACTGGACCTGAACCTGCCAACCGCGATTTGTGTCCGGATAAAGTTCTGCCTCTCGCTGCGTTAACGTGTTTATTTCAGCTTGCGCTTGTTCGATACTCACGCCGGGCCTTAGTCGTCCAATCGTGCGCCAGTTATGTGGGCCGCCGCGTTCGAGATCTTCGTGTGTGATCTCGGTCATAGTGAAAAGATCGACGCGTGGTGGGAAATTGGTTTCGGCGGGAATAACGCCAACTATGACAGAAGTCTCGCCAATGCTTGTGGGATTTAAGCCGAACGTAATCTTCTTTCCGATGACAGCCTGCTCACCGCCGAATTGTCGGAGCCACAATGCGTGACTGATGATCACGCTGTTCTCGGGTTCGTTCGTTTCTGCGAAGTCTCTTCCGAGTTGAGGTCGGACTCCGAGTGTGCGAAAGAAATTAGGTGTAACGTAAATTCCTTCCACGCGTTCGGGAGATTTCGCTCCGTACAGATTCACGGGCAAGGTTCCCCACGCGGCAATGCCTTCGAAGCTTTGACTCTGCTCGCGAAAATCGAGGATGTCGGCAGGGTTGAGAAAGGCTCCATTGACGCCGAGTGCCGGATTTCGATTGGACAACCAGACGACGCGCGCTGCATCAGCGTATGGCAGCGGCCTAATCAGCACCGTGAGGACTATGCTGAAGATCGCGGTGTTTGCGCCAATCCCGAGCGCAAGCATGAGTGTTGTCATCAGGACAAAACTCCGACTCCTCGAAAGCGTTCGACAGGCATATCGAAGGTCTTGCCAAACGTTAGATAAGGGCACGATCAATTCTCCTTCGACTCCGGGACGTTAGTACACAAAAGGCACATACAGGAGAAGACAGTTAAAACCATTTCGCACCTTTTTTTGTGGCTTTGTTTGTGCCCTTTTGTGGCTGTGTTGACTATCAACATGAGATGCATGTAGACTCGTGTTGATTATCAACAGGAGCTACTTTGTATGGTTCGGGACAGCAAACAGGAAGTCCTACCTGGCACCTTAACTCTTCTGATCCTCAAAACACTCGCCACGCTTGGACCGCTGCACGGCTATGGAATTGCCCGTCGTATCGAACAGGTGAGCGGCGACCTGCTTGAACTCAACCAGGGCACGATCTATCCAGCTTTGTTGAAGCTCGAGCAGATGGGCTGGATCCGGACGAAGTGGAGCACCTCGGAAAACAACCGGCGCGCTAAATTTTACTCGCTAACTGCCGCGGGACGAAAGCAATTAGTTAAAGAAGAAGAAGAATGGCGCCGAACTTCCGCAATCGTAACTCGTTTCCTCAGCCCCTCGGAGACTTAGGTCATGATCAGCTTACGCATCTTTTTTTCCAGACTACGCGGACTGTTTCGAAAACGAAAACTCGAAGACGAGCTGGCCGATGAGATCCAGTCGCATCTCGAGATGCAGATCGCGGAGCACGTATGTCAGGGAATGAGTCCCGAAGAAGCTCGTTACCAGGCGTTGCGAAAATTCGGCGGCGTGGATCAGGTCAAAGAGACTTACCGTGAGCGACGCAGCCTGCCATGGATGGAAACTTTCATGCGCGATTTACGTTACGGGCTGCGCATGCTGCGACGCAGTCCGGGCATGACCGCGGTTGCAATCCTCTCGCTGGCGCTGGGTATCGGCGCGAACACGGCTTTGTTCAGCGTCGTCGATGCCGTGCTGTTGAAAACCTTGCCGGTCCAGGAACCGGAACGGTTAGTGTTGTTTGAATGGCAGGCCGGACGTGCGTTCAGAGTGAGTGGCATGAGTGGCACTTCGAATGTCGATGTGCCGCCGGGGCAAAGAGGTCTCTCGCTGTTTCGCTACGACGTTTTTGAAAAGATGCAGCCTGCTTCCGACGAGGGCCCGCTCAGTGATCTATTTGCTTTCGGTCCGATTTCTGCAATAACGGCCAAGATCGGCGATCAACCGGAGATCATCAACGGCCAGGCTGTGTCCGGCAACTATTACACGGGGCTTCGACTTCAGCCCAATTTGGGACGCATGATCACTGCTGAAGACGATCGGCCAGGAGCTTCTCCGGTCGTAATGCTCAGTTACCAGTTCTGGCAAGAGCGCTTCGGCGCCGACCCCGCCGTCATCGGACAACAACTCAAACTCAATCAACAATCGTTTACGATGATCGGCGTCACGCTACCCGGATTCACCAGCACGCTCCAGGTGGGTTATCACCCGGCCGTGACGATCCCACTCGCAATCGAGCCGCTGCTGCGAGGTGAACGGAGCTTATTAGGAACAGCGACCGAACCCGGCGTCTGGTGGCTGAATGTGATGGGCCGGCTGAAACCGGGTGCGACACAGGAACAAGCACGCGAGAGTCTGAACGTTCCTTTTCAAACCGCCGCGCTGGCCGGGATGCCGCCGCCACGCAGAAGCAACCAACCCGCGCAACTCGATCCGAAAGATTACCCGCGTTTGATCGTCGAACCCGGTGGTCAGGGAATGCTGGACGTCCGCAAGAGTTATACGCCCACGATATATGGACTCTTCATCGTCGTCGCACTCGTGTTGTTAATCGCGTGTGTCAACCTGGCTAACCTGTTGCTCTCGCGCGCGACGGTACGTGGTCCGGAGATCAGTGTACGACTTGCTGTCGGAGCGAGTCGCTTGCGTCTCGTCCGGCAACTGCTGACGGAAAGTCTATTACTCGCGACGCTCGGCGGCATGGTGGGAATACTTTTCGCCTTCTGGGCCAAGAACGCATTAACGAGATTCGCTGACGCCGAAACCGGCCTCTTACCAAAAGGAGTTGAGCTCAATCTAAATTGGCGCGTGCTCGTGTTTACGACAGTGGCGTCTTTGCTAACTGGCGTGATGTTTGGGTTGGTCCCAGCGTTGCGCGCGACACGTCTGGATCTGAATACGACGCTCAAGCAGACCGCTCGCACGACGGGCGGCGTATCGCGTTTGAGCAAAGCGCTGCTCGTGGTCCAAGTGGCGGTGTCAGCGTTGTTGCTGGCCGGGGCGGGTTTGTTCCTCCGCACGCTCTACAATCTCCAACGAGTCGAGCTCGGATTCAATCCGGAAAAGCTGTTGGTCTTCAGGTTACAGCCCGAGCAAGCGGGCTACAAAGACGAGCGCTTGTTGCGTCTGTACCAGCAACTATTTGACAGGTTGGACCATGTGCCGGGCGTCCAAGCCGCGACGTTCGCACGCGTCGAGCTCATCGCGGACGACAACTGGATTCACGACTTCCTGCTGCCAGGTGAAACGGAAGCGACCGCTCAGCCGCATGAGACGATGCGGCAGGCAGTGCGGGAGAACTATTTTGCAACCATGCAGATTCCTTTGTTGCGTGGACGCGAGTTCACGACACAGGACGACCAGCATGCACCCAGGGTCGCCATTGTTAACCAAACCTTCCAGCGAAAGTTTTTTCCTAACGAAGAGATTCTCGGTAAGCGCGTGACTATCAAGTACCACGAGCGCGAAGTCGAGATTGTCGGGGTTGTCGCTGACGCGAAGTACCAGAGTCAACGCGAGGAACTCCAGCCGCTGCTTTACACACCCTGGCAACAGGAAGAGGTGTCAGACCTCGGCGAGATGCACTTCGCCGTGCGCACGACGAGCGATCCAACGGCTCTTGCACCCCAGGTACGTCAAATCGTCCACAGCCTCGACGAAGATTTACCGGTCACGCAAATCAGCACGCAGTCGGCTCGCGCACAAGTCACGTTGGGACAGGAACGGCTCTACGCACGTCTGTTCAGCTTCTTCGGCGCGCTCGCACTCGCGCTCGCCGCGATCGGACTCTTCGGTGTGTTGGCATACTCGGTCAGCCAACGCAGAAGAGAGATCGGCATTCGGATGGCGTTCGGGGCGCAAGTGACTAATGTCATGGTCCTGATTGTCTGGCAAGGGATGAAGCTGGTGCTTTTGGGACTCGGCGTTAGTGCCGTAATCGGTTATGTCCTGATGCGCCGGTTGGTAGCTGACACGTGGCAGGAGAGTATTACGAAACAACTCTACGGAGTCACAGTAAGCGATCCTCTAACACTGATCGTCATGGCTTTGCTGCTGACGCTTGTCGCCCTAATCGCGTGTTTATTACCGGCACGCCGCGCGGCCAAAGTCGATCCGCTGGTGGCCTTACGCTACGAATAGGCTCCGATCATTTCTTTCTAACTGTTACGTCGCCGGTGCGGTCGCTCGGAACGACTTCCCAGCCGTTCGCGAGTTCCAAGGTCCAGCCGTCCTCTTTCAATGGACGCGCGGAGAGATCTGATGGCGCGGGCACGCGAGCGCGGATGAGATGCCCGGTTCCGTCGCGTTCCAGCCACGCTCCATTGCTCACCGTGATCACACCCCACGCATCAACCAATCGCATTGTTGGATACAGAGTATTGCTTGCGTCAATGCCGAGCACATTATTCGGGTCGTAGCTGTAACTCACGTCCGCGCCTAAAGGCAGTATCAATACAGATCCGTCCCAAAACTTCTTTCTTGCTTCTGCAATTTGTTGCTTCCGTTTCTGTTCCTGCTGAGTCTCGATCGTAACGATCTCCTCGCCTTCGTAACGCGACATAGCTGCGCGTGCGGCAGCTTCCGATATGCGAACTCTGATTCCGTAGTGCTGCTGTAGCAGTACTCCAAGATCCGCCGAAGGTTTCAAACCCGCGCGCCACGGCTTGCCACTGAGATCGAGTAAGGCACCGTAGGCTGGTCCTGAAACGTACGCAAATGAGCGAGCAAACGTTGGATTGTTGCGCGCCTGGCGCAGGATGATATCCGCGCGCACGACGGTTTCCGCCAAATCCGCCGAACTCAATTTCACGCCTGTATACTCAGACAGTCCTTCATTCACTTCGAGTGCGGTTTCGTTATTCGCCGAATCCGGAAACAGCGAACGGCGATAGGCGCGAAAGAGCAGGGCATCGACGATCGCCGCTTTTCGCGCAGGCCCGGTCTGGCGTAATGCACGCTCCAGTGCGCGCCATTCCATCTGTATCCAGATGCGACCATCGAGTGTGTCGAGATGCGCATTCACCGCGTCTCGCGCAGGCAATCCGAGTTTCTCCTGTAATCGGTGGAAACACTCATGCAGTAACAGCCGCTCTCGAGTTTGACGGAACTCCGAAACCGGCCACATCACCATGGTCCAATGGACACCAGCCCACTTGACGTCGGTATTCGCCGGATTCATTTCACGGGGAAGTGTGCCAACAAAGACGCCGTCCTGGGCTACGAGCTTGTGTTCGAGATCTGCTTGATTGGCGACGACGTTGCCGCTGCGCGGATCGACAAACAGAATTGGACCATACAACGGGACGCCCCACGTCCTCCCGCCATCACGATCCGACGTCTCCTTGAGCTGCCGAAAATACTGCGACGCCAGTTTTGTATCAATACCCCCGGACTGCACGGCCGCACCCGCCATCATCGCCAGCAATCCCGCAACTATCAGTACAGTCACTTTACCCATAAACATAGTCATTCTCACCCGTTGGCATAATATCGTTCGACCACTTTGCGGGCCAACAGCGCGCAATCGGCTCTGCGCACCAACGGTGCGCCACTCGTCTGCGCGCCAATAGCCTGCATCGGCTCCGCGCGCCAACGGCGCGCCATTCGTTCTGCGCGCCAATAGCCTGCATCGGCTCCCCGCGCCAACGGCGCGCCATTCGTTCGGCGCGCCAATAGCCTGCATCGGCTCCCCGCGCCAACGGCGCGCGATATGATAGCCAGGGGCAAGCGACGAAGGAGCGCCGCCCCTGGACAGAATCATTAACATTTAGGTCAGCCCTGAAAGGGCGTAATACTACGCGGATATTTCGGCCCTTCACGCCTGAACCACGCGTACTGACAAACTAGGGGCGACGCGCTTCGCGCTTGCCCCTGGCTTTCATATTCCGCGCCTTTGGCGCCGGCCCATTTAATCACGGATCTCCACCCTGAAAAGGGAAAGATCATTCAGTCCCACACGTAACGTTCGTCGTACTCCACTCCATAAACGTTAAGAAACTTCCGGTACTCATCCTGAAAACTTACGTGATGATGATGCTCTTTCTGGCGTGTGATGTATCGCTTCACCGTGGGCACTTGTGATTGACCAATGGAGAACGCTCCGTAGCCGCTCTGCCAGTGGAAATTTCGAAACTGCTTCCCTTTCGTTTTGATCCACTTTGAGGATTCGGTCTTCACTTCTTCCACCAGAGACGATTGTCACAACGCGCGAAAGTGAAAACAAAGTGTGAATGTGGTCCGAAGTGCCGTTGATGATTAACGCAGGTGACTTCATCGCTTTAAAGATAGAAGCCATGTAAGGGTAAAGCTCTGCGTCAATTTCACTTGTTAAGAACGGTTCGCGATTTTTTGTGCTGAAAATAAGGTGAATGAGGATTGACGACAAGGATTGAGGCATGTCTTGGTCTCGCTTTCTGCTTGTGAGGTTGTAAAACCGAACCAGAATACACTGTCATAGGTAAATTGAACACTGGTAATTCCTTCCGCCCCTTCACAGGGCTGGAATGCAATTCGATTCGTGGACCATGGGCGACGCGCTTCGCGCTTGGCTATCATATTCCGCGCTGTTGGCGCTAAACTGGTCAACCAAAATGTCGTATGGATAAAAAGGCCGCCTCTATGAAAACTAATGCAAGGCGAAGGACGTTGATGTTGGCGAGCGTCGTCATTGTTTCCGCCTTGTTAACCTCAGCAGTGGCACAGAAGTCGAGTGGTGGGAACCCGCTCAGCGGCACGTCATGGCAGTTGGTTAAGTTTCAGGGACCAGATGAGAGAACCGTCACGGTGGACGATAAATCAAAGTACACGATCAAATTTGGCAGTGACGGCCGCGTAGTAGCGCGTGTTGATTGCAACCGCGCCAGCAGCACGTGGAGAGTGACCGCAAAGGGTGAACTAAAGTTTGGATCCTGGTCCAGGACGAGCGCGAAGTGTGGTCCAGGGTCGCTTCACGACCAGATCGTGACGGAGGGCGGCGACGTGCAAAGCTTCACCATCAAAGACGGACACCTTTTCTTATCCGGTATGCAAGGCGGCGGTTACTACGAACTCGAACCCATCCCACCACGGAAGTAACTAATCACTCTCCTCTTGTTTTCCCATACGAGCCCGTGTATAGTCCTATGGCCACACCATAGGAGACCGCGCAGATGTCAAAAACTGAAATCTGGCAGGGAACCCTTGCCTTGATGATCCTGAAGACGCTTGACACCCTCGGCCCGCTTCATGGATATGGAATCGCGCGTCGTATCGAGCAAATCAGCGGCGATCGACTGTCTCTCAATTACGGAACGCTTTACCCCTCATTGCTGAAGTTGGAGCAGGAGGGCTGGATCGTTTCTGAATGGGGCGTCTCCGAAAACAACCGCAAGGCAAAGTACTACAAGCTCACACGCTCGGGCCGCAAACAACTCGAAAGAGAAGCAACCGAGTGGAACCAGACGACTGCAATCGTTGCCCGGTTTTTCGCGCCACTGGAGGAGGAGTCATGAGAAAACTTCGTGCCTGGCTGTTGAGATTCAAAGGGCTGTTCCTGAAAGATGCTCGCGAAAAAGAACTCACCGACGAGCTCGAGAGCCATCTGCAAATGCACATCGACGACAACATCCGCACCGGCATGTCGCCGCAGGAAGCTCGTCGCGTAGCGATAATGAAGCTGGGTGGGGTCGATCAAGCAAAAGAAGCTTACCGCGATCGCGCCACGATTCCATTCCTCGAAAGCGTGGTCCAGGATCTGCGCTTCACGCTCAGACAGCTACGCAGGACTCCAGCGTTCGCCGTTACTGCCACGGCGATGGTCGCCATTGGGATAGGCGCCAGCGTTGCGATCTTTGCTTTCGTCGATGCAGCGCTCATCAAGCCATTGCCGTATCAGGATCCTTCGCGTCTCCTGTATGTTTCGGAAACAAACCCAGACATTCCCCTCGCAAACCTGTCATATCCTGACTATCTCGACTGTTTATTTGCGCCGTTCCGCCGCGTGGCTTGTCGCAGGTTTCGCGGCGGTTGCCTTGCTGCTCGGAGTGGTTGGGCTCTACGGAGTGATTGCTTATTCGGTAACGCAACGCACTCGTGAGAGTGGAGTTCGCATCGCACTCGGCGCGCAACGCAGCACGGTTTATGGGCTTATCCTGAAGGAAGCGGGTGCATTGGCGCTCGCAGGGATTGTGATCGGAACCGGGTGTGCGATTCTCGCTGCGTCGTTGATGCGCAAGATGCTTTTCGGCACGCCGCCCTGGGACGTCACAACGCTTGTTTGTGTGGCCGCTGTGTTGGGAGCCTCTGCGTTACTGGCGAGTTTTCTTCCGGCGCGACGCGCAGCATCAGTCGATCCGATTTCTGCACTGCGTGCGGAATAGACTAGATTATTTAGCCGCAGATGAACGCGGATGAACGCTGATCAGGATCAG